>JBGAUP010000477.1:0-2248 GCA_044228585.1 Runella sp. | reverse complement strand
TCTGAAAATACTTCTTTAGTACAATTTCTTCCACTTGTAACTCTCGAACTTTGCCTGCCTGTCTAAAAATCTTCTTGAATGGTTTGAACGTGCGTTTTTTCTTAAAGCCTTTTTTGCAGAATTTTATCAACTCAAAAAGGGCATTCAATTTTTTGAGTTCAACTCGGAGTTGATGAAAAGTAGCGGAGGAATAAGTTTGTTTGGGTTGCCCCAATAATGATTGAATGATTTCTTTTTGGGCTTTAAAATAGTTCAAAAGAGATTTCATCGCTCCAAAAAAATTGAAGTTGGGTTGGCGGCATCAACTGTTTAATTCAAATATACAAAGAAACTGCCAAATGAAAAACGAACCAGATGTAGCTGGCATGGTTTATGTTCTATTCAATAGGAGTAGTTTATCAAGGCTTATGCCAAACTCAACAAACCATGAAAAAATTAATCATCACTTTTCTAATTCTTCTGGCTACCATAGTGGCTGTTTGGGCGCAAAATTCTACCCTCCCCAAAAATAACTGGCGAATAAGTAGCGAATGGAAAATTCAGCGCAGTTTGGGCAAAGAGTGGGTAAATGTAGAAACACCTACGACGAAGCCGATTAGGGCACTTCACTTTTTGGCGAACAACGATGGATGGGCGGTAGGCGATAACGCAACGATTTTGCGCTGGGATGGTGAACGTTGGGGCGAAGTATTGGTTTTTGCCGATGAGGATTTGTTAGGAATTTATCTTACCAACACCAATGAAGGTTGGGCGGTAGGTAGTAAAGGAACAATTTTAAATTGGAACGGTATCAGTTGGAATGTTGAGGTATCACCTCTTTTGGAGACCCTTGTTGATGTGAAACCATCCCCCACAGGAACGATGCAAATCACCTCACAAAGCGGTAAAATTTTAATGAAAGAGGGGGGAATTTGGGTAGTACAAACTACTGCCACGTCTATTTCCGAATTAACGGCTTCTAAAGGAATAGATTAATTATTTTAGAAATATTTTGGCTTCTTGTATCAGTGCTTTGTACTCGGCCAGCTCTTCTACTTTTTTGTAATAGCTAATGGCTTTACGGCGTTCACCTGCGCGGTTGGCTATGCGAGCCAAACCCGCGTAAGCAAAAGCGTGGTATTCTTTGGTATATTCGTCATCGTGGGGTTGGCGGAGGGCTGCTTGGTATAGCTTGGCCGCTTCTGAGTCATTTTTTAAGTGTTTTTCTTGGATTAGACCTTCAAATGTTCGCCAAGCAATGGGGAAAAATTTATCGTTGCGTTTTTTTAAACGTTCCAGGTAGGGCTGAGCTTCTTCGTATTTGTTCAAAAGTAACAAGGCTTCCGTATGTTTCATCAAAAAAATGGGGTTGTTGGGGTACTTTTGTGCCAATGTAGCTAAGTAACTGCTCGCTCTATCATAGCGTAATTCGTGTTTGAGAAAAATTCTTGATAGATAAAAAGCAGATTCGGTACGGGTAAAAACGCCTTTTCGTGCCGCAACGTCCATCTGACGGAGACCTTCTTCGCGATTGCCGTCTTTAAAGAAAATAACAATCGGTTTCACAATCGGGTGATCTTCGGGGTAGCGAATGATGTAGTAGTTGTACAACCCCGAAGAAAAGTAAAACTCAGGATTACGCTCCATGTATTTGAAACCATCCATGACGTAATTGTAGGCTTGTTTGGCCTCGCTGGCAGCTTTGATTTTATCGTCGTTGTAATTGTGTACCAAGGCGATGTATCCGTGGCCAGCCATGGAGAAAAACGCTGCTTCGGGGCGGGTCTTCTCGTTTTTCTCTAATACTTTGGCTTTGTTTAAACAATCTTGCAACAAGCTAAGGTACTGACCACTAACGGCCTTATTGTCTTTGACGGGCAAATATTGCCAATGCAACTGCATGGCCTTTAGCATCGAATTGACGGGATGGTTAGGGTATTTGGTACGAATTTGTCGCATTAGCGGTTCTGCTTCACCAAATTCGTAGTTATAAATGTGGTCAATGGATTCTAATACTAAGTTTTGGGTGACGGTATCGTAGAGAATTTGAGCTTTGGCGAAGGGAGAAAAAGCAAAAAATAATAAAAAGATAATTCGTTTCATGAAAAGCTGTTAGAATCTTACAAAAGTCGAATAGATAGAAATTGCTAACTTTGGGCATTAAGCTTGAAACCATTAGCTTCGTTGTTAACGTTAAATAACCAACAAAGAGTTTAACATATCTCATTTTTTGTTTTAGGTAGATTCCTCCATGATTCACTACGACCAT
>JBGAUP010000476.1:0-2265 GCA_044228585.1 Runella sp. | reverse complement strand
GGTTACGCTCAGGAAAAAATTGAGTATTTCATAACAATCGGCATGGCAAAAGAGCTGTGTATGGTCGAGAGCAAACAATCAAACTGAGGACTTGATTTTTTACCACGCAATTACCACACCTAACCAAAGGCAGGGCAGGGGCTCACGGCGTTAATGCCACGTTATTACCACAAGAACACAGCGGCAGTCGTTGCGGGGTCATGAGAAAGAGGAATATTCGCTTTGTGGCGTTGCTTTTAATTCGTTTGTCATAACAGATAACTGCTTAACTGCGGTTTTTTTGTGTCTGTTATTCGGCAATGCCTGCGGGTGTTTTTGTCGTATTTAATGGCAAGCGGTGAAATTTGGTATCACGAGTGGTATCACGAAACCCTAAAATCTATACTTTTACATTTTTAGCCATTTTGTAACCCATTGATTCAATTGGTCGGGACGACAGGATTTGAACCTGCGACCCCTTGTCCCCCAGACAAGTGCGCTACCAAGCTGCGCTACGCCCCGAAATTGATATTTTTTTAAAACCAAAACCCAACATCAAAAAACTTACAATCTAATATAGTACCACATTACAAGATTATGAGAATATGATAATAATTGGGTTTTCATGAAAAACTAGTGTAAGTTATTGAATATTTAAAGCACCAATTTTTTCAAACTTGAAATTTTAAAGAATCTCCTTGCCTCGTAGATGATTTTAGTCAGACATTTATTCTGGAATGGCAAAAAAAATCAACTACCGAACGGTGAAAAGAAATGTAATCGCCCACACCGCATGAGTTTTAGAGAAATGATTACCCTCCTGGTGTATTACCATCAATCAGGTTACCGAACCGTCAAGTGGTTTTATCAAAATCATGTCTGGAAACTCTGACTATCAGAGTTTCCCAAGCTTCTGAGACTGTGAAAGTATCCAAAGTCCAGATGGATTTTAAGCCGTCCTACGTAGCATTTTTTACGCATATCCCACGTTTCTTAACGCATTTCCTGATCTTCGGGCGCAATAATCCCTCAGTGCGTCAACATCGAGAATATTCAGTACGCGTGTGAAGTTGTAACCTAATACCATCAGGCTAAATTCGCCGCGACTGCTCAATTACCTGTCGAACATCGTGGCAGGTCTGGCCGCTTACTCTTAATCAAGAGATAAAACCTGCTTTTTAATTTACAGGAGGCTGATTGATTGCCCTTTGGTCTGAACTCTTAAACCGAACTGAGGCTAATTAAATAGTTCTAAAATATCTTCAAGCTCGGCGATCATTTGATGAATTAATTGCTTGGTGCGGACTGAATCTTCTTTGGCACTATCATTCATGAGATGGGCTCTGGCTCCACTAATCGTGTATCCTTGCTCATATAACAAGGCTCTTATTTGTCGTATCATCAAGACTTCGTGACGCTGATAATAACGGCGATTGCCACGTCTTTTTACCGGACTCAATTCGGTAAATTCTTGTTCCCAATAGCGAAGTACATGGGGTTTAACTCCACACAACTCACTTACTTCACCTATGGTGAAATAACGTTTTTCCGGTATGACCGGTAATTCATTGTTGTTACTTGGCTCCAACATAAGTTTCTACCCTGGCTTTAAGTTTTTGACCAGACCGGAACGTAACTACGCGTCTGGCAGTTATGGGTATTTCCTCGCCTGTTTTTGGGTTCCTGCCCGGACGACTGGTTTTATCACGAAGCTCGAATTTTCCAAAACCGGAAATTTTTACTTGTTGACCCTGTTCCAAAGAACTTTTAATTTCTTCAAAAAAGAGTTCTACCATTTCTTTCGCTTCACGCTTGTTTAAGCCTAACTCGTCAAACAACCTTTCGGCAAAATCTGCTTTTGTTAATGCCATAAATCAATCCCTCAGCTTTGCATTCTTTTCATTAGTCAATAGGGTTAACAGCCTGCTAACTATAGCGTCTATTTCAGAGTCTGTTAGTGTTTGTGTATCATCTTGCATGATTAAACTTAAGGCCATGCTTTTACTGCCCTCTTCGACACCTTTGCCGCGGTAGATGTCAAAGATTATTACTTCTTGCAAGGCTGGCTCTGCACTGCTTTTAATGCAGTTGATTATTTCACTCGCAGCAACATCTTCTTTAACTATCAAGGCTAAATCGCGTCGAACTGATGGATATTTTGACAGAGATTTAAAAACGGGAATACGTTTACTAAGTACCAGACTCTGATCCAGTTCAAATAGAAAGACCTGGGTATCAAAACCTAATTGTTTTTCAAGATTTGGATGCAGCATACCTAGCCATCCT
>JBGAUP010000098.1:0-18803 GCA_044228585.1 Runella sp. | reverse complement strand
TCCTACTTTCTCGTAAAAAATACGTGCAGAATGATTGTTTTCTAATACTTTGAGATAAAGTTTGGGCTGATTGTACGTTTCTATACTCCATTTATATACTTGCCGCATCAAGGCGCGCCCAATCCCTTTTCCTTTGAGCGTAGGCGATACATGAAGGTTATCAATAAATGTCCCATAAGGGTCGGTTACATTGCCATACGCACATACAAATCCCGTTGTCGAACCTTCCTCATCTACACTCAATATGATTCGTTGATTTTCGGTAGGGTTTTCAATTCGCTGCGTCCAAACTTGAATTCGGTCTGCCGTTACGTGATGGTCGAGGTAATCGTCCGATAACATTCCTCGATACGTAGTTTTCCAACTATCGGCATGAAGATGAGCAATCGTTTCAATATCGTTGGTAGTAGCAAGGCGAAAATGCATCATAAATTTTTGAAGTTGTCTTTCCAAAGATACGCCCAAGAAACTAATTTGGAAACAGTGATAAAGCAAAATTGCTCAAAAAGGTACGAAGGTTCGTATTTTTACGCCTCATTAATCACTGCAACCATGCCAGCACCCCTACCCGAACGCATGCGCCCGCGCACCCTTGAGGATTTTATCGGTCAGCCTCGATTGCTCGGCTCTAACGGCGCTTTAAAACGAGCACTGGAAAACAACCTCATTCCATCCATGATTCTGTGGGGACCTCCTGGGGTAGGGAAAACCACCTTGGCACTTCTCATAGCCGAAACCACTAAGAGGGTGTTTCACTCGTTAAGTGCTATCAGTTCAGGTGTAAAAGAACTCCGTGAAGTACTGGCGCGTCCATCGGGTTTATTTCCTCCGATTGTGTTTATTGATGAAATCCACCGCTACAACAAAAGCCAACAAGATGCTCTGCTTGGAGCCGTTGAAAAAGGACAAATTACGCTCATTGGGGCTACCACCGAAAATCCTTCTTTTGAACTCAATTCGGCATTGCTGTCGCGCTGTCAGGTGTATATTTTGGAAGGTTTGGGCCGAGACGAACTGATACAAATGCTACATCAGACCGTCGAGAAAGATGAAGTTTTAAAAACAAAGAAAATCGAGTTTGAATCGTATAATGCGCTGTTGCGATTGTCGGGAGGAGATGGACGTAAGCTGTTGAATTTGTTAGAATTGGTTGTCAACGCTCATTTTCATGAATCGCCAATTGTGATTACGGACGAAACCGTGACGGAAATAGCCCAACAAAATTTGGCCCGTTATGACAAATCAGGGGAGCAGCACTACGACATTGCATCGGCCTTTATTAAGTCCATGCGCGGAAGCGACCCCAACGCAGCCCTGTACTGGATGGCCCGAATGATACAGGCGGGAGAAGACCCTGAGTTTATTGCTCGCAGAATGTTGATTTTGGCTTCGGAAGACATTGGAAACGCTAATCCTACGGCCATCATTATGGCCAATTCCTGCTTACAAGCGGTAAAAGCAATCGGGTATCCCGAATGTCGGATTGTGTTGGGGCAAGTGGTGGTTTACTTGGCTACTTCGCCCAAAAGCAACGCGAGTTATTTGGCTATCGAGGAAGCTTTGACACTTGCTGAGAAAACGGCTCATTTGCCCGTTCCGTTGCATCTTCGTAATGCCCCTACGAAATTGATGAAAGAAATTGGCTACGGAAAAAACTACAAGTACGCCCACGACTACGAAGGCAATTTTACGCCACTTGATTTTTTACCCGATGAATTGAAAGGAAAAAAATTGTACGAGCCTGGACAAAATGCCCGTGAAAATGAAATTCGTAAACAGTTACAAAAATGGTGGGGTGAATGGTACGAGTACTAAACTTTAAATTTGGCAATGGCAGTACGGGTATGTTCTGATAACACTAAGCGTCCGCTCAGGGTGGCTCTTTCTAAAAGAAGACTATCCCAGTGTTCAGTGCCTTCCCAAAATATTTTTTTCAATTTTTGTAAAGCATCAGGATTGTATTGAACGAGTTGTTGAGCAAATGTTTCTATGGCCTTATCCATTGCTTCTATATTTTCATACACTTCGGCATAAAGCCCTTTTTCTTTCGCCCAAGCAGCTTCGTAGAAAGTAGGAGCATTGAGTGTCATTTGGGAAAAAGCGGCAATGCCTATTTTTCGCTCAATGGCAGGGCCTACTACAAATGGCCCAATGCCAATAAGTAGTTCGCTCAAGCGTACTGCCGCATGTTGGGTGGCAAAACAGTAATCGGTGGCCGCCGCCAAACCTACGCCCCCGCCCACGGCTTTGCCCTGTACTCGTCCGATGATTACAGCGGGGCAACAGCGGCAAGCATTGATGACTTTGGCAAAACCTGAAAAAAAAGCTAAGCCTTCCGCCTCGGTCTTGATTGCGGCCAATTCGTCAAAACTTGCTCCTGCACAAAAAGTGCGGTCACCTCCACTTTTAAGTATGATGACCTTGGTATCAGGATTTTGCCCAGTTTGCTCAATGGTGTCCGCTAAAAACTGCAAAAGGTGCAATGGCATGGAGTTTTGAGCTGGATGAAAAAAGGTAACCGTAGCAATCCCCTTGGGCGATAGGTAGGAAGTGACGTAAGGATTCATCAGAAAATTATCTTTTTCGTCTTGCAGATTTTTCGTAGGGGATGTACCAGCACTTGTTGGGGTCTTTGGGTTTGCGGTGGAAAAAGGGCGCGTATAGACCAAAGTAAAAATCCAATCCTTCCAGCGTGTTTCGTAACGAGGGGTAACTGCTAACACGGATTGTGGTTTGATGTCCAGATTATTACTTCCTCTTAACCCTTGTACCCACAGAGCATTGACGTACCAATTGACTTTGTGGTGATAATCAAAACTGACGTTGGCCGCCGTGGGGAGGCCTACCGTAAAAGCACGAGCATTTTGCTCAGGGTTTATCTGTAAAGATTGGTTTAGTGCGTTAATAGCTTTACTGCTGGTATTTGCTTTGTCAAAATAGCGTTCAGAAAAAACCTGTCCTGTTGTTTTGTTGACATCTATCTCTCTTACATAATTCAGGTTTTTATACCGAATAGCTCCCACATCATTCAGTGCCGCCGAGATACGAAACTTGTACTTATTTTTGTTTGGGTCGGGTTCTTTGCCCCCGCGAGGGGCAGTTCTTCTAAATTTTCCAAAATCAGGGCGGTACTCGTAAACAGCCCCTATGTCAAATCCCCATCCAGCTCCAGCCGATTGCTTACCAAACAGAAAGCCAGGACTGGGACTGATATTGTTGAAAGCTTCGTCGGTGGTATAGCCATATTTGGCTTGTAATTGAGTAACCAAGATGAACTCACGCTCACGGTTAAGGCTTTCTACTAAGATTCGGTAATCAGCGTTTTGTAAATCAGCATGGGCGTTATAAACGCCGACGGCACGTTTTATGGTGGAACCTACTTTCAAAAAATGCTCATCATAATCAGCCAAAACAGCCCCAAAAGTAGCTCCCAATTCGATATAACCATTGGTTGTGAACTTGGCTGTTTGATTGGTATAACGTTTATTCTGTAATTCTACCAAGTCTGTTCCGTACCGAATCACCCGCGCCGTTTCTTCCGTCACATTGGTCATATTGAGTAGATAGCGCCCTCGGCTGGTAAGTCCTATGGCAAAGCGATTGTTTTTAAATGAATACAGAAACGAAGGGCCACGAAGGTCGCCCCCCGTATGAAAGTGTTTGAGTTGGCCGTTGAGCCGTTCGTTGTAATAGGTATCTCTCCATATAATCAGTCCGCGCTCGCTGCGGTATTTTTGGGACACACTATTGGTAATAAGACTTAGAAAGGAATAGGGGGCGTCGTAGCGGAGATAGTTGTTGATAAGAAAAAAATCATTGCCTACGAGATTGACGTACAGCTTATGGCGAGAATCGGCGGCGTGGGCGGGGTTGAGAAAGAGGGCGTTGGTACCAGCGTAGTTACTGGAAGATAGACCCAACCAATGTTGAGCTTGACTTGAAATACAACTCAATAGTCCAATAGCTACAATAAAAATGCGGTGTAACATTCCCAAAATTCCAAGTTAAGCGTTAAGAAATAAGGTGTTAAGGACAAAGGAAAGAAATTAATAAATGGCAAGAAATTATTCCTCCGAAATAACGTAAAAAGAACTTATAAAGTACGATATAATCACATAATTTCGGAAATAGATACTGTAATAATACGTATTTTAATAAAAATCAGCATAAAATTTGGCAAAATTCCAGATTTGTACATATCTTGTTCGGCAAAACAAATAACTCACCAACGATATTCACCATTATGCAATTTTCTTTCAAAAACTACGACACCGAAAAATTCTACGACGAGATGTTTATGCCCGACGGCAAAATACGTCCTGGTTATGAGGCTTTTAAGCAGCGAGTTGAGCAACTGAGCCAAACGGAACTCATGAATCGCCAACATACAGCCGAACGGGCGCTGATGTCTATGGGAATTACTTTTAACGTTTATTCGGAAGGGGAAGGAACAGAACGTATCATGCCCCTTGATATTATTCCGAGGGTAGTATCGGGAGATGACTGGAACAGAACGGAGCAAGGCTTAATTCAGCGAATTACGGCTTTAAATATGTTCATTGACGATATTTATAATGACCAAAAAATTCTAAAAGACGGGATTGTACCGCGTGATTTGATTGAAACTTCTAAATGCTACTTGGAAGCTTGCCGTGGTCTGAAACCACCCAAAGGCATTTGGTGTCATATTACTGGAACAGATTTAATTCGGGGAGATGACGGGCAATTTATGGTTCTGGAAGACAATCTTCGCTGCCCGTCGGGGGTATCTTATATGCTCGAAAATCGAGAGCTTTCCAAGCAGATTTTTCCCGAGGTACTGGCTCGTACGGGAGTGCGCCCAGTGTCTGATTATCCCGCTCGGTTGTTTGAAATGCTCAAGTTTATTGCAGACCGTCCTGATCCAAATATTGTTGTTCTTACTCCAGGAATTTATAACTCAGCTTATTTTGAACACTCTTATCTGGCCCAACAAATGGGCGTAGAGTTGGTTGATGCTCGTGATTTGGTGGTTTCGGGTGGCTATGTCAAGATGCGGACTACCCGTGGTTTTGAAATTGTGGATGTGATTTATCGCCGTTTAGATGATACCTTCCTTGACCCGCAGGTGTTTAATCCCCACTCGTTGATTGGTATTCCAGGGATTTTTGATGTTTACAAAAAAGGCCGTGTCGCACTTGCTAATGCCCCGGGAACGGGTGTGGCCGATGACAAAGTGATTTATGCCTACGTACCTCGCATCATCAAGTACTATTTAGACCAGGAAGCGATTATTCCTAATGTGCGCACTTACATTTGCCGTGAAGACGATGATTTGAAGTATGTATTAGAAAATATTGAAAATTTGGTCGTTAAAGAAGCCAACGAAGCAGGGGGCTACGGGATGTTGATTGGGCCGAAGGCCACCAAAGAAGAACACGCGCTTTTCCGTACCAAGGTCAAAGAAAATCCCCGTAACTACATTGCTCAACCCGTGATTTCACTGTCGCGTGTACCGTGTATTGTGGACGACCACGCCGAAGGCCGCCACGTGGATTTGCGTCCCTATATTCTTTACGGAGATACCATTAACGTGATTCCAGGAGGACTGACGCGGGTGGCGCTGCGCAAAGGCTCGTTGGTCGTAAACTCTTCACAAGGGGGAGGTGGAAAAGATACGTGGGTGACTTATTAGAAGGTCGAGTGCAGAAGTTAGAATGTCGAATAAGTTGCTCCTATTCGACATTCTCCACTCAACATTTTTTATTTCTCCCCAATTTCGTATTTATCTGAATACTTGCGGTATTGACGTTTGTGGCGGTCGTCGAGGTCTATTTTTCGTCCCTGAATAAAGGCATGATCAATGCCATTGAAACGCATATCCAAAATATCTCCTTTACACACAACAAGCGTAGCCAGTTTCCCTTTTTCTAATGTCCCTACTTGCTTATCAATACCCAACAATTTGGCAGGGGTAGAAGTAATCATTTTGAGGGCTTCTTCGCGGTCAATATTGCCAAACCCTGCGGCGGTTCCTGCCACAAAAGGGAGATTGCGCGTGCGCCAGTAAGCTTCGCCGTAGCTGAGGGCTACGGTTACACCAGCTTTGTGCAAAAGTGCGGGCAACTGATAGGGTTGATACACGGGTTCATCTTGACGATTGGGCAGGCGGTGGGTCTCTCCTAACACAACAGGGATACTGTTTTCTTTCAAAAAATCAACCACGCGAAGGGCATCTTCTGCGCCTACGATGACTATTTTTTTCACTCCTTGCTGTTTGGCAAATTTGACCGACTCAACAATGTCTTTGCTATTTTCGGCGCGGATATAGAGGTTCTGACGCCCGTCAAAAAGCCCCCGAAGTGCTTCCAGTTTTAGGTTAGTGACGCTGGGATTTTTGATTTGACTATACGCCTGCGCGTCAGAAAACAGCTGAGTAAGATTGTTGATTACCTCCTGACGGCGCGTGTTGCGTTGAAGGCTCAGCGAAAAATCGTCAAGATTAAACTCGCGGGCAAAAAACGGTGGCCAAGTAAGCCATAATCCATCGTCTTTTTTGAGGACAGCATCCTCCCAGTTCCACCCATCCAGTTCCATCACTGACGAAGAACCCGAAATCGTCCCACCTTGAGGGGTAGCTTGGGTCAACAAAAGTCCATTGTTTCGGAGGGTTGGAATGACTTCCGAATCGGTATTGTAGGCTATCAAGGCCCTTACGTTGGGGTTGAGCGTTCCTACTTCTTGGTTGTCGGTGGTGGCACGTACTGAGCTGATTTCGACCAAGCCCGTCGTAGCACCCATGGCGATGAGTCCGGGGTAGAGGTGTTTGCCTGATACTTCGATGACCTCCGTTTTGCTGCGGTCAAAAGCAGTGTTGGCATCTCCCACGGCGGTGAGGATACCTTTGTCGAAGACCACTACTCCCTTGTCAATCACAGTGCCATTGCCCACGTGGACGGTTCCTCCCACCAGAGCGATGGCTTTGGTTTGGGGCTTAGCAGGGGCGGGATTTTGTGCCCAAATGCCCACAGAAATGAGGCATAGAAATATAGTTAGTTTTTTCATTTTTCTTGAAAATTTGATTGTTGATTTTGCCTTCTTTTTTGTCACCCTGAAAGGGTCTAAAATCATTCAGTAATTATTTTAAGTGCTTACAGGACGACAAAACAAAAAGGCCCTACTTTTGCTCTTCTTCCCCTTCAGCGGAGATTCCTTCTACATCCTCACAATGCCACATACGCTGACGGCGGAAGGGTGGGCGGACAGTGGTAGCGCCCCCTGTTTTGGCCGAAACCATTTTCTGAATCAGACGAGCGCGTTCTTTTTCTACTTCGCTACGGCGTTTTTCGTCGTTTTCGGTCGAATAATAAACAGTGCCTTCTACAATCGTATAGTCGGGGCGGGCATAGATGGAAAGAGGGTGATTGTTCCACAAGACCAAGTCAGCGTCTTTGCCTACTTTGATGCTTCCCGTACGCTTGTCGAGGCGTAAGATTTTAGCGGGGTTAATCGTCACCATTTTAAGGGCTTCGGTCTCGGCGATGCCTCCGTATTCGACGGCTTTGGCCGCTTCTTGGTTGAGGCGACGGGCCATTTCGGCATCGTCGGAGTTGATGCTGGTAAGAACGCCTACTTTGGCCAAAATAGCGGCATTGTAAGGAATGGCGTCTTTTACTTCCATTTTGTACGCCCACCAATCGGAGAAAGACGACCCCGCGGCTCCGTGCTTTTTCATTTTGTCGGCCACTTTATAGCCTTCCAAAATATGCGTAAACGTGTTGATTTTAAAACCTAAGGAATCTGCCACTTTTAGCAACATATTGATTTCGGACTGTACGTAAGAGTGGCAAGTAATATGCCGCTTGCCGTTGAGAATTTCGGCGATGGCATCAAGTTCAATGTCGCGGCGGGGGGCAGGAACACCGATTTTGTTTTTCATTGAATTGTAAGCATCCCAAGCACGTTCGTATTCTTTGGCGCGGATAAAATGGTCAAAAAATACTTGTTCTACGCCCATACGGGTTTGTGGATAACGTACCGTAGCGTTGGGACTGTTGGCTTGTTTTACGTTTTCTCCCAATGCAAATTTGATATATTGGGCTTCGGGAACGAGCATTTCGTTGACATTGCTGCCCCATTTCAATTTCACAACTGCCGACTGCCCACCAATGGAGTTGGCCGAACCGTGCAATAATTGTGACATCGTAACACCTCCTGCTAACTGACGATAAATATTGATGTCATCAGGATTGACGACATCGCTCATGCGTACCTCAGCCGAGCTGGATTGCCCCCCTTCATTGACAGAAGCAAGCGCAATGTGAGAGTGTTCGTCAATAATTCCTGGCGTGAGGTGCTTACCCGTTCCGTCAATGACGCGGGCGTTGGGGGCAGAGAGGTTTTTACCAATACGGGCGATTTTTCCGTTCTCGACCAGCACATCGGTACTTTGTAAAACACCCGCATCCTCACTGGTCCAAACAGTGGTATTTTTGACCAAAATTGTTTCGGCTTTGGGTTTTTCGGGATTGCCAAAACCAACAAACGGAAACAGAGGTTTGTCTACATTGATGAGTGGTTTTTGTGTAGAATCGCGACGTGCTTCGGTCATTTTAACGGGTTCTTGCAACGTAGCCGCCCACTTTACCACTTCGCCTTTGGCATTTTCGCCATTGCCCTTCAACGTATTGCCGTCGCGGTAGCCTGTGAGGCGGGTCGTGGCGTTGGGAACTCTTCTATCAGGCTGAAAATTAAGAGAAATAACGTCGTTGAGCAGTGTCACTTTGGGGGTGATCTTAACGGTATCGCTCAATACAACCTGATAATCAGGCTTGTCGGGTTTGCCAGAGATAATGAGCTTCCCTTTTTCTGAATTCAATTCAAGTTGATACGTTCCGCGCAAATCGGGTTGATTGAGGCTATTGATGACGTATTTTTTACCCCGAATCCAGTTTTCGTATAAAATGTTATCGGCACTGAAAAGATTACCCGAAGTAATAATAAAATTGGCCCATGAACCTGTTTTGAGCGTGCCTACTTTGTCGCTGCATTGTAACATTTGGGCAGGCACGGTCGTGAGGGCTTCCAAAGCCTTGGTTTCGGATAAACCGTGTTCAATCGCTTTGCGAAGATTGGGCCAGAAATCGGTTTTGGCTCTCAGTAAAGCCGACGTAATGGCAAAGTTTACCCCCGCTTTTTCGAGCGTAGCGGCGTTGGCGGGGGCCATTTCCCAGTGTTTCATTTCGGCAAGGCTTACGTTGTCGGCATCCCAAGCGTCTTCTACGTCGAAAGCAGCGGGAAAATTGATAGGCAAAATGAGTGAGCCACCCGTGGCTTTTATTTCGTCAATCCGTTGGTATTCGTCGCCCGTTCCACGAAAGATGTACTGGGTTTTGAATTCATCACCCAGTTTATCGGCACGGAGCAAACTCCATTTGTCAGTGGTTTCAAAAATAGTCGGTAAGGTGCTTTGATTATTAAAGGCTTCCAACGAAAGGTTATGTTCTACGTTCTTCCCCGATGCTTTGTACCATTCGGCGTCGTAGTAGGTTTGGCGCAGGAGTGCCATCGCGCCCATGGGGGAGTTGGGGTATTGTTGAGTAGAAGTACCTTTGCTAAAAGAAAGGTGAAACGATGCGGGATGGCGCACCACTACGCTGTTTTCGGGTTCAGAGGCAAGGCTCACCAAGGTCCCGCTTCCTCGTACAATTCCATCGTGATGGTGGGTTAAAACCGTTCCAAAGCCTAATTTTCTTAGTTCATCGGCTTTGGTGTTGTTAACCACAAAAAGCTTCCCTGCTTCAGTTTCGGCATTGATGGCTTGGTTCCAACCGAAAGCCCCCTTTTTATTGGACTCAATTTGGGGTGGTGTTCCGCGACCGCCTCCTTGGGTACGTCTTACTTCGGGCATACCATAGTCGGACTCCATGTCAATCAACGCAGGATAAATGCGACGGCCTTTCAGGTCAGTTACCACCGTGCCAGCGGGGATTTGTACATCTTTCCCCGCTACTACCACAATACCATTTTTGATGAGAAGCGTGGCGTTTTCCAGTACCGTACGGGCGTCCACGTAGATGGTAGCGTTGGTGAAAGCGTACATTTCGGGACGTTCGTCATAGACTCCGTTGCGAGGAAAAGTGGGGGTTTGCGCCCAAGTTGACGACAATACCGATAGTGTGATGAGAAGTGTAATAAGTTTTTTCATGCAAACGATAAGTTAGATTAGGATTCTATGCCAAATCTAACCAGTAAATTTTTGCAAAAAAAGATAGTAATGAAAAAGTCCAATAAACCCTTGGATATATTTGCTAATTGAAAAAATCTTGCGCTTCTTACCGAAGGAAACAAACAACTTAGTACATAACCGCGCAGAATGAAGCAGAGAAAAGAAAGGCTGATGCCAATTATCATAGTAGGTATTCTTATTTTAGGTGGGGTAGTACCAAACGCTCATGCCCAAAAAAAGTCTAAATATGTGGGATGGGGGCTGGTTTGGTCTGATGAATTCAATTCTGCTGGCGCGCCTAACCCTGCTAATTGGAAGTTTGAAAAAGGATTTGTGCGTAATCACGAACATCAATGGTATCAACCCGAAAACGCCTATTGCAAACGAGGGAAGCTTATCATCGAGGGGCGTCGCGAAAATCGCCCGAATCCCAATTACGATGCCAATAGCCAAGACTGGAAAAAAAGTCGCCCTACTATTGAATATACATCGTCAAGTTTAAAAACCCAAGGTTTGCATAGTTGGAAATACGGACGGTTTGAGATGAGGGCACGCATTGACATCAGCCCTGGTTTATGGCCTGCGTGGTGGACGTTGGGGGTAGAAAGTGAATGGCCGCGCAATGGTGAAATTGATATTATGGAGTACTATCGTGGTATGTTGCTGGCCAATGTAGCTTGGGGAAGCGAGACTCGTTTTAAAGCGGTTTGGCGTGACCCTAAGAAACCCATCGAATCCTTTGAAGACCGTCGTTGGAGTAAGAAATTTCACGTTTGGCGCATGGATTGGGACGAAAAAGCTATCCGTATTTATGTGGATGGAATGTTGCTCAATTTTGTGGAACTATCCGAAACGATAAACCGCGATGGGACGGGCAAAAACCCTTTTATGCAGCCGCATTATATGATGCTCAATCTGGCTATTGGCGGTGACAATGGCGGTGACCCCTCCTCCACCAAATTCCCTGTAAAATACGAAATAGACTATGTGCGAGTGTATCAAAAATAGAATAAACTCTTTTCCCTATGAAATACCTATTCGCTTCATGCTTACTCTCCATTTCTTTGATGAGTTTCGCCCAACATCCCGAAAAAATTGTACAGCAGCAACTCGATGCCTATAACCGACAAGACATCAAGGCATTTGTAGAAACCTACGCTGATACGGTTGAAATTTATAGTTTCGCAAACGCTAAACCTCGGATTTTGACCAAAAAAGACTTGGAAAATGAATACGGAACTCTCTTCAAAAAGTTTCCCCAAAACTTCGCAGCATTACACGGGCGTATCATTCAAGGCGACTATGTCATTGACAAAGAATACATCATAGGGCGTGGCCAAGAGTTCTCTGCCACAGCCATTTACTTAGTCGAAAAAGGGTTGATAAGAAAAGTTTGGTTCTTACGTTGAAAAGAGACCGCAAACACTCCCTTTGTTGCTCGGCTATTGATTGTGATTTGAGTAAGTTTTTGTGGTACTCAGACAATTTTAGTGGACAATAAGGTTACACAGAGTGTCACAGAGTGTTACACAGAGAACCTCGGACTTCAAAGCTTTGACAATCAGATATATACCCCTCTTTGACTCTCTTTTTTATCTCTGAGGTTCTCCGTGTAATTTTGATAACCACAAAAATTGTCAGAGAACCGTTTTTGTTTTAAGGGAATAAAGATTATTCGCCAAAATAACGTCGTAAAGGCTCTATTGAGCGAGTAAAGGTAACAGCCTCATAGATAGCAGATACAGGCATTGTGAAGTGCAGTTTTTCAAAAGAAATGACATCCGTTAATTCCTCATAGGTTTGATAAAGCCAAAGGTCAGGATTGTCAGTACGGCTGTATAACTCAACACTGCATTCGTATTGGGAGACCAAAAGGTAGTATTGTAAAGAGGGAATTTTCTTATATTTTCTCAGTTTAAAGTCTTTGTCATATTCTGCTGTACTTTTAGATAACACTTCAACCAATATACAGGGGAAAGCTACTTTGTATTCGTCTTCTTTGTCGCGGTCATCACAACTGACCATTACGTCTGGGTAAGGGTAATACGTATTTTTGATGGCTTCTAATTTGACACTTTCACTGAACACGTCGCATCCGTTGGGACGAAAAATCGTTTTGAAGAAATCCCTGATATTGTCGGTAATCAAGTTATGGTTTTTAGTGGTGCCTGCCATGGCAAAAACTTCACCATTATAAAACTCGTGGCGAATTTCACTGGTATTCTCTAACTCAAAATATTCATCAACGGAATAGTATTTTTTTTCAGTTTGAGCAAATCCCATGGCTTCTAAAAATTTATCTGAACATACAAAACATAACAAATATAGAAAAATCTTGATCCAAAGAAACTACTTCTTCAGCTGATTCAACGTATAGTAAATCGCGCGGTTCAGGAGCAGCTTGCCATCGGGGGTTTTTAGTTCTCCCATTTTGAGGTCATATACGTACCCCGCTTTTAGTTCAGCGAGTTTAAAAGACACTTTTTTACCATCGGGCGACACGGTCACTTCCTTCACTGCCACATCAGCGACATCGGTTTTGGGCGAGCCGTAAGGCTGGTGGTATTTGTAATAGTACCGCTGAAATTTATAAAGATTTGGATTAGCCGCGAGTGAAGCATCTACTGGCAATGAAAATGTAAGGTCAAAACCTTCTTTGGTCAAGTTCATCGCCATGATTTCGAGCGGCACTTTTCCTTTCCAGTGAATCCGTGAAAGTCCTTCGTCACCCACCCAACCGTGGTCGTTGTGTCCTACCCACAGGTCTCCATTCTTGTCGAAAACCAAGCGGTTATTGCCTTTGAGCAGCCCTGTTCCGTCGCCAAAGGCGACGCAAGCCCCTTGTATTTTTCCGCCTACTTCTTCCATTAGCAAACGTACCAAACGCGGGTAATCCATTTCTCCAATGAACATTTGTCCCGTAAATGGACCAAATTTCCCTCCTGTATTGTCGAGCAAAGGTTGCGTAACCGAGTGCGCTATTTCAGTGTGGGGAAATGCAATGGCTTCTCGTGTACGCATACTGTCGAGTTGCGAAACGGGTAAGGAGAGGGGTTTTACTCTCGGAAAGCCTGCTTTCCAAATTAGACTCGCAACGTGTCCGTAAAATTTATCTTTCTCGACATGATACAGCGGGCTTGTGCCACGCCAATCTCCCTGATTATCAGAAACAAATAACCTTCCTTTGGCATCAAATCCTAAGCCGTTGGGGGAACGAAATCCCGAAGCAAAAGGCTCCAATTGCTTGGTTTTGACGTTGTATTTCATCACCCAACCTCGGTACGGTACGCACGAGTACATCCGTCCTTCGCGACTGAGGGAGTCATAAGTTCCACGGACCTCAGGACGAATGCCCGCACCGTTGGAGGCTACATTGAGTGCAATGAAATAGTTGCCTTCTTTGTCTTTCAAGGGGCCAAAGGCAAATTCGTGGTAGTTGCCCGACATCCCAAAGTCGTCAGTTACGGTTTCGTACACATCGGCAGTGCCATCGTTGTTGGTATCCTTGATGCGCGTCAATTCGGGGCGTTGCATCACCAAAATCTCCGAATTGCTGATGGCCACTACTCCCAATGGGTCGTGTAGCCCTTCGGCAAACTTTTTCCAAACTTTGGTTTTAGAATTGTACGTCATTACCTCGCCCAAGTGAAAGCAGGCTACCAATCGCCCGTCAGGCATAAAGTCCATGCCACCCGTTTCGGCGCGAAGCCCTTTGGGCAGTTTGATTTGTTCGGTTTCGTAGTAATTGGTGATGGTGTCGCGCTGGGCGTAGCACCAGTCACTGATTCCAAAAAACAACAGCCACAAAAAGGCATTGAAAAGGCGTAAATGTCTAAAAATGTTCATATTGATACTAACAGCAGACATGATTAGGATAAAGTCGGGTTGTTAATGGTTGTGATTCATTTTGTGCTGCCCCTTCATGGATTGCATCGTCAAAGTGCATTTGGTTGTGCCTTTCGGAATCACCAAAGTACCCTTTTGCCATTTTCCTACGGAGGATTTGTAAGTAACGGCGTCGGTCGAACTGGTCACAAAATACAGTATTTGTACGGTAGGTTTAGCAAAAGTAAAGGTGCGTGTTAAGCCTTCATTGTTGGGCAAAGCCTTTAGCGTTTCGCGTACTTCCACACCGTCCAAAGCATAACGAAAAGTGGGCAAACGATTGGTAAGTTGGTAACCCTTAAAAGCAACTTCGGGGAGTTTATCGGCCTTTCCCACGCGGAGGGGATGGCCTACTTGGTCTTTAAAATAAATCGTTCCTTGAATTTTACCCAGTGCGTTGCCGTTGCCTTTCCAGTGGTTGGTGTTATCCACAAAACCACCCGCCCAAGCATAACGTAAATAGCATTTGCCTGCATCAAAACAGTACGAATGAGTCGGTGACAGGGCAACCGCAATGGCAGCAGGGCTGCAATCGGGCATGAAGGTTCGATAAAGTAAAGGGTATTCCAAAGGAAATGGATGCGGTGAACTTACCACCCGCTCCAATCCCTGACGGGAAGGAGGAATATTTGTGTCAGTGGCTAAGGGAGGCAAAGGTTTGGTTGTTACGTACATGGCTCCGTACATGACATAGCCGTGGCCTGGATAAGTACACACATAAGGATAGACACCCTCGACCGAAGGCGTTGTAAATGAGAGCTTTTCGGAGGTATTCGGAATTAGAATTTTACTGGCAACCAGTACATCCGACGATGCTGGGACGTAATTGGCCGCTTGGCCTTTATCCCCCATTTTTATGGCTGCTTCAACGACGGACAGTCGTTTTTCGGGCAAGGTAAACACCAAATTGTGGGCCATATCGTCTTCATTTTTGAAAACGATGGTAAGTTTTTGGTTAGGTTTCACTGCAAATCGCGCCAAATCGTACTGAAGCCCTGTGATAGCTTGTAAAGTAATGGTAGTGTCGGATTGAGCAAAAGCGCTTGAGGCTAAACAGAAAGACAAGATGAAAAAGATCCTGAGCATGGAGTGTTGGAGCGAAAAGGTATTCTTATAAATGCTGGATTTGCAACAAATTTACTATAAAAAATGCAGTCTGTTTCTTAAAACAGACTGCATCCTATTTTAAATGTACTCTTCCAGTGAGCTTATCTTAGCCTACAAATCGCCGTGTTACATTTTTGGCTTTTTCTTTGGTTTCTTCGATGAGCGGGTGTGTGGGCTGAGAAACCATTTCCAGTACATCTTCAATCGTATCTTTGAAAAGCAGACTGACAGGAAGTTCATATTTTTCTTCCTCGTTTACTTTCAGCACGGCAATGGGTTTTACTTTTCCCGAAGCCGACAAGTGTCCAAAGCGGCGACGAGCATCCAAGTACGCTTCTTGGGTTGGTTCAAAGACCACTTCTTCGGTGGTAATTTCGGCCAACTGAGCAGCAATTTTTTCATCCAAGGTTGCTAATAGCTGACGCAGATGAACGGTATCTTTCCCCGTACGGATACGTTCCCGCAACGACTGACGAATCAAATACGTGATGGCATGCGTGACATCCAATCCAATTTCGGCCATTTGTTTGAATATCAGCGAAGTGGGAGACATGCCTGGGAGTGTATTGGGGTCGTGGAGTAAAACTCGACCATCGGGGGTTAAAAAACCGTCAATCCGTGCGACAGCGTTCATGCCCAATTTCTCAAAAACAAGGGCGATGTTATACTGAATCTTTTGATTGTGTTCGAGCGTCGTTCTGACGGGAATAAATTTGCGCGTGACGTTTAATTTGTATTTTGTTTTAAAATCAAAGGTCTGGTTTTCTTCCAATTTGGCGATTTCGGTAGGCGGAAGAGCGATGACAGTACCGTCGTTATCTTGAATCACCCCGCACGAAAACTCTTGCCCTTTGACAAACTCTTCCAACAAAACTTGGTCTTCGGCATTGGCGGACAAAAGTTTGCTATAGGCTGTAGGCTGTAAGCTGTAAGCGTCCAGTTTTTCGATTAAATCTGCGGGGTGATAAATGATTTCCCCTGTTTTTTCCAACACTACGGGATAACCAATACTTTCGTCGAGGTTGGCGATACGCTGTGCGAAGGCATGTTTCTCGGTGTCCGACCGGCTTTTCCAATCGTCGGCGTGAACTTCCAACACAAAGAAACACTGGTTCATGGCTTTGACGAAGGCATCGAGGTCGTCTTCTTTCACAATCGAAACCCCAATCGAAGAGCCTTGGTGGGGGGCTTTCACTACAATCGGTAAACCCAACTCCGCCTTGGCCGCTTCAAACACGTCAGCCGCCGAAGCGCCGTTCCACTGTTCCCAACGAACCACCTGCATTTTTTTCTGCTGCCCGTTGGCGCGGGCAATTTGTTCGTTTTGCAAAATTTTATCAATACTCACCGCCGAACCCAGCAAGCCTGGCCCCATATATGGCATTTTGTGCCATTCCAATAAGCCTTGAATCGCGCCATCTTCACAGTCGGGGCCGTGGAGGATGATAAAGGCAAAGTCGAAATACGTTTTGAAATCTTTGGGTTGAATCGGTGTACCGATAGCGTGCATCAATGCCTCAATTTCTTGCGGGGCTAACTGCTGCTGCAAAGACTCGATATATACTTCAAAACCTCCGTCACGAAAAGCAGGCCCTGGGTAAAACTCCCGAATCCCTGAGTGATAGAGCTTTGACTCATCGGTCAGAATAAAGTTGCCGAGGCTGTCCACAAACACCAATACGGGCGTGAACAAGGTTTTATCTATGTTTTCGTAGGCGGTTTTACCACCTGCATAAGAGATTTCGCGCTCACGCGCTGGGCCGCCAAAAAAGATTCCGATACGCATTTATATAATTGACGATTTATTTGATTGACGATTTATGATTGAAGTCGTACACAAAGATATGGGGTAGAAAGGGTGGTAGGTTTATTTTGCCAAGAAATAATCCCAAGCGGCTTTGGCTACTTCGGCAATCACACGGTCGCTTTCTTTATCGTTCATTTTTGTATTGCCATAAAAAACCGCAACGATAAAGTGTTTACCATTGGGGAGCGTCACAATGCCAATGTCGTTGGTAGCGGCAGTAATCCCTTTGTCATTCGTTCCCGAAAGCCCCGATTTGTGGGCCACAACCGTACCCAGAGGCAGCAATCCTTTGATTTTCTGGCTTCCTGTGGTGGCTTCGACCAACGTTTTCCACATAAACGCATGGGTAGTGGGTGAGAGAAGTTTCTTTTGATAAAATTTCTCTAATAACGTCACCGCTGACCATGGTGTACTCCAGTTGGTAAATTGGGCTTGGGAGTTGTTGTGCATTTCCTCTTCGGTGGTGCTGACAGCCACGTCTTTTACCCCCATTTTTTTGAGATATTGATCAACGACTTTGGGACCTCCGAGGAGTCTGAATAAAATATCACAGCCATTGTTATCGCTTTGGGCAACGGTATAAACAAGGATTTCTCTCAGCGGAATCTCGACTTCCCCATTAGGATATTTTTCGCGCAACGGGCTCCACGTATTGGGCAATAGGTCTTTTTTCTTAACTAAGATTTTCTGGTCTAATTGGAGTTTCCCTTTGTCCACTTGCTCCAATACTGCCAAACCCAAATGAAATTTATAAACGCTTTGCATCGCAAAATGGCCGCCTCCGTTTAGTGTCAAGGTGTCTCGGCTATTCAAATCCATAATACCAACGCCCAGTTTCCCGTCGGAAGTTGTGGCGATTTGTTGGATTTTTTTTCGTAAGGATTCTATTTGCCCAAAAGAACAAAAAGGTCTAAAAATCAATAAAATGGCTAACAAGGTAATTTTTAAAAGTGTTTGTTGCATGGATATAGGTGGATTATGTTTGTTTTTAATCGTCGGTCGGTTCTAAACTGACCGACGATTAAAATGTTCATTGGTTTTCTTATTGCTTCACTAAACTAATAGCGCAACCTCCGCCTTTGGCCAAACGGATGCTGAGGGTGGTTTTGTTGGTCACGGTCATTGTTTCAATTTCGTAGGCTTCGGGGTTTGTTTGCCAATCGGCGTTGTCGCCATCCCGATAAATAGTGGCTTGGTAGGTTGCCCCCTCGTCCAAAAAGTCGAAGTTCAATACCGAAGTCCTCGTGTTTTCGTCCGTAATCGCTCCCAAAAACCAATTGGGCTTTCCTTTGGCTTTGCGGGCAATCGTGATAAAATCGCCAGGTTCGGCGGCGAGTATTTTGGTATCGTCCCAGTCCACGGGAACATCTTTGATAAACTGAAACGCGTCTAAGTGCTTATTGAAATTTTCAGGAAAATCGCCCGCCATTTGCAATGGGCTGTACATCGTTACGTACAGTGCCAACTGTTTGGCAAGTGTAGTTTTTACGCGAGTGGTACGGCTGGCGTCGTATTGATTGAGTTGGAAATGAAAAAAGCCTGGGGTATAGTCCATAGGGCCGCCCATTAGGCGGGTGAAAGGCAAAATAGTTTCGTGTTCGGGTACGAGTCCCAATTTAGGGGCATTGTTGAACTCATTTCCCCGAGCAGCTTCATTGGCCAGCCAGTTGGGATATGTCCGATGCAAACCGGTTGGATGCGCAGGTTCGTGGGCTTCCACCATGATTTTGTACTCGGCAGCTTTTTGGGCTACGCGTTCGTAGTGATTGACCATCCATTGCCCGTCGTGGTGTTCAC
>JBGAUP010000475.1:0-2283 GCA_044228585.1 Runella sp. | reverse complement strand
CCTTTACCAAAGCACTTCAAGAACTTATCCCCGAAATTAAAGAAGAAGATTTAATTCCAGGGGGAGCGGGAGTACGGGCGCAAGCCTGCGATCGTGACGGAGGGCTTTTAGACGACTTCAGCATCATCGAACGCCCCAATGCCATCAATGTATGCAACGCTCCTTCACCCGCAGCCACCTCGTCGCTTTCCATTGGTCAGACAGTAGCCGAATTGGCCTTAAAAAGGTTTTAATTTTGTAGCGGGGAAAGGTTTTCCCGCTACAAAATTGCCTATTTTACGATTTCTACCTCAAAAAACAAGGGGGCGTAAGGACGAATCACCGTTCCTGAACCCTGCGTACCGTACCCCAACGAAGACGGAAAAATCAAGATGGCTTTTTCACCGATTCGTAACTTACTGATGCCTTCGTCAAAGCCCTTAATAACGCTACCTGCTCCTACCCGCACTTGTATCTCTCCCGTGTCAAATTGCTTATCATTCAACAGCTTACCTGTATATTTCACTGAAACTACGTCCCCCAATTTCACTTGGGCATTGGTGGTGGTAGTGGTTTGAATAAAACGCAATCCAGAAGAAGTTTTTTCGGTAAGCGTGAGTTTTTTTTCCAAAATGTAATCTTCAATCTGTTGTTCCTCCGAGCGCACTTTCATAATTTCGACATCAGCCCCTACTGCCGAATAAGCAGGTAGAATAGCATCTGATTGGCTCCCAAAAGCCAAATAGTGGTTCATCAAAAGTATAACTCTTTCACCCTTCCGCATCATCGAAAGACCTTCGTTCATGCCAGGAATTAATGCATTTACTCCATAAACGAAAGCAAAGGGCGCATTTTTGAGCCGTTCGGTGCTGTCAAAACGCGCGCCTGTCATTTTGAAAAGTGTGTAATGAATCGAGACCTCGTCTCCTACATTAGGTTTGGCTCCGTTAGGATTCTTAGTCAGGAAGCTGTAATAAAGGCCCGTTGCACTTTTTTCAACGGTCAATTTGTTGGTAGTAATATAATTCTGAATGGCAACTTCATTCAATTCATAGTTTTTTTCGGCCTCGTTCTCCAATATTTTTTGACACGACACCATGCTTAATGCGGCAAAAACAGCCAGTACTAATTTTTTCATTGTTTTAACTTAAATTGAATAAGCAACTTGTGTGCCTATTATGAATTAATTATTGATTTTCAACCGATAATTACTTGTTGTAAATCAGCCCATTGCCAGTATTTTTGGGCCATCGTTTGAATATCTTCTGCTGTTACGACGCGCAATCGCTGAATATAGTTGGAATAAAAATCTGTCTCCAACCCCTCCAATACCATCAATCGAACGCGGTCAGCGATTTCAAAAGGAGTGTGAAGCGACCCCGCAAACTCACCAGCCAAATAATTTTTGACTGTTTCAAGCTCGTTATCACCGACGAGTTCGGTTTGTAATCTATTTATTTCTTTCTCAATTTCGTCTATGGTAGCTTGGGTAAACTCTTTTTTTACGTCCGTTCCAATCACCCAGTACCCTTCTTGACGTAGGGGTACTATGCTCGATGAAATACCATACGTAAAACCTTTCTCCTCACGGATATTACGCATCAATCGTGAGCCAAAGTACCCGCCCAGAACTTCATTGGTTACAATCATCCGATAGAAATCAGGGTGTTGTCGCTTAAATAAACGTCGCCCAATCCGAATGGACGACTGCATCGCCTCTGGCTTCTCCAATTTGTAGGACTCGGTTTGAGATTCAATAAAATGATTTTGAGTTCCTAAAGCCGTTTCTATAATTTTCGATTGTCCCAAAAACTGATTGACCAATGTTACTTCGGCTTCTCCTACCTGCCCAGATAAGAATACGCGAAATGACCGACCTTTGATGCGTTGGTTATAAAAATTTTGTAAATCGGCAGTCGTCAAAGCCTTTATTCTTTCTTCTTTTTGTATTCTGCCGTACGGATGCGACGCCCCAAAAAGCCGCTCTTTAAAGGTAGTCGTGGCTAAGTAAGCATTTTTTTCGAGATTCACCCGCAGGTTTTGGAGCGTAATATTTCGAATATCGTTGAATTCTTTCTCGGGAAACGTTGCTTCGTGCAATATTTCTGAAACCATCTCCAATATCTTACCCAAGTGTTTGGTCAAGCCATAGACCATCACATTGGCTCGGTCGGGGGTATGGCTCAAATCCACAAAAGCCCCTATTTGGTCAAAATGACTACTAATTTGCGCCGAAGTATGCTGTTTTGTACCCTCTGACAGCATTTTTACCGTAAAAAACGACGCCCCGTCAGTTTGTTCGTG
>JBGAUP010000097.1:0-19156 GCA_044228585.1 Runella sp. | reverse complement strand
ACTGATGCAGACACTCTAATATCGGCACTCCCTGACACTATAGCTACTGTATTAAGAAATGAAAAAAATGGTCTAAGCCAAAATGCAACCAAATTACGTAAAGCTATTAGGTCTTTTAATAATAACTACTATACTCGCAAACAACCAACGTCCAGCGATAAAGATTCTGCGGATAAACAAATGGGGGTAAATATTTACCAGTACATGTGGGGTACCAGTGAATTTTTTGTTCTTGGCACACTTAAGAATTATGACCGAACGCATGACTTAAAAAGTATCGGTGTACCAACGCTTTATATCACAGGGCAGTATGATTCTGCTAGACCAAATACTGTAAAATATTATCAGAGTTTAACTCCAAATTCTCGACTTAAAATAATTACAAATGCTGGACACATGACGATGCATGATAACCCTGCCGAAGATGTGAGGGCTATTAAGGACTTTTTAACTGAGTTGGATAACAAATGACTCAACAGATGCCAGCAAATTTGCTAAATTAGAATTTACAAAATAGGTTGCGACCTATTTTAAACTTATCCAGAGAATTTCAAACTTAATTGGAGACTGGAAATTAGAGCGATTTCAAGGGTTCCTCCACTAATCGGGCGACAAGCCCCCCCTTTTTTCAAGGCGTACTCGTTTTTTCCAAATCATTACTATTTTGTATTGGCTTGGTCAGCATTTCACTTTTCGGGCGTCTAAGTTAAGGCGTTGGTATTCCAACTTAGTTTGTATCCCAACATACGAAAAAAAACAAAAACTAAACCCCTCACTATCAAATAATTAACACTAACACAAAGTCATCTTTTTCCTTTTGGTTGGATAACACGAAAGTAAGCACGCTAACATACGAAAGGCGAAAAAGCTTGAAATTTAAGCTGCTAATAATCAGCTAAATAACCCCAGCCATCAGGTTCAGGGTAGTGGTGTCTATGTAGTCGCTGTCAAACAAAGTAAAGGGTAATCGTATAAAGTCGCAAGCGCGAGCATCCAAAAAAACAGCCCCCAAGAACCTAAGATTTTTGGGGGCTGCTATTATAATTTGGCTTACAGTACTTACTATTCATCGGCGATTTCAGCGCCTTCGAGGTTGTAGTTGAGTTCGTAGATATTGTCGGCGTTAAGTTTCATCGTTCCGCGCAAAGTGTGGCGTTCATCGGTTTTAAACTTGCGGCCAGATTTCTTGAATTTAAGCCCTACCACCGATTCAGGTCCCGCTCCTCCGCAGAAAAAACACGCACTAAACGGAAACGCCGAGAGTGCATAAAGATTAGATTCTACGTCAATCGGTAAAATGTAGCCCGTCAGGAGTACTTCTTTACCATTAAGTTTATTGACATTGGGTCCAAACGTAGGATACAACATATACACAGACTCTTCGGGATACCACTTTTTCTTAAAAGTGACGTCACGGAGCATTTCCCACGTAATTTTGACGGGATTGTTGCCCACAAGTGCCCGATACCGAAATTTATTGCCAACTTCGGCTTTTTCGTTGTTTTGCTCAGATGCTTTGAAGCCAGTAAAGGCGATGGTGCTTATCAAAAGTGCTACTAACAGGCTTTTCATGCTTTTTTTGATTGATTGACAGTAAGTTCAATACAATTTTTTACAAATTTATGTTCCCTTTTTATGGAATCAAAACTTTATCTATCACGTGGATGATTCCATTGGTAGCTGTGATGTCGGTTTTAGTGACGTTGGCAGGTGGGGTAGGGTTTCCTCGACCAGTAATTTTTATTCCCGTTGTTTTGACATCCAATACAGTTGTATAAGAGGCATCAAACATTGCTAAGTTTCCGTTGGGCATTAAACTGGAAAAGTAGCGACTCAACGCAATGTGATAAGAAACCACTCGGGCCAATACAATTGGACTCGTGGTATTAATTTCAGCTTGCGACAATTTGGCCGCTATCATAGCCTGATTTGTGGGCAAAAACATCGTGTAAGCAGGATCCACGGGAAAACTACCCAAGGTATCCGCGTAGAAAGTAGCCAAACGAGGGTCACTGATAATGGCCCGGCGCGTGGCCTGACGGAATAAACTAAAATCAGGCGAATTTTTGATAATTTGAGCCAGCGATTGGTTCGGAATAGGAATCACTCTATTGATGATGTGAACCACTCCATTGGTAGCCAATAGGTTAGATTTCGTTCCTTTTCCGTGATTTAAGTAAGGAGTGCCGTCAATATTTGACAAAAATAGCCTTGCTCCCGACATCATTTTAAAGGGATTATTCTGGCCAAGCGGCATCGTCTCGGTAGGCAATTTTGCCGTCAAAACATGGTTAGTAAGCAAGGCTCGAACCTGGTCGGCAGGTAAGGCCGTAATAGCCTTCATCGGCAAAACCCAGAACGAGAAACCATCATTTGGGCAAATAGCGTAAGAGTACTGGTTTTCAAAGCATCTTCAAGCCCAGCGTGTTCAATGGCTGCCCGCAACATTCCAAGGTCGTTTTCTTCCATAAGAACATCGGAAATACTTTTGGGTTGTGGCGCGTCTTCCTTACAACTGGTTAATCCAACCATAAGCAACAAAAAGCCCCCAATGAGTTTTTTCATCTTTCTAATCATAATTTTGGTTGGGAGTAAAGAGTTGGCGACTAAAGTTTTGGTAAAAAGTCGGCAACTCTTTCACTAAACGCTTAGAAAAGTCGAAAATTGTCATCCTTTACGCTTGTAACATCGCAAATTCTTTGGCAAAGTAGGTCAAGATTATTTTTGCCCCCGCCCTACGGATAGACAGGAGGGTTTCGAGCATTGCCCGTTGGCCATCGAGCCAGCCGTTTTGACCAGCAGCTTTTATCATGGCATACTCTCCCGAAACGTTGTAGGCAGCTATCGGCAAATCAAAATTTTGGTTGAGCGTTTTAATAACATCCAAGTACGCCAGAGCAGGTTTGACCATCAGAAAATCGGCTCCTTCTTCATAATCTAACTCCGCTTCAATAAGTGCTTCTCTGACGTTAGCGGGATTCATTTGATACGTTTTTTTGTCGCCAAAACGCGGTGCAGAGTCGAGTGCATCGCGGAAAGGACCGTAGAAGGCACTGGCGTATTTGGCCGAGTAAGACATAATGCTTACGTTGGTGAAGCCTTCGGCATCAAGGGCTTGACGGATATAACCCACGCGTCCATCCATCATGTCGCTGGGGCCGAGAATATCCGCTCCTGCGCGGGCTTGGGCTACGGCCATTTTTGCCAAAATATCAAGGGTTTCATCGTTCAAAATCTGCCCATTTTCTACCAAACCGTCGTGGCCATCGCTGCTGTAAGGATCCATGGCTACGTCGGTCATCAAGGCCAAATCAGGAAACTTGTCTTTGACGGCTTTCAAAGCATCAAGATAAAGCGTGCCCTCGCGGTAGCTTTCGGTGGCAAATTTGTCTTTCTTATCCTCTGAATAATTGGGAAATAAATCAATACACTGAATACCCAAGTCCGTCACTTCTTTGAGCTCTTCCATGAGTGTATCCAATGAGTAACGATAAATACCTGGCATGGATTTTACTTCGCTACGCACCCCGCTTCCTTCCACAATAAACATGGGAAAGATTAAATCATTGACCGACAGGGTAGTTTCTTGGGCTAAGGCACGCATGGCCGCCGATTGGCGATTGCGACGGGGGCGGCGAATGATGGAATAATTCATGGTTTAAAATCGTTTATAAAAACTTCCCAAGTTAGAAGAGCAATGATGCATTTATACTTGGAAAGTTTGGATATACTTTAAATATGGAAAGTGGACAAAAGTACAAACTCCTGTACGCGGGCGTCTATTTCTTCTTTTGTCAAACCAATGATACGTTCAGAACCAAATTTCTCTACGCAAAACGAAGCCATGGCCGAACCATACACGATAGCGCGCTTCATGTTCTCAAAACTTATGTCGTCAGTGCTGGCAAGATAACCAATAAAGCCACCCGCAAAGGTGTCCCCCGCGCCTGTTGGGTCGAATACTTCTTCCAAAGGTAAGGCAGGGCAGAAAAAAACCATGTCTCCTTGAAATAATAAAGCACCGTGTTCGCCCTTCTTAATGATCAACGTTTTAGGACCCATGGCCATAATGGTTTTGGCAGCCCGACGTAAAGAGTAGTCTCCCGAAAGCATCCGCGCTTCTTCGTCGTTGACGGTCAAACAATCTACTTTTGAAATCACCCCTTTGAGGTCGTCCAAGGCAATGTTCATCCATAAGTTCATGGTATCGAGCATGACAAACTTAGGGCGGTTATCGAGACGGTTAAGAACGGTCATTTGAAGCGCGGGAACCATGTTACCCAACATCAAATATTGACAATCTTGGTAAGAATCAGGAATGATAGGGTCAAAATCACCGAAAACGTTGAGCTGTGTATCCAACGTATCACGGGTATTCATGTCGTTGTGGTATTTTCCCGACCAAAAGAAGGTTTTCCCGTCTGGCTTGATTTCTAAACCTTCCGTATTGACCCCATGCGCTTCCAAAGTATCAATCATTTCTTTTGGAAAATCACCGCCGACAACACCAATAATGTTATTTTTTTTAGTAAAATAAGAAGCTGTAAGTGTAATGTAGGTAGCTGCTCCACCCACAATTTTGTCTGTTTTTCCGAATGGTGTCTCAATGGCATCAAATGCTACCGAACCGACTGTTAGCAAACTCATAGTTTTGTGTATTTGTCAAAGTTGTTAGAATCGTTATAAAAAAAGTGAAGGATAAAGCCATACGCAGCCTTATCCTTCACTCTCATTTACTTTTCCATCGTCCGCTTATTCTGCCGCGCTTTCAAGCAGATTCTTGAATTTCTTTGCGTTAAGCACTTCCGAGGATTGAGGATATGTTTCGATTAAGTCGCTATATACTTCGATAGCTTCGGTATTTTTCTTTGCTTTTTCGTAAGCAATCCCCAACTTAATCATATAAGAAGGAGTAAAATACGCATTAGGCTTGTAGTCAACGGCTTTTTGGTAGTAGCTAATGGCTTCTTCTGCATTATTTTTTTCCATGTACGCATCACCGATTAGAGAATAAGCACGCGCTTGAATTAATAAGTCAGAAGAACTGAATGACTTTAGACGCTCAATGGCTTCGTCAAACTTGCCTTGTTTTAAAAGAGTAGCACCTGCGTAAAATTGTGCTAAGTTACCCGCAGGAGTTGCGCTGTATTCGTCCGCAATGCTCAGCAGACCTGGATTTCCACCACTTCCTTTGAGGGCTTTGTTCAAAGAATCTGCTTCAAAAGCAAATACAGGACTAAATAAAACAGCCTGAGCTTGCTCATCTTGACTGCTAATATACCAGTTATAGCCAAACCATCCTGCCAATGCAGCCACTACGAGGCCACCCGCTACAATAAAAATTTTACGATTTTTTTCAATGCTCTTTTCAAACTTAGTCAACTCCCCAGCCAAGCCTTCTGGGCTTTCTAAAAACTCTAAGCCTGAATCTGTGTCTTTATTGCTCATTACTATTGATTTTCAAATTGGACTGCAAAATTAGGAAAACTCTTGGAACTCAAAAAGAACTATTGTATTTTTTACTTATTTCTATAAAATTCATAATGATTGTGTGAGTGTGTTGACACATCCTAAAATAGCAACAACAATGCCAAATAGATGTTTTCATACCAAACTCGTTACTAAGCTGAGATTGTATATCCTACCAAAAATAATCGTAAAACTGAGAAAATTACTTTGGTGTTTTTCGAACCCAACGTTTTATTTTATGAAAAATAGACCCCTTAGTAGATTCATTGTCAGCATAATATCCGTTGGATTTTCCATAGTAGTCGTAGGTATATTTATAATGGTAACCATACCCTTTGGAAGCATAATAAGAGGCTGAGGCAAGATCAGCGTAAAGGTCATCTTTATAAAAATCATTCACAATGACTCCCACCGACTTCAAATGGAATTCGTCGGCCATTTGGTCGGCGAGCAAGTAAGATTCCTTACTTGAATACAACCAACGGATAATGAAGATAACCAAATCACTTTTTTTGAGGAGTGGAATATTGTCGGAAACAAGACCAATAGGAGCGGTATCTACCAAAACGAAATCATAGTGTTTTTGGGCATCGGCAATCATGGCCTCAAAGCGCTCGTTTTGAATGAGTTCGGTAGGGTTGAAAGGAACAGGCCCTGAGGTGATATAGTCAAGACCCTCAACTACCGAGTGTTGAATCACTTTTTGATAGTTATCTACTTTACCCGCGAGGTAATTGCTCAGACCTATTTTGTTGTTGTTGTTAAAAAAACGATGGATTTTAGAACGTCGTAAATCTGAAACGATGATGAGTACTTTCTTACCTACTTTGGTCAAAGACGTAGCCAAATTGATCGTGACAAATGACTTACCTTCACCAGAAAGCTCTGAGGTAATGACCAATAGTTTTCCTTTGTTGTCGGGAGAGTCAGGCAAAAAACTAAGATTAGTACGAATACTATTGACCGATTCGGAGAAGAGGGAACGGTTGTCTAAAAAATGGAGTAAATCTTTTTCACTATTATGAATTTTTTCGGGATAGCGTTGAATAATCCCCAATAGATTGACGTGTTCGTTTTGCCCTATTTTGGAGAGTTCGGTAAACCTGTTGTTTAAAAATCGTACTAAAAAAATAGACCCTACGCCTATTAATAAGCCCAACACAACGCAAACTAAGAAAATACGGACTCCTTGGGGATAAATTTTGTAGGCTTCGGTACGGGTCAATACGGTGAAAGAAGGAAGCATACCCGCTTTCACGATAGACGTTTCAATTTCTTTGTTTATCAGAAGAAGATATATTTTCTCGTTGACATCACGGTCGTTTTGGAGGTATCCCAGCTCTCTTTCTACCGACGGCAAGGTATTCATTCTACTTTTCAGCAGGCTCAAATTTTGATTAATGATACGTAGCGTACCTTCGTTTTTTTGTCGTTGTACTTTAATATTACTCAAAATTTGATCTATTACCCGCTCAATTTCATCATCGGCAGCTTTGACTATGGGGTTATTGACACTCAGGTTTTTACCAATGATAAAAGCTTTTCGGTCGAGTATCAGCTTATTGAGGTCGCCTACCAATCTTAGTAGTACGCCATCACTGTTATTATCAAGCCCAATGCTGCCCACATTAACAGGTTCAAAACGATTGGTAAGGCTTTGTTCGAGCAGGTTGATGTACGCTTTTTGAATTTCGAGCGTATTTTTTTGGGTTTCAAAATCCGTCATTTGTCCCATCACGTCGTTCATCGAAACTTGGAGATTGGGTACGGACTTTCGCTGTTTATAAAGTTCTAATTGGGACGAAGCTTTCTGTAATGCTGCGGAGTAAATTTTGATTTGGTCCTGAATAAACTGAATGGTCAGATTGGAAGAACGCTTCTTTTGACCAAGATTGTATTCTTCGTACGATTCTATTAGTTTTTGCAAGAAATCTTGGGTAAATCGCTGATTATAGTAGGTAAACGAAACGTTCAGAATAGGAAGATTTTGTTCTTCTTCGGTGACATTGATTTGGTCATCAAGATTACTTCGGATTTCATTGAGATCATTATATATAAAGAGATAATCTTGCGAAAGACGCTCCACAGAGTTAATGCTAAACGATAAACCTTTTACCGAAATAAGGGTATCTTTGGAAAGGTCAAAACTTAGAACCTCGCTTTCATCTTCGGTTTTGTAGGTAATGATTCCGTTTGTTTTTATCTCAAATAAGCCGAATCTATACGCGGCGGCATCGTAAGAGACAATTTGGGCCGTAAAAGGCTGATAAGGATAGACATCTTCTCTCCGAAAAGTAGATTCACGATAGAAAGTGAAAGGGTAATTGAGTTTTTTGATGGCTCCGTTGATGACTTCTTCCGACTCAATGACATACTGCTCAGTAAGATACTCTTGAGTAACGGCCTCAGGTTGAATCAGTTGATTGAGTTCATCAAGTTGAGTTTGCTTCTCATTGTAGCGTAAAACCACTTCGGCCACATAGCGAGGATTGGCAATCTGTAAAAAAATGAAGCATCCGCCCAGTGTTAATGTTAAAGCCCCTACCACCCAGTACCAGCGACTCCAAAGTACCCGCAATATGCGCTTGACGTCAATGTCAGCAGATATTTCGGTGTATCTATCTTGTGTTTTATTCCAATTCACATTCTGCATATACGCTGCTACCTGATTTGTTTACCCCAAACGGTTGAGCAAAGGTAATTGTTGTAATTTTTCAAAGTGTGGATTCCTGCCCAAATCGTTCAATTTTTGTAAATGTCGAAGTCCGTGGGCATCACTTCCTACGGCATCAATGTAGTCAGCGTCGAGTAGTTGTTGGGCAGCGCGACGCTCAGCAGCTCCGTAATGCCCCGTCATTGACAATAAGTTCAGCTGAAAACAAACCCCTCGATTTTTTAGGTTTTGCCACTCTCTGGGCTTGCCGTGCCAATAGCGGTAGCGTTCGGGGTGAGCCAGCAAAGGAGTGTAGCCTTTTCTTTGGAGCTTTTCTACCAGTTTGGGTCCCCATAGCGTAGGCGATTGCATCGAAAATTCAAACAAAATATACTGATTCTCAACGGGTAAAAGTTGGTTTTGCTCAATAAGTTGTAAAAAATTTTCGTCGGCAAAATATTCGGCAGAGGCTTCCAGTACTAAAGGTAACTGGTGCTTTGTAATCAGATTTTGTACTTTATTTTGTGCCTCAATAATGGTCTCTTTGGTATTTTTGAAATAATCGGCTCGTACGTGGGGAGTGGCTACTACTTTTTTAATTCCTAATCGTACATACTCCTGCAACATCTCCAAACTTTCTTGTTCGTTTTGGGAGCCATCGTCTATTCCTGGAAGTACGTGGCAATGCCAGTCGCTTTCGATGGAGGCCAAGGAGAGAGGCGTATTGGGAGCAGAGGGCTTATTTCTAAAAAAGGAAAACATGATTTAGCGGATAGCTAAGTATAGGCTTAATACAATCGCCAACGCATTAAGTCCAATGGCGATAGGTGACAAAATACCCGCAATACGCTGGTTTTTGATGTTGCGGAGGCTTCCCTTTGAGGGAGGTATAAAAACATAATCACCGTCAAATACGGGAATATTGGCGATGGCAGGATCACTTAGATTACGAATGTCATAGTTTACTTCTTGCTGGATGCCCGAACGGGTACGAATAAGCTTAATGGTCTGGTCGGCAGTAGCAAAGTCAACTCCACCAGAAAGAGCGATTACCTCACCCAGAGTAAGTTTTTCATTATCAAGCGGAATCATTCCTTGCCGCGCCACCGATCCCAGAACTCTAATATAAAGATTGATGATTTCAACCTCAAAAATAGGCTCGTTTATTAAATTTTGATAACGCCGTTCGATTTCTGTAACCGCTTCAGTTTTCGACAAACCTGCCACTTTCACCCGACCTACTTGCGGGAGAATAATTTGGCCAAGACGATCAACGGTTGTCTGATACGCTGGGGCATTACCAACTTGCCCCGACGACATAGGCGCGGCGCCAACCGTCAGATTTCCACTTTGCGGAAAAATGATTTCGAGTGCATTAAGACTTCTGATACGGAGACGGTCACCCACTTTTATCCGATAGGTATTCGTATCTAAAGCAACCACAAAACGGTTGGTAATAATCGTTTCAGACGCTTTTGTACTGTCGGGGGTATTTTTTTGCGCCCAAATCTGTGTGCAAAAAAATAGTAATAGTAAAATTAAACGCATATCAAAAAAGTAGAAGAGGATAACCTCGAAACAAAAATACGTAAATTGCCCACTCGACCAAAATACGTCAAGATGCTCAAGCCTTTCTATAACCAACATCTCATCGAAGCAGGTCTCGACGAAGTAGGACGAGGCTGTTTGGCAGGCCCCGTGGTGGCAGCGGCAGTAATCTTACCCAAAAACTACCAAAATGAACTTCTGAACGACTCCAAGCAACTGACTAAATCAGAACGAAATCAAATTCGTTCCGAAATCAAGGAGGTTGCATTGTCTTGGGCAGTAGCCGAAGTCTCCAATGAAGAGATTGACCAAATCAACATCTTAAACGCCAGTTTTTTAGCCATGCACCGCGCCGTAGATCAGCTATTGATTCGGCCTGAGCATTTATTGGTAGATGGAAATCGTTTTACGCCTTATCCTTTTGTACCTCACACGTGTATTATCAAGGGCGATGCTAAATTTATGAGTATCGCGGCGGCGTCAGTCTTGGCCAAAACCTACCGCGACGACCTGATGGAGCAACTGGCCACGGAATTTCCTCACTACGGATGGGAGCAAAATGCGGGCTATCCTACGCCTCGGCATCGGGCGGGAATCCGTGAATTTGGCCCCTGTCACCATCATCGAATGTCGTTTCGGTTGTTGTAATATATATAACTGTCTATAAAAATCTAATTTTCTGCCTGCCCGTTGTGCCTATGTGGTTAGGAAGCAGTACCTTTGCCGAAAATTTCTTCCAAATCGTATTCTGTATCATCCCAAAATCGTACATCCAATGGTTTCTACCACGATTGCCCGCGATACCCAAATTTTTGATTTAATCGCCAAAGAACACCACCGCCAAGAGTCTGGTATTGAACTGATTGCTTCCGAAAATTTCACCTCTCCACAAGTAATGGAGGCACAGGGAAGTGTATTGACCAACAAATACGCCGAAGGCTTGCCTGGCAAACGTTATTATGGTGGCTGTGAAGTAGTAGATCAGATTGAACAAATAGCTATTGACCGCCTAAAAGAACTCTTTGGGGCTACTTGGGCAAACGTGCAGCCTCACTCAGGGGCTCAAGCAAACACCGCAGTATTTTTGGCTTGTTTGCAGCCTGGTGACAAAATTTTAGGATTCAATTTGGCGCACGGAGGCCACTTGACCCACGGTTCACCCGTAAATATTTCGGGTAAGTATTTCCAACCGTTTTTCTACGGAGTAGAACAAGAAACAGGGCTTATTGATTGGGACAAAGTAGAAGCTACGGCACTCAAAGAACGCCCCAAAATGATGATTTGTGGAGCATCTGCTTATAGCCGCGATTGGGATTATGTTCGCTTGCGGGCTATTGCCGATCAAATTGGTGCGGTACTTTTGGCTGACATTTCGCACCCTGCGGGCTTGATTGCCAAGGGACTGCTCAATGACCCGTTGGAGCATTGTCACATCGTGACTACTACTACCCACAAAACCCTCCGTGGGCCGCGTGGCGGGGTGATTATGTTGCGAAACGACTTTGAAAATCCATTTGGTATCAAAACTCCGAAGGGGGAAATTAGAATGATGTCGTCGTTGTTGGATTCAGGAGTTTTTCCAGGTACGCAAGGTGGACCGTTGGAACACGTGATTGCGGCGAAAGCTGTGGCTTTTGGCGAAGCTTTGACCGACGATTACCATGATTATGCTGTTCAAGTTCGTAAAAACGCCCATGCCATGGCGCAAGCGTTTGTGGACAAAGGCTACAAAATCATTTCAGGAGGAACTGATAACCACCTGATGTTGATTGATTTAAGCACAAAAGGCTTAACAGGAAAGTTGGCCGAAAATACACTGATTAAAGCTGATATTACAGTTAATAAAAATATGGTTCCGTTTGATACCAAGTCGCCGATGGTGACATCAGGAATGCGAGTAGGAACACCTGCTATGACTACCCGTGGTCTCAAAGAAACCGATATGGAACGGGTCGTGGACTTGATAGATACCGTTTTGATGAATGCTGAAAATGAGGCAAAAATAGAAGCAGTAAAGCAAGAAGTAAACAACTGGATGGCCGAAGTGCCTCTTTATAAGTAAGTAGGTTTGGGGTTTACAGTCTTGGGTTTATTGCACACTTAAACCTAAAAACTGTAAACCCTATACCGTACGGGCGGCCTCGCTAAAAACTGAATACTTTAACTATTCTTCTCCAACAGCTTCACCAATACCGCAAAGTCTTTGGGGTAAGGAGCTTCAACAGTAATAGACTCGCCGTTCATCAATTTAAAAGAAAGCGAATAAGCATGGAGTGCTACGCGGTGCATGATGGGCTGCTCTTCCGTATCTTGTTTTAAGTTAAAATTTTTCTTCAACTCTGATAGATACACATCTTTTCCCCCGTAAGTGGGGTCGCAAACGATGGGGGCTTTTAGGCATTGCAAATGTACCCGTATCTGGTGCATACGTCCCGTAATAGGAATACATTCTACAAGGGTATGTTTTCGGAACGCTTTCAATGTAAAGAAAATCGTTTCGGCTGCCTTGCCTTTTTGGCGGTCTATTTTTACTGCGGTGCCGTCTTTAAGAGGAGCTATCGGTAAGAATACCGAAATGCTATCGAAATCGTGTACGCCGTTTACGACGGCATGGTATCTCTTCGTGACTTCGCGGTACTCAAACTGCATGGCTAAGTGCCGGTAGGCTTCTGGATTTTTGGCAATGGCCAAGGCCCCCGAAGTTTCTTTGTCTAAGCGGTGAGCTACTTGGGCATCATCGCTATACTCTTTGGCCATCCGTAAAATACTCACCGATTTATCGGCAGTACGCTCATTGATGCTGGGTACGTGTGGCGGTTTATTGATAACGATATAGTCTTCGTTTTCAAACAAAATAAGGTCTTTGAACTCGTAACGGAGCATATTGGAAATAATTATTGGTCGTTCGGAATGACAAAACAACAACAATTCCCTTAGAATTCCTTTAAAACTCCTGGGTTGTCCAAGTGATACCCCCTATTTCTAAAATTCTTCCTCTGCCAAATTCGTACGCGATGTATCAGTTTTGCCAATGTTGTCAATCGCCTTGATGATGCCAGTTCCCTCGCGACGCTCGACCAAATTATAATACTGAAACGCTACTGCTACCAAAACCAACGAACGAACCAATACCGAACCTATGGTAGAAATGATTCCGCTGATAGTCATCCAAATATCATTCATCCCATCGCCAATTTGAAAAATAGAGGAGAAGGTCACGATGAGTGTTGGTATTTGAAAAACGTAACCAATGATACTTGAAATGATTCCCATGATGAATAGGAGGCCAAAAGTGGACCACCATTTGTCTTGAATTAAATAAAAACAGCGTCGGAAGGTATCACCTAAATCGAGATTTTCGCGCATCATTACCAAGTACATTAATGAAAGAACCACACCTACATAAATACCCGGTAAAATGAAAAGTAGTGAAGCAAGAATCACCAATAGAACCATAACAATAGAATAACCAACTCCTTTTCCTATATAGTTTTTAAGGCGATTCCAGATGATTTCGGGCGTTATATTTCGGTTACCCTCTTCGTATTCGAGTAGATATGCATTAACCACTAAGGTAGCGGCCAAACTTGCCGCCCCCAAGAAAATAAATAGAAAAAATAGAGAACTTCCCATTTCGTAAAGGTTCGAAAAAGGGAAGCCTCCGTCAGCGTCTCCCCTTAATATACTTTGCTGAATCCCCATGATGTTGGATTGATACGAACCCATAAAAAAGCCGCCAATCAACGCAGGAGGCCCAGAAATGTACAGTAAAGCCAGCATTAAAGGTTTGAATTCTTGAACAACAAACTCAAACGTAGCGTTGATTTTTTGGCCAAAATCACGCTGTTGGAGAAGATGTATGGGAGGTTTCATGTTGAGGACGGAGTTAAAGGGTGCGATTAGGTCAAATTTCAGATTAGTGAAGGCTTCGACAATACAATTGTCGTGGATAAAGTATAAAATACCAAACGATAAAGATAGCAGAGGCTAAAATAATACCACCACTCACGACAGAGGGCAACGTAAGACGAGTAACAAAACTTTCTAAAAAACCAGCCATAACGAAAATAGGAACCAGCCCAATCACGATTTTCATGCCTTTTTTTGCCCCTTGTTTGAAGGACTCTAAACGACTATAGGTACGCGGGAAAAGCAAACTATGTCCCATGACCAAGCCCGCTGCACCCGCAATGACGATGGCAGAGATTTCGAGTGTACCGTGAATCCAGATTTTCAAAACCGAGGCTAACAGTAAATCTTTTTCGTAGAAAAAATATTGAAATGAACCCAGCATTACTCCGTTTCGGAACAGTATCCCAATCGTTCCAAAAGAAAACAAAATTCCCATCACAAAAGCCACAAACGATACTTTGATGTTGTTGACCGTAATTTGCAAAAACATATCAGCTTGCCTTGCACTTCCATAAACAGCCAGAGGATCGCCTTTTTTGATATTCTCAAGGGTTTGGTTGACGTAACTATCCCCCATAATAAGCCTTACAAAACTATCGTCGTTGGCGGCAGAAATCCAGCCTAAAACACACGCGCCAAAGAAAAACAAGAACGCGTACAGTAGTTTAAAACGTGCTTCATACATCAGTAAGGGCAATTCATATTTCCAAAAAGCCACGAGCCGATTACGGTCTTCTTTCCGATTGGCGTAGAGCTTTTGGTGAAACTGTGCCGTCACTCCATTGAGATAATGCGTTACGGTTGCTTTTGGATAAAAAGTACGAGCATAGGAGAGGTCGTCGGTAAGCTCAATAAATCTTTCGGAAAGTTGGTCGGGATCGTTGGTAGGAGTAGATTCATATTCCTGCCACTTCTCGGTATTGCGTTTGACAAAAACAGCCTCTTTCATTAGATTTAGTGATTGGCAGCGTTAGTGATTAAGTGATTTTTCCTAACTTTTCCGCAAATTATAAAATCACGGAATCAAAAATCGCTTAATTGTCATAAAATATGTCTGTACGTATCCAAACTTCCCAAAATGTCGAATTAGAATACGAACCTGCCAGCATTGGCGATCGTATTTTAGCAAATATTCTTGATCGTCTAATTTACTTAGGGTGGGTCTTGGTTTGGATTCTCATTTATAGTGGCTTCAAAATGGAGGGAGATATGAGTATATTTATCATTATCTTGACGGTGGCTTTACCCGTAATGCTTTATCCATTATTAACCGAATATTTTTTGAATGGTCAGACCCTTGGAAAACGAGCCATGAATATTCGAGTTGTGTTACTCAACGGTAATCAACCCACTTTAGGTGCTTATATTTTGCGGTGGTTATTAATTTTGGTTGATACCGAACTCCTAACTCCTTTGGTAGCAATCATTACTATTGCAGCCAATGGTAAAGGTCAACGAGTAGGCGATATAGCGGCGGGGACTACGGTTATCAAGACGGTGAAACGAGTTAGTTTGAGTCAAGTTACTTACCAAAGCCTACCCGAAGATTATTTAGTAACCTACCCCGAAGCGTCACAACTTAGTGACCAGGATATCGAAACAATTCGACAAGTCTTAAAAAATCGCAACGAAGTATTGCTGCAACGAACTGCCGAGAAAGTGGCAGGCGTATTGAATCTCAATTATCCCAACGACACTCGAACGTTTTTGTTGACTATAGTCAATGACTATGCTTATTTAGCCACCAGAGATGCTGAATAAATCACCTAAAAAGTAAGTAGTAAAGTAAATGCCCCGTTCTGGCGAAGAATCGCATCAGTACGGGGCATTTTCATATTAGGTAGCCACTTTTGTATAACTGAGCTACCAATCAGTAGAAGTCTAAGATTATCCTTGAGATAAAGCCTCTGCTCCACCCACAATCTCCAAGATTTCTTTGGTAATAGCAGCTTGACGTGAGCGGTTGTACTCCAAACGTAATGCTTTCAGTAGCTCTTGCGCATTGTCTGTCGCTTTGTCCATGGCGGTCATTCGTGCCCCATGTTCTGAGGCATTAGATTCGAGCACCGCACGGTACAGTTGAATTTTGAGCGTTTTAGGAATCAAATCTTGTACAATTTGCTCTTCTGAAGGCTCAAAAGTGTAGTTAGTAGCGGTAGTAGGCATTTTTTTCAATGCTCTTGGCATCGGCTACGATAGGCAGAAATCGATCGGCACGAATAATCTGCGTTGCCAAGCATTCTTGAACTCGTTAAATACACCAACAGCATCATATTTACCCTCTTGGAAAGCCGCTTATGATACTTGGAAGGGCAGCGGCTTCTTTTACTACCCCAAAATTCAAGCGTGAATATACATCCATATAGGCAGTATTCACTTTAAAGCCTCTTCGTTGAAATGCTTCTCCGCCTTTTTTTCCCAATGCAAAAATTTCTACGTTTCCTTTAGCAGCTTGAGTAGCATATTTTTCTTGGATAAGCGCAGTAGCAGCTTTGATAACGTTGGTATTGAATGCTCCACAAAGTCCGCGATCAGAGGTAACGGTAACAATCAACACTTTTTCTACCGAACGCACCTTTTTAAAAGGGCTATCTGCGGCAGTTTCAGCACCTGCCGATACCGTAGCGAGCATTTCGCCCAACTTCTTGGCATAAGGGCGCATCTGTATGATGGCATCTTGAGCACGACGAAGCTTAGCAGCGGCCACCATTTTCATGGCCTTCGTGATTTGTTGCGTCGAGTTGACCGACGAGATTCTATTGCGAACTTCTTTAAGTGAAGCCATTTTGTATTACCGTTATCTGTTATTTGTTAATAGTTATCCGTGTGGGACAAAGCTATTTTAAGTTCACTCTGCGAAGATAAATGCACTTCGCTGCTATACTGTAAACTGTTGACTGGCAACTGTAAACTATCTAACTTTTCTTAGCCATATACTCGACCCACGGCCACGGGTAGCGTAGGTAGGCATATTTTGAGCGAGCCAATCAGCGTGAAAAGTTTGAAGAAAATCGTTGTGAAACAATATCTCAAACTTATCTTGGTACATCAAAAATGCCCGTAGAATATAAGCTTCATTCCATCCAAAACGCCCGTTTCCATCAATTACCCACGCTTTGGGATATTCAAACGGATAAAATACGTCGTGAACGTGAACAATAACGCCTGGTTTTAGGCGTGGAAATATTTCAAACAAGAAATAGTTGACATCACTACCCGTTTTTGACACGTGGGTAGAATCAATAAACAGTATATCGTTTTCTTCCAATTGTTCAAAATACTCAACAGGGATATCCTGTAAAGTTTTTTCAAAAATCGTCGTCTTTAGTCGGTCTGCGGGAGTCAACAAGGAATACAAACGCTCAGGATATGGCTCAATAAACGTAAATTTAACGTTTTGATTGAGAAATCGCTCGTTGGTATCCAACATCACCGCCGATGAAAACCCAGAACCTGCTTCTATAATCTGCTTGGGCCTGAAATGGCGCATCATGCAATAGAGCGTAGTAGCATCGGCATGAATGAAATATTTGTTGACAAAATAATACCGAAAACCTTCCTGTGGTTCATCGGTAAACGGAACGCTCTCAAAGTACGACTGAGCAAATGTCTGCATCAATGCTACTTGGGCATTTTCACGAAGGTCAAGCCCTGGTAAAGTCCGTGGGGGCGTTGGGTAAATTTGCGCTTCGCGTTTACGCACCTCGTCCACAGATACAATAGGGCTGTAAAAGTGCCCAGCAGGAACCCGTGTACGATACTTTCCGATAAATCGGGCTACGTCCCCGATGAGGGGCGTAGCCTTTACGATTTCTTTGATGCGCGACATTCAGTAGGACAGCCTATTTAGTAGCCAATTCACGGCCTACTTTTTTGATTATATCTGTTGCAGAATCATCCAATTTACCAGCAGCTAAGCTGGTAATTACTTCTGGATGAACCGCTTTTAGTAAAGCAATGAATTCGTACTCAAACTCTTTTACTATGTCTACGTTAACTTTATCTAAAACCCCGTTGATAGAAGCATAGATAATAGCCACTTGGTCACCAACACTCACGGGAGAGAACTGTCCTTGCTTCAAAATTTCTTGGTTACGACGACCACGGTCAATAGTCAACTTCGTAGCGGCATCAAGGTCTGAACCAAACTTCGCAAACGCTTCCAATTCGCGGAATTGCGCTTGGTCAAGTTTGAGCGTACCTGCTACTTTTTTCATGGATTTAATCTGCGCATTACCTCCCACACGCGATACCGAGATACCTACGTTGATGGCAGGACGAATACCAGAGTTAAACAGGTTTGATTCCAAGAATATCTGACCGTCGGTAATTGAGATTACGTTGGTTGGGATATAAGCCGAAACGTCCCCCGCTTGGGTTTCGATGATTGGAAGGGCCGTCAATGAACCACCACCTTTTACTTTATCTTTCAAAGACGCGGGTAAGTCGTTCATATTTTTGGCGATTTCGTCCGAGGCATTTACCTTAGCGGCACGCTCTAATAAACGGCTGTGAAGATAGAAAACGTCTCCAGGATATGCTTCGCGGCCAGGTGGGCGACGGAGCAAGAGAGATACCTCCCGGTAAGCTACGGCTTGTTTTGACAAGTCATCATACACTACCAACGCTGGGCGGCCAGTATCACGGAAGTATTCACCAATGGCAGCTCCTGTAAATGGTGCAAAGAACTGCATTGGAGAGGGGTCAGAAGCAGCAGCAGCTACGATAACTGTATAGTCCATTGCGCCATATCGGCGTAGGGTCGCTTCTACTTGCTTAACAGTAGAGGCTTTCTGACCACAAGCTACATAAATACAATAGACTGGCTCGCCTTTATCGTAGAATTCTTTTTGGTTGATGATAGTATCAATACAAACAGCTGTTTTACCAGTCTGACGATCACCAATAACCAATTCGCGCTGACCACGCCCGATGGGAATCATGGCATCAATCGCTTTGATACCCGTTTGAAGAGGCTCAGTTACGGGTTGGCGGTAGATTACCCCAGGAGCTTTACGCTCAAGTGGCATCTCGAAAGTCTCGCCTTGGATGGGTCCCATACCATCAATGGGCTCGGCCAAGGTATTAACTACACGACCTACGATGCCTTCTCCTACTTTTACCGAAGCAATTTCACCAGTACGTTTTACGGTGTCGCCTTCTTTGATTTCGGTTGACTCGCCAAGCAATACTGCTCCGACATTGTCTTCTTCGAGGTTAAGGGCAAGAGCTTTGAGTCCGTTTTCAAACACAATCAGCTCCCCTGCTTGTACTTTGGTAAGGCCATAGATACGGGCTACCCCGTCACCTACTTGCAGCACCGTACCTACTTCTTCGAGTTGGGCGTCGGTCTTGGCCCCCGCCAATTGCTCCCGAAGTATCGCCGAAACCTCATCCGGTCTTACAGCTACCATATTATGATATTAAGTTTATAGTGATTCATAAATTTGCCGCAAAATTAGCGATAAATTTGCTTCAACAATAGAGGAGTGTATAAAAAATATACAATTTTTTGCTGAATGACTGGCAGATGCCCAAAACGCCCCAAATAGGTCTTTTTCAAGGTAAACATAA
>JBGAUP010000096.1:2934-18743 GCA_044228585.1 Runella sp. | reverse complement strand
AAAAAGTAGAAGCTTTGCGCTGGATTACCGAGAAAATTGTTCCTGAAAGTTGGGATTACTTACGCCCTATTACAGAAAGTGAAGTAAAAAAAACGACCGTTTTGTCATTTAAAATTGAGGAAGCATCTGCCAAAGTTCGTACAGGAATGCCCAACGATGAAGAAGAAGATAAAACCCTACCAATATGGTCGGGACTGATTCCGTTGAAAACAATTCGTGAAAAACCCGTTTCGGATGATTTCAGTAAAAATGTATCTTTACCTGCTCATTTAACCCACCTATCCTCATGAAACGCTCCGACATTCAACACATGCCCCAATTTTTTGACCGCTACATCTTACTTACCGAAGACATTGATGTAGTAGAAGGGCTTGAACAGACGGCTAATTTGTACCACCAAGAAGACATCAGACAAGCCCTGCTCCAACTCGGCAACCAAGTGTATGCGCCTGGCAAGTGGACAGTCAAAGACATTATACAGCATCTTATTGACAACGAGCGTATTATGTCGTACCGTGCCATGCGTTTTGCGCGTAACGACAAAACGACCTTGCCAGGCTATGACGAAGAGTTGTTTGGAGCTAATACCACGGCAAATAGTCGTACACTGGATGATTTATTAGATGAATTTTCGTTGGTTCGTCAGTCAACGATTGCCCTTTTTAAAAGTTTTAGCGATGAGATGCTTCACCGCGAAGGGATTAGTTTTAATCAACGGATTTCTCCTTTGGCGTTGGGTTTTGTGCTGATTGGGCATCCAATTCACCACCTTAATGTATTAAAAGAGCGTTATTTCCCTTTGATTTGAATAACCCAACTTTGACAAAGTTTTCAACCTATACAGCCATGTTCTCACAAAAAGTTAGCCTCGCTGAAGCAACTGAAAAACTCAGTCAGCACCATCAGGAATTTTTCTACTTTTGTTCAAAAACAGCACGCTGGAATTGGAATTGTATAGGCCGCAGGTCATAGACAAACAAACCCCTCATGACCGCGACGAGGTATATATCATCGCCTCGGGGGAGGCTACTTTTGCATTAGAAGGGAAAACGACGACCGTAAAAACGGGCGATTTTTTGTTTGTACCCGCTTACGCCCCCATAAGTTTGTAGAATTCAGCGAAGACTTTTCAACTTGGGTGCTATTTTTTGGCCCCGTGGTGGAAGAAGAATAAAAAGTAAACGGTCGGTCGGACTGGACCGACTGACCGTCATCTTGAACCAAAAATCGCGCTGCCCACTCTTACCAGCGTGCTACCTTCTTCGACAGCCATCAGATAATCGCCACTCATGCCCATTGACAATTCAGTAAGTGTCGAATTTTGAGTGCAAAGTGTCGAATTGAGTTCGTCGAAAAAATGCTTCAAACCCCTAAATTCTTGCCGTATTTGCTCGTCGTCATCGGTATTGGAAGCCATGCCCATCAAGCCAACGATTCGCACGTTTTTCAATTCTTTGAAGGCTTCTGAAGTCAATAACTCTTTGGCTTCTTCTTCCGAAAGTCCAAATTTGGTTTCTTCTTGGGCAATAAATATTTGAAGTAAACAATCAATCATGCGGTTGTATTTAGCGGCTTGCTTATTTACTTCCTGCAAAAGCTTGAGGCTATCAATCGAGTGAATCATGGCCACAAAGGGGGCGATGTATTTCACCTTGTTAGTTTGCAAATGGCCAATCAAATGCCATTCAATGTCTTTGGGCATCTGCTCGTATTTCATAACCATTTCCTGCACCTTATTTTCGCCGTACCGCTTAAAACCCGCATTGTAGGCTTCCATCAACATTTCGATGGGCTTAGTTTTGGTAACCGCAATTAGTTTTGCTCTGGGGGCAATAGCAGCTTCTATTTTCTGAATGTTTTGGGCAATGCTCATAGTCTAAAAATCCAAATGACAGTTAATCCATTCACCGTCCAATCTCGCACCGTAACTCTGATAAAATTTGATGGCGGGTTCGTTCCAGTCCAATACTTGCCACATCATGCCCGTGCAATTGGTATTGTGCGCTTCTTGAACTGTGGTATCCAGTAGCATTTTCCCCAAGCCGTGTCCTCGCATTGATTCCGTCACGATGAGGTCTTCGAGGTACAAGCGCTTGCCTTTCCACGTCGAATAACGGAAATAATATAGCGAAATGCCTACGATACGACCCTCTACTTCGGCCACAAAAAGCCCAAAAATAGGCTCTGGTCCAAACCCGTCTTTCAGCATCATTTCGGGCGTATTGGTTACTTGCTCAGGTGCTCTTTCAAATAGAGCCAATTCTTGAACCAATTGAAACACTTGCGGTACATCCTCGGGGGTACCTTTGCGGATAGTTATTTGCATTATTTTTTAAATGGATGCTTCTGATCCTCTTTTTGTAAAAACTCAAATCCTGTTTTATATCCTTGCACAATTAATCGTACAATATCTTCCGAATTAAACTTTAACATGTCTAAATTGAGCGGCTCATGCGGGCGAATCACTTTCAAACTGAGCGAGTGACCTTTGAGATTTTCCTTTTCGACGTAACTTTCCGCCCAAGCAATGTCGCTGTTGACGATTTGATTGACGTTGATGTCCTTCACGCGATCAAGAAGTTTAAACAGGTTACGATAGTTAACAGGCTCGTTATAAATGTGTTCTGCGTGACAAGCCACGCACACTACTTCAGTAGCACCATCTTCGAGGGCCGCTTTGATAGGGGCCACCACACGTAAGCCACCATCCAAAAAAGCGGCTTTGCGATGCCCCTTGACATGAACCGCAGGCATCAAGGTAGGCAGCGAACTACTTGCCAATACGTACTCAATAAAGTTCTCGTCTTGGGGAGTGGCATATACCATTTTCCCACTTACCACGTCCACTGCTCCTACTTTGAGTTTAACGGGGCTATTTCTTAAAATAAAATCATCTACATTATCTCGAATGAGCGTGTGTAAGGGAGTAGTATCCAACAATCCGTCAAAGCGACTCATCAGAGTATCAATCCCTAACGTAAGACGCGAACGCATGAGGGCGATGTCTTCAGGTTTGGTAATTTTTTTCACCCAAAATTCAATCAACTGCCGACTGATTTTGGGCCAATCTATTTTTTTGCGCTCAATAAAATGCTTTCCAGCTTCATTGACCAAAAAACTGGCATTAAGACTGCCAACAGAAATTCCGTAAACCATGTCGGGTTCAAACCCTTCTTCTAAAATGGCCTGTACAACGCCTACTTGAAATGCCCCCTTGAGCGACCCTCCTCCGAGTACCAATGCTTTCATGAATAATGCTAAAAAAACAAAATGAGCGAATTCCCTAAAACAAATTATCTTTCTTTGGTGTAATGTTAATAGATTTTGTCCCAAATTTGGCGTTTGTAAAACAACAAATCAAGAAAAGGTTAAAGTTGATGGCATTTTCAAGTAAACTATTTACTCTTTACTGAGTGTTTACTGATTAGCCCACTGAAAATATGTCTCTCTCCATCAAAGATATTCAAGCCCCTATTGCTTCCGAAATGGATGCCTTCGAGCGTAAATTTCGGCAATTTATGAAAAGCGAAGTCATGCTACTCGACCAAATCATGAACTACATCGTTCGCCGTAAAGGTAAGCAATTGCGCCCGATGTTTGTTTTCCTGACGGCGGGCGTAAGTGGCAATATCTCGGAAGCAACGTATCGGGGTGCCGCGCTGATTGAGCTTCTTCACACGGCCACCCTCGTTCACGACGACGTAGTGGATGATTCCAATTACCGACGCGGCTTTTTCTCCGTCAATGCCCTTTGGAAAAATAAGATTGCTGTTTTAGTTGGAGATTATCTACTGTCAAGAGGACTCCTCTTATCGGTTGATAATCAAGATTTTAATTTATTAAAAATCGTCTCTAACGCCGTGAGAGAAATGAGCGAGGGCGAACTGCTCCAGCTTGCCAAAGCCCGTCGTTTGGATATTACGGAAGATGTATATTTTGAAATTATTCGCCAAAAAACGGCTTCGCTCATATCCTCTTGTTGCGCTGTCGGAGCACGTTCGGCGGGAGCCACCGACGAATTGGTCGAAAAAATGAAGCAGTTTGGCGAAAAAGTCGGCCTTGCTTTTCAAATCAAAGACGACTTGTTTGATTTTGGCGAAGCAAAAAGTAGCCGAAGTCATTCAGTTTGTGCGCGAATCGGGCGGTATTCAATATGCTACCCAAGCCATGCAAAAACTCGTGGAAGAAGCCAAAGCTATTCTGCACTCCTTCCCCGAATCGGCCTATCGTACGTCGTTAGAAGGGTTGGTTCAGTTTACGATTGATAGGAGTAAGTAGTGGAAAGTGTAAGGGTCAGCGGTAAAAGTGTAAAGGTTTGCGGTAATATGCCTTACTTTTTTACCTTTTGCGCAAAACACCCATAACGAGCATTCCTACGCTGCTAATCACTAATCCCAATGACTCACGGGCGAGTTCAATGTTGATACTGCGCATGGCCATCTCACCCCAAAAAACGCCTTCGTATTTGGGTGGCCACTGCTGAAATGCAGCTAACAAATACGCCCCTGCCATGATAAAAAAAACGTACTTGCGGGGAGCTTTGTCAAAAAAGACACTCAAACACGCCACTACGGCAATGCCATAAATGGGCATCCATACTTCTGGATCGGGGTCATTGTACTGAACAACCACAAAATAGGTAAACAAAAGGGCTAAAAGGAGCGATACAACTTTAGTTAGGTTCATTGGAAATTGAGGTTTGATGGTTAGCGATATTCTTCTCTTACGGGCGAAAATACATCCATAACATAGACATCCGTAACAGCACGCGCTTGGTGTGGCACATTGGAGGGTATTACCGCCACGTCGCCTGCTTGGCAAATGCGGGTTTCGTCGCCAATCGTCAGTTCGAGTTGCCCTTCCAAAACGTTTGAAATTTGCTCGTGTGAGTGCGAATGTCTCGGCAAAATGCTCCCTGCTTTGGCCCTAAAGTACGATACTGTCATGTATTCTCCGTGAATCATTTGCCCAAACCAGCTGGGGAAAATTTCTTTGGGAGGCGTGTTTTCTAATTGATAAAAAATGCTCATTTTGAATAAATTTTAGCCAAAATTACGGTAATTTGCCCGTTCAACAACACTTCATAAAATCCGATGAAAAACCTTTCTACTCTTTTCCTCTTACTGATTTCTGTCAGTGTTTTAGCCCAAAAATCTTACTACCCCGAACCCAAATTTCCTGAGCAAGACACTGCCAACAAATTTTATACCGTCAAAGGTGAACGCCACGGCATCAGTTTTTTCAAAAAATACTACTTCAAAGATGTGCAATATGTACCTTCAGATAAGCTAACGTTTGATATTTATCATTCGCCCGATGTGATGTACCATTGGTACAGAAAATGGGCGACACAATACCCCGATCTCGTGGATTTGTACGAAGTGGCTAAAAGCTACGAAGGCCGCCCCATCTTACAAATGACCATTACCAATAAAAAAACGGGTAAACACACCGACAAACCCGCCGCTTACTTTGAAGCAGGCCGCCACAGTGGCGAGGTCACAAGCAGCGAAACCATTTTGTGGATGACGCAGCACTTACTCGAAAACTACGGCAAAGACGCCTCTATCACCCAACTCGTTGACACCAAAACCATTTACCTGCGTCCTGAAAACAACCCCGACGGCTCTACGATGTATCTTTTTACGGCGCAACGCAACCGCAGTACGGTACACCCCAAAGATGATGACCGCGACGGTCTGCTCGACGAAGACCCCGAAGAAGATCTCGATGGTGACGGTGTGATTTATCAAATCCGTAAAAAAGCCGTGACCAAAGCCGAAAAGGAAAAAGCAGATTATGTACTCGACCCCCGCGACCCGTCGGGCCGCTTGATGAAACGTGTACAAGAAGGCAAGGGCGAGTGGCTGGTTTATACCGAAGGTATTGACAACGACGGCGACGGAAAATACAACGAAGATGGTATCGGTGGACTGGATAATCACCGCAACTACCCCGAAAACTGGCGACCTGACACGGGCGGCGATTTAACAGGACGAGGCTATACACAAGGGGGAGCGGGAGAGTTTCCGTTGAGCGAAATTGAAACGCGTTCAACGGTGCTGTGGTTGCTACAACATCCCCATATTTCGGTTGTCAACTCCATGGATACCCGCGTACCCATGCACTTACGCCCGCCTTCGACCTCCAAAAGTGCCGAAAGTATGTTTCCTGCCGACCTCAAGATTTACAAACACATGGATAGCTTGGGGCTGTCTTTTACCAAATATCCTTGGGCGGGCGATGTCTATGAAACCTACGCCATGCGTAGTAAAATAGACCGGGTTACGGGCGACCCAACAAAGCTTCAGCCTTTGTTTGGCCACGGCCCCGACTTTGGGTATTTTTATTACGGCTCTATCTGGTACGGCGACGAACTTTGGAACGGCGGCGCCATGAAAGACTACGACAAAGATGGTCAATACGACGAATACGACGGCCTGATGTGGGACGACGAAGCCAACCAGAAAAACGGGTTTAAGCCTTGGAGTAAACTCACGCATCCTGTATTGGGCGAAGTCGAAATTGGTGGTTTTCACCCTAAGTTTTTTGCCCAAAATGGACCTGCGTGGAACTTAGAGACGTGGGTGTCGCGGCAGTCGAAGTTTAATTTGGCCATGGCCAAAGAACTCCCCCAAATTGACCTCAAAGACGTAACCATCAAAGCTCTGCCCAACCGTGAGTACGAAATAAAGGTAAAATGGACTAACTCGGGCAAACTCCCCGTGGCCCTCGAACAAGCCAAGCTCGTAAAAATAGTACAAGAAGACCGCGTAACACTCGACATAGACAAAGCCCTTCTCAAAGGATTTGAAGAAGCCAAGGCCATCATTACGCAACCTACCCTGTTTGACAAAACGATTTACGCGGGCTACACCAAAATTGGTGAGCAAAAAGAAGCCACTTTCCGCGTAAAACTCAACCAAAGTGGCTCCATCAAAGCCAAAGTGAAACTGCTCTCCACCCGTGGTGGCTATAAAGAAAAGGAAATTGTGATTGGGGAGTAAAAACTACCTATGACACAAAACAGCTATACCTGAAAATTTCACCCAAAAACCATACAACCATGAACAACAAATCTCTGTTTTTTCTTTTTGCTTTCTCCCTTATTTCCACCGTCGAAGTAGCGGCGCAGGCACTTCGTTTGCCCCAAAACGCCAACTTTGGCTGCTCGGCAGGGCGGCAGGTAGGCGTCACCGACATCGAAATCAAGTGGAATGCCCCAGGCGTAAAAGGCCGCGAAGGGCAAATTTGGGGTACAGATATTGCTCCTTACGGTTTCAGCGTGCTGGGCTATGGCTCAAATGTGGCGTCACCTTGGCGAGCAGGGGCCAATGAAAACACCACGATGTCGTTTTCGACTGACGTGAAAATCAACGGAAAAGCACTTGCTGCGGGCAAGTACGGCTTTTTTATCGCATTGTATCCTGATTCTTGCGTGTTGATATTCAACAAAAATACCGCTGGATGGGGTAGTTATTTTTACCGAGAAGACATGGACGTTTTGCGGGTCGTCACCCGCCAACAAAAGAATCTACCGACATCCCAAGAACGACTCACTTATACTTTTTCCAACCAAACCGACCAATCGGTAGAAGTGGCTTTAGAGTGGGAACGTTGGCGAATCCCGTTCAAAGTAGAAATAGACCTGAAAGCCACTACCCTCGCCTATATCCAAGCCCAAATGAGTGGCGCGTTGGGTTTTGACCCACCGAGTTTAGAAGCTGCTGCCAATTGGTGCTTGCGAAACGACGTCAATTACAAAGAAGCTCTCAACTGGATAAATTCGGCCACTAATCCCAATTTAGGTGGTATTAGTTCGTTTGGTGCCCTTTCTACCAAAGCAAAATTGTTGGAAAAACTTGGCAATACCGCCGAAGCCTCCCGCACGTGGACGCAAGCCCTCGAAAAAGCCAATGCCATTGAGTTGCACGGCTACGGACGGCAGCTTTTGGCCGATAAAAAAACAAAAGAAGCTTTTGCGATTTTTGAGAGCAATTACAAAAAACACAACGGCGCATGGCCCACCAACGTGGGTATGATGCGGGGCTATTCGGCAATGGGAGATACAAAAAAAGCCCTGGAACACGCCAAAATGGCCCTCACCCAAGCCCCTGACGAAGTGAACAAAAAGAGTTTAGAAGGAGCAATTAAGGTATTGGAGCAAGGAAAAACGCTGAATTAATACCTCTAAATAGGACTTACACAATCTAATTGCCAAATTATTGATAATCAACCTTAGAAAGGTTTCGCACCTTTCTAAGGTTAAAGCTGACAACCAATGCTTCAAGACTTATTTTGCTACCAAATAAAAATGGGCAAAGGTAAAGTCAATAGGTCACAAATGTATATCGAATCTGTTTTAACTTTTGGAAAAGACTCCCAAATAAGTGTGATTTTTGAGTGACCAAACTTAAAACAACACCTCAATGGGAGTCTTGAACAAAGATATAATTGAAACGTGGATAATACCACATTTAACCGTTGGCAGCCGAGGTTTTGAGCCAACAGTTTCGGTAGAAGAACTCATAAATGCGATTTTCTATCGGTTGAAAACCGGATGCCAATGGCGAGAACTGCCGACGAAAGAATTTTTCAGTGATAAAATATTGAGTTGGAACAGTGTCTATTATCATTTCAACGCATGGTCAAAGGACGGGTGTTGGCGAAAAATTTGGATAAATATTTTGAGTCAAAATTTAAAACATTTGGACTTGTCAAGTATCGAATTAGATGGAAGTCATACGCCAGCCAAGAATGGCGGGGATGCAGTTGGTTATCAGGGGCGAAAAGCATCTAACACAACAAATGCGTTGTTCTTGTCTGATAGTCAGGGAATTATGCTTGGTATGTCCACCCCGCAAGAAGGCCAACATCACGATCTTTTTGAGATACAAACGCTATTTGACGAAATATGTAATATCCTTAAATCAGCAGGAATAAACCTTAAAGGGCTATTCTTAAATGCTGACCCTGGATTTGATTCAAAAGAATTTCAAGAGGTTTGCCAGAAGGAAGAAATTATTGCCAATGTAAAACCAAATCCAAGAAATTCAGCGAATCAACAACATGAGCCTTATCAATCAGGTACACATATTTTCGATGAAGAACTTTATCAAGATAGAACTGTCATCGAACACGCAAATGCTTGGATTGATGGATTTAAGGCTCTTTTAGTCAGGTTTGAATTCTCTGTAAGAAATTGGATGGCTTTGCATTTTATCGCATTCTCAGTCATTTTTTTAAGAAAAATCAATAAAAAACAAAAAGTTTAAACAGCTTCATCATCAACACTGTAATGAGTCTGTCCGAAATTTTACGTAGATATGCTCATTCCATAGTTTATTTTCCTTACAAACCGACTGATAGAGAATAGCTTCAAAGTGAAACCCTGCTTTTTCTAACACCCGCATCGAAGCGGGGTTATACTCAAACACACCCGCATAAAGGCGGTGAATATCAAAGTGTTTGAAGGCATATTCGCTGATTTCTTTTACCGCCTCCGTGACGATTCCCTTTCCCCAAAACGGTTCGCCGAGCCAATAACCTATCTCGGCATTTTTACGAAAAACATCCTTTTGAGGTACAATCCCCACGCCCCCTACCGCTTCTCCGTTGATTTCGATGGCAAAAACGGTAGGTTGCTTTTCGGCCTCACACATACTAATCCAATGATGGGCATCATCAAAGGTATAAGGATGCGGGAAGGCGTCCCGCACGTTGCGCCAAATGTGATAATTATTGGCGTATTTGGCGAGAGAAGCCTCGTCGCCTTTTTGCCAACGGCGGAGATTGAAAGAAATGTTCATTGAGCAAATGTACAAAAACCAATTCGTACTTAGACCAATACTAACTCGCGAGTAAAATCCCGTACTTTTTTGTAAGATTGCAACACAATTTAAAACCTTCAACCAAACATGCTTAAACTCGGATTTGTAAGCGCTATTTTAGCCGATTTTGGCTACGAACACGTCATAGATTTTGCCGCCAACCACGGCTTTTCCTGCGTCGAAATCATGTGTTGGCCTACCGACAACGCCGATGCTCGCCGCTACGCGGGCGTAACCCATATTGATGCCAGTCGGGTACTGACCGACACCACCTACGCCCACAATGTGATGTACTATGCCAAAGAAAAAGGCATCACTATTTCAGGATTAGGCTATTACCCCAACCCCCTCGACCCCGACACCGAAAAAGCAGTTTATTATCGTGAGCACATCAAAGTTCTTATCAAAGCCGCGGCCAAACTGGGTTTGCACAATGTAAATACCTTTATTGGACGCGACCCCTCCAAAAACATCACCGAAAACCTCAAAACTTTCGGTCAAGTGTGGCCCGAAATTGTGAAAGTGGCCGAAGAACACAACGTAAAAATCGGTATCGAAAACTGCCCGATGTTTTTTACCAACGACGAATGGCCAGGGGGCAAAAACCTCGCCACCACACCCGCCGTTTGGGACCGAATGTTTGAAATTATCCCCAGCCCCATTTTGGGACTCAACTACGACCCCTCGCACATGATTTGGCAAATGATGGACGAAGCCAAACCCATTTACGATTACAAAGACCGCCTGCACCATATCCACCTCAAAGATGCCAAACTTTACAAAGACAAGCTCGACCGCGTAGGTATCATGGCCAATCCGCTCGAATACCACAGCCCCAAACTCCCAGGGCTGGGCGATGTGAATTGGCGGAAGTTTTTTGCCGCCCTCACCGACGTACGCTACCGCGGGCCTGTCTGCATCGAAGTCGAAGACAAAGCCTATGAAGGAAGCATCGAAGATGTAAAATCGGCTATTTTGACCAGTCGAAACTATTTACGTCAGTTTTTGGGGTAAAAGTTAAAAATGATAACTCACCGACAAAGTAAACAAACGGGGTAAAACCGACCGCACCATGTACGGACGCCCCGTGGCTTCTACTACCTTTAAGTCGGTGGGAGCAATGGCCGTCAATGAGGGACTGGCCGAGTTGATTACTTCGCCGTTGAGATTTGGCCCTAAGGCAGTTGGATTTTGACTTTTGACCCCGCCTTGGGCTAAATCTTCTACGGACGCCCCGGGTACTCCCACCCCGTCAAACAAAACAATACCTTTGCTGTTGAGTGAGTTGCTCAAATGGGCATTGAGCGTAAACTTTTCGCCCAATTGCGCCAAAACTCCGACGTTCAAGATCCCGTAGGCGGGCAATGTGATGGTATTACGTTTGTTGCCGTAGCGCTGCCCAATGTAGCGGTAATTGACGTAAGGCTTTATTTTCCCCAATTTATAAGCTACGTTCATATCCAAATTCACGGAGGGAATATCGTTGACCTTATTGCCGTCGAAACTTTCGGTAAAATCATCCGCCAAAGGGTTGGCCAATGCTTGACGGTTGGCCGTAGGTGCTTGGGCAGAAGTCGTTCCGTTGACATTGTAATACGTAAACTTCACAAAACGAGCATCTTGCAACGTAGCCGACACATTGAAAGACAAGGCTTCCGTAGGCAAGTAAAGTAGCTCCATTTCTGCGCCAATCGTTCGGGCTGAGTTGAACGTGGGGGGCGTGAAAAGCGTAGTAGTCCCCGAAGGAATAAACAACTGAAACAGAATATTATCTAAGTAACTATAAAACCCTGATAAGGTAAAAGAAGTCGTTTTTTCGCTGTATTTATAGCCCAGTTCTCCCTGCCAAATTTTCTCGGTGGTTCCCTTACTAATGGATTGATTCACAAAGTTTTGAACGTAGTAGTCCACATCGGGGGCTTTGTTGCCAAGGGTGGCTCTGCCGTAAAAAGCGGCATTACTACTTACCCGCTGACTAAACCCCAGAGAAGCCGACAAATAGCCGTATTGGTCATTGAAATTGAATTTTGTGCCATTGTCCAAACGAAAGCGATTGTCGTAGGTGGTGAGTGGATTGCCGTCCAACCCACCGTTATTTTTTAGCCCATTTCCCTTATTAGCTCCACCCGCTGCGGCATCTGATTCGTTGGGGACCGACCAGCCTTTCTTGAAACCTTTGTAGTTTAAAAACTCGTACCGCAATCCCGCTTCAATTTTGAGGTTGTACGACACATCCCAATAGTCGTTCAGGTAAGCCGCTAAAATGGTAGAATTTCCTTCAAAATTGGTGTAAGCTCCCCCATTGTAGCCCACGATTCCGCGGTCGTCGGTTCCTTTAAATACCGTAGTTGGGGCGTAAGGGCTGGCAAACGTCACCGTCAAAGGACGCGCATTGGGCTCCAATCGGGTCAGCAAGAAATCTACGTTCCAAAGCGATTTGGTCGCGGCGTAAGCCCCGTACGCTCCTAACGTCAGACGGTGGTTATTTTTCGTATAAGTGGCCGAAAAATTATCCATCACGTCCAAAACACGGTTGTTCATATCCAAGGAGGCTGTTCCATACACAAAATTCCCCAATTGATTGGGTACATTGGGGTCGGGAGTAGCTCCGTTAAATTTGGCCACAATTTCTCCCGTAACGGCATCTCGGTAGGTGGGAAAAGCGGGGGCAGGAGCCGCAGGAAGATTGGGAGCTGGCCCTGCCGATGCGAAAGGAAATAAGGCAACAGGATTGAAAACCGTCATGGCCAAACCCGTTGGTATCACAAAATTTCCTTGATACTGACGATAACGTTGGTTGATGAGCGACAATTTAAGGTTATTGTTCACTTGCCAATCTCCTTGCTGTTTGCTGGTCGAAACGCCCAACACCGTATTTTGAACCCAAATGGCCTTGTCTGAGTCGAAATTTCGCACGGCAGCCGCATTGTAAGGAATGTCAACCGAATTGGGAACAGAGGTTTTTAAGTCCAAAAAAGTGGAACTGGTAGTCACATCAAAATTATTATAAGAGCTACCGTCCAAAGACTTAACAGGTACTTGTTTATAAAATGTAACGCGGTCGTTGAGGTGTTTAGCATAAAATTTAAGCTGACCATTGGGCAGAGTCTTGGTAAAATTTAGCTTGATTTGTCCGCCTTGGTTCGCAATAAAAGGCACGGTACGGGGCCCAGTATCACGCCGAAAAAAGCCTCCTGCGTGATATGACCATTCTTTGTCGCGGAGTGGCCCCCCCATTTCAGCATCTATCCTTGTGAGTGCCGTTTCGTTGTTATTGAGGCCTCCCGTGAGTTTGGCCGAGCCGCTTCGTTGTTGTCCACCCGTTTTGGAAATAAAATTAAAAATTCCTCCTGGAGCATTGGCCGTAATAATCGAAGAAGTACCACCGCGAATGGCCTCTAAACGCCCAACGGTAGCGTCGGGTCGGTGAAACATGTCAACAACGGCAAATCCCAACTGCGAACTCATGAGGGGAAGACCTTCTTCTTGGAGCGATACATAACGAAAGCCTAACTGATTGTTTTGTCCCGTAGAAAGCCCCCGTGGAAAAATCTGCGCCCCCACCTCCCCCGCCGAAGCATCCACAAAATTGCCTGGGATAGCATTGAGCAAATCGCCCGTACCGCGCGGCACCCGCTCCTGAATAGTGTTGGCAGAAAGGGTGGTGATACCAATACTCGACTGAAATTTACTGACATTGCTAAATGTTCCCGTTTCAACTCCCGCCTCCATTTCCATCGCATCGGGCGAAAGCATAAAATAGGTGGCAGTGGTTTGACCTTCTTCTACATAAGCCACTTGTCTTACTGCCCCAAACCCCGTTTTGGTAGCAACTAAAACGTACCTCCCCGCCTTCAATCCAGAAAATGTATAATAGCCTTCGGGGTCGGAAACTGTTTGAAAAAGTGTGTTTTGGATTTTGACTGTCCCCCCCGCCAAGGGTTGATTTTGGGGATTTAATAGCCTACCCCGAATGGTGCCAGGGGCATTGTTTTGCGCAAAAAGATGAAATTGGGAAGCCAAAAAGAAGACAACTCCCCAACGAAGTTGAGTAAAAGTTTTTCTCATAGGTATATGGGTTAGGCGAAGTTTTTCTGAGCGCAAATGTAGTAGATTTTTTATGTCTTTTATCGCAAGTTTTAGGGCTAATTATTAGCTTATTACCCCATTTTTACAAACTATATTTTTTAAACCAGAGTGTTCCCTACTATCTTCGCACTCGCAACCACTCACATCCACGCAAGCGCATGAACCGCAATATTACCGACGGGCTTAATTTTTTCTCCAAACTCACTCGCAAGCGCGTTTGGAATGCGTTGAAGGTGTTGTATAGCTACTACGAGTCCAAAGCCACGGGGCGTGCTACGCACCGAGGACTGCCCATGAGTATTTCATTTGAACCCACCACTTCTTGCAATCTACGCTGCCCTGAATGTCCCAGCGGGCTGCGCTCATTCACGCGCCCCACGGGGATGTTGGAGGGTGATTTGTTTCGCCGAACCATTGACGAGCTTTCGGATACGCTACTTTACCTTATTTTTTACTTTCAGGGAGAGCCTTACTTACACCCAAAGTTTTTGGAATTGGTCAAATACGCCTCGCAAAAGGGTATTTACACCGCTACGTCCACCAACGCTCACTACTTGACCGATGCCGCTGCGCGTCGCACGGTAGAGAGCGGCCTCGACCGGCTCATTGTGTCTATTGATGGCACCACGCAAGACGTATATCAACAATACCGCGTAGGAGGAAACTTAGAAAAAGTGCTGGACGGAACGCGAAATATCTTGAAATGGAAGCGGGAATTGAAATCCAAAACACCGCACGTGGTGTTTCAGTTTTTGGTAGTACGCCCCAACGAACACCAAATAGAAGACGTAAAACGATTGGCCAAAGAAATGGGGGTGGACGAAGTTGGACTAAAAACCGCCCAAATTTACGACTACGAACACGGCGACCCGCTGATTCCGACGATTGAAAAGTACTCGCGCTACGCCCAACAAACCGACGGAACGTACAAGATTAAAAATGGTTTAGACGGGCATTGCTGGAAAATGTGGCATTCGTGCGTCATTACGTGGGATGGCAAAGTGGTTCCGTGCTGTTTTGACAAAGACGCCCACTACCGCCTCGGCGACGTATCGGAAACTTCCTTCAAAGAACTGTGGCAAAGTGATGCCTATCGGCAATTTCGGCAATCGTTGATTCGTTCGCGCTCCGAAATCGAAATGTGTAAAAACTGCACCGAAGGCACGCAGGTGTGGGCGTAGATATTTTAACGGGATAGTTTCTTCTTACACTTACAGTAAGGAAGCTTTCCCCAAAAACCTTCCTTTAAATAAATTTTCTTCGATAAAAATCCCCCATCTGCATGAGGGAATCTATTATTTTTCTAATTTCAACATTTTCAACCCTTTACCTTTACTCTCATGCGCTCATATTTTCAAATAACTACGAGCATCGCTGCACTTTTGCTCGTCGCAACACTACCTATTTTTGCCCAAACCAAGCCCGAAAAAATAGATGCCCTGATGCGTCAGTACGTGGAAAACCGCCAATTCAACGGCAGTGTACTGGTTGCTGAAAACGGCAAGGTGATTTTCAAGAAAGGCTACGGCATGGCCAACATGGAATGGAACATCGCTAACGCCTCCGACACTAAATTTCGATTGGGTTCTATCACAAAACAGTTTACGGCGATGTTGGTGATGCAATTGGTAGAGCAAGGAAAAATAAAGCTTAATGACAAAATCACTGCCTATCTGCCTAATTACCCCAAAGCCACGGGCGAGAAAATCACCGTGCATCATTTATTGACTCATACCTCGGGAATTCCCAGCTATACAGGCTTTCCTAAATTTTTTGAAAACCTCAGCCGAGACCCATTCACACCCGATGCTTTTGTGAAGCAATTCTGTGATTTACCGCTCGAATTTGAACCTGGTTCTACCTTTGCCTACAACAATTCGGGCTATTTTT
>JBGAUP010000096.1:0-2890 GCA_044228585.1 Runella sp. | reverse complement strand
AAAGTAACTGGCAAATCGTACGCGCAAGTGCTACAAGAGCAGATTCTCACCCCCTTACAGATGAATGATACAGGCTACGATTTGCACGAACCCCTTCTTGCCAAGCGGGCTACTGGCTACGAGAAAAAGGGGGCTAAATACGTCAATTCGGCTTATTTGGATATGACTATTCCGTACGCGGCGGGGTCTATGTACTCGACCGTGGAAGACCTTTATCGCTGGGACCAAGCGTTATATACCGACAAACTTATCTCGCCCGCTTCCAAAACGCTACTTTTTACGCCGTTTTTATCAAACTATGCTTATGGTTGGGGAGTAAATAAAACAAAGATTGGGGAACTAAAAGACAGTTTGCAGGTAATCGAACACAGCGGCGGTATCAATGGCTTTAACACCATCATCACGCGTCTTCCTAAGGATAAACAATTGGTGGTTTTATTAAATAACACGGGTGGTGCGCCACTGGGGGCTATACGAAAAAACCTGCTGAATATTCTTTACAATCAACCCGTCACTCCGCCTAAGAAATCGGTGGCGGATGCGTTTCGTCAAACCTTAATTTCGTCGTCTTTAGAGAAAGCTGTTCAACAATTTGGAACGTTGAAAACCGACAAAGGCTACACCCTTAACGAACAAGAAATGAATGCTTTGGGTTATGAATTGATGGCGGAGGGAAAAATGAAAGAAGCATTGGCCGTATTTGACCTCAACGTCGAAGCTTTCCCAAATTCGTTCAATGTCTATGATAGTCGGGGCGAAGCATACATGAAAAGTGGCGACAAAGCTGCGGCCATAAAAGACTACAAAAAGTCCATTGAGCTCAATCCTCGCAATACGGGCGGTATTGAAAAGTTGAAGGAATTGGGCGAAAAAATAGAAGTACCCAAAGACGTCGTGGTACCTGCTGCCATTTTAGAAACCTACGTAGGTCAGTATGAATTGATGCCTAATTTTATTCTGACTGTCACCAAAGAAGGTGACAAGATGATAACTCAAGCGACGGGTCAAGGGAAACTTGAAATTTTTGCCGAATCTGAAACCAAGTTTTATCCCAAAGTGATGGAGGCTCAAATTGAATTTATCAAAGATGAAGCAGGAAAAGTATCTAAACTAATTCTGAATCAGGGTGGTAGAAAAATGGAAGCTAAAAAAATAAAGTAAGTTATCCCCCTACGTCTATTCGCAAATGATAATAGACGTAGAGGCTATTTTTTCGGGTTACTTTCCGCTTACGAAATCGGTGCCCCCGCCCACACTTGTTTGTGAGGTTGGAGAAGCGAGAGGCTGCCGTCGCGGTCTTCGGCCATGAGAATCATACCGTTGGATTCTTGTCCCATGATTTTGCGCGGGGCGAGGTTGGCAATAAATGTCACTTGGCGGCCAATCATTTCTTCGGGTGTAAAATGCTTGGCAATACCACTCAAGATAGTACGCTTTTCAAAGCCATCGTCCACCAAAAACTTCAATAGTTTATCACTTTTTGGTACGCGCTCGGCTTCCAAAATGGTGCCGATGCGGAGGTCTAATTTTGCAAAATCCTCAAACTGAACCGTTGGTTTTAATTCAGGGACGGATTTAGTTTCTAACTCATTCATTTTCTTGGTGTCGTGCAGTTTTTGTATCTGTTTTTCGATGACGGTATCTTCTATTTTCTCAAACAATAAGAAGGCTTCGCCAATGGTTTGCCCCGTAGCCAGTAGGTCGGGCTTGCCTGCGTCGCTCCACGTGTGTTGTCCCAACCCTACCTGTGTGCGCAGCTTCTCTGCCGTAAATGGCAAGAAGGGTTCGCTCACAATGGCCAAGTTGGCCGCAATTTGCAACGCAATGTGCATGATGGTATTTACGCGCTCGGCATCGGTTTTAATCACCTGCCAAGGTTGGGTTTCGGCCAAATATTTATTACCCAAACGTGCCAAATCCATCAACAACACCAACCCTTCGCGGAAACGATAGTTTTCGAGGGATTCCCCAATTTTAACGGGTAACTCAGCCAAGTTTGCCAGTGTCTCACGGTCAAAATCCGTCAATTCGCCCAGGGCAGGTACACTCCCATTGCAGTATTTGTGCGTCAATACTACCGCACGGTTGACGAAGTTGCCGTAAATAGCTACCAACTCACTGTTGTTGCGGGTTTGAAAATCTTTCCACGTAAATTCGCTGTCTTTGGTTTCGGGGGCGTTGGCCGTCAGCACATAACGCAATACGTCTTGCTTGTCAGGAAGCTCTTCCAAATACTCGTGCAACCAAACCGCCCAGTTGCGCGACGTGGAGATTTTGTCGCCTTCCAAATTCATAAATTCATTGGCAGGGACATTGTCGGGCAGCAAATACTCACTTCCCATTGCCATGAGCGTAGCGGGAAAAATGATGCAGTGAAACACGATGTTGTCTTTGCCAATAAAATGAATCAGTTGGGTATCGTCGTTTTCAGATTTTTTCCACCACGACTCCCAACCTGCATCGGTGCCATTCTGCTGAATCAACCAATCTTTGGTGGCTGAGATATAGCCTATGGGTGCTTCAAACCACACGTAAAGCACTTTGCCATCGGTGTCGGCGATGGGTACTTTGATACCCCAATCCAAATCGCGGGTCATAGCACGGGGCTTGAGTCCTTCTTTCAACCACGACTGACACTGCCCCGCTACGTTGGTTTTCCATTCGGTATGGCTACCTACGTATTTTTCGATGTCGGGCTGCATTCTATCCAGAGGAAGATACCAGTTTTTGGTCGCTTTCAATACGGGTTTCGACCCCGACAGCGTAGAATGAGGTTCTTTCAACTCCAACGGACTCAAAGCCGTACCGCAACGTTCGCATTGGTCGCCGTAGGCATTGGGGTTGGCACACACAGGACACGTACCTACAATGTAGCGGTCGGCCAAAAACT
>JBGAUP010000474.1:0-2302 GCA_044228585.1 Runella sp. | reverse complement strand
AAATCGTTGATTACCTCAAAAGCCCTACCAAATTCACCAAATTGGGAGCCAAAATCCCGAAAGGTGCCCTGTTGGTTGGCCCTCCTGGTACTGGAAAAACCCTCATTGCAAAGGCTGTTGCGGGTGAAGCAGGCGTTCCATTTTTCTCATTATCAGGTTCCGACTTTGTGGAAATGTTTGTAGGAGTTGGGGCAGCGCGGGTACGTGATTTGTTCAAACAAGCCAAAGAAAAAGCTCCTTGTATTATCTTCATTGATGAAATTGATGCGGTAGGTCGCTCGCGGGGACGCGGTGGAATGCCTGGGGCTAACGACGAGCGCGAAAATACCCTGAACTCTCTATTGGTAGAAATGGACGGTTTTGCCACCGATTCTGGCATTATTATCATGGCCGCTACCAACCGCCCCGATGTATTGGATTCAGCATTGCTTCGCCCGGGTCGTTTCGATCGTCAGATTTCGGTGGATAAACCCGATATTGTGGGCCGCGAAGCTATTTTCAAAGTTCATTTGAAACCTATTAAATTAGGGACTGACGTTGACCCGAAAAAACTCGCCGCTCAGACACCCGGTTTTGCGGGTGCCGAAATCGCCAATGTATGTAACGAAGCGGCACTTATTGCCGCCCGCCGAGACCGCGAAGAAGTAACCATGCAAGATTTTCAGGATGCGATGGATCGCGTGATTGGTGGTTTGGAAAAGAAAAATAAAATTATTTCGCCCGATGAGAAGAAAATCGTAGCCTATCACGAGGCTGGTCACGCCGTAGCAGGTTGGTTTTTGGAACACGCTGACCCCTTGGTAAAAGTAACGATTGTGCCACGTGGTATGACTGCCTTGGGCTACGCTCAGTACCTTCCGCGTGAACAATACTTATACCGTTCAGAACAGCTTTTAGACGAGATGTGTATGACTTTGGGAGGGCGCGCTGCTGAAGATGTGGTTTTTGGTAAAGTTTCAACAGGAGCACTCAGTGACCTGGAAAGAGTCACCAAGTTAGCCCACAGTATGGTAACTGTGTACGGACTCAACGACAAAATCGGCAATATGTCTTACTACGATTCTAAGCAGTCGGAGTATTCATTTAATAAACCTTACTCGGAAGAAACCGCCCGCATGATTGACGAAGAAGTACGCAAAATTATTGAGAACGCGTATGTTCGTTGTACAGAGTTACTTACCAAACACCGCGAAGATCTGGAGGTGATTGCCAAGGAGCTGCTGGAGAAAGAGATTCTTTTCCAAAGTGATTTAGAACGACTAATTGGCAAGCGTCCTTTTGAGCGAGAAACCGTTTATCAGGAATTTATGAATAATTCTAACGGCTCAGCCAAAGTGAAAGAACCGTCAGAAGAAGCAAAATAAAACACGAACCTCTATTGAAAGGTCAGAAACTAATGGGTAAATCCTTATTTTCTGACCTTTTTATTTTAACCTGCACTAAAGGCAATTCCATTGCTAATTCTCCCTTTACACCTTTCTAATTCTCCCTTTACATTACTTTAACCCTTATACTTCACTATGCTATTCGTCATTCATGCCTACGATTATACCGACGCTCAAGCTTTAGAACGCCGAATGTCGGTTCGTGCTAAACATTTGGAAGGTGCCAAAATCCTAAAATCAAACGGAAACTTTATCATGGGGGGAGCACTGCTTAGCCCCGAAGGCCAAATGATTGGCTCTATGATGGTGGTGGACTTTGAAAATGAAAGCCAAATGAACCAATGGCTTCAAAACGACCCTTACGTCACGGGGCAGGTCTGGGAAAAGATAGACGTAAAACCTTTTCGGAAGGCCGATGTTTAGAAGCAGAAAAAGGCACTACGACTTGTCGCAGTGCCTTAAATATATATCTTAGAAGGACAATCGCCTTAGATTACTTCGTTCTCGCGCATTTTCTGCACGTAAGAGGCATGAATCACTTGCTGACGACGCTTCACTGATTTTTTCTCGAAAGCTGAACGTGAACGCAACTCTTTCAAAACGCCAGTTTTCTCAAATTTTTTCTTGAAACGCTTGAGTGCCTTGTCAATTGATTCGTTTTCTTTAATTTGTATAAGTAACATATTTTTAGTGTTTTTATCTCTTTTTACAAAACGGACTGCAAAAATAACGGTCTCCTTTTAAAAAATCAACTTTATTTGTGTTTTTTCTTTCAGCATATTCATTATCACAAACTTTGCGAATCCCCGAAAACATGAGATATGCCATTATTGACCTTGGTAGTAATACTTTTCACCTGCTTATTATTGAAAAAATAGAAGACACTATCCGTACTGTTTTAAAAAAACAAATACCCA
>JBGAUP010000095.1:0-19141 GCA_044228585.1 Runella sp. | reverse complement strand
GTACAAATTTATCAGAAGCCAAAAATTGACATTCATCATATCAAAACGAAAAAGCCTAAAATCTCTTTATCTTAGCAAACTTTTTGGCCGCTTTTCTGCCTCAATGAATAGGTTCAATCACTTAAACCATTTAATATAACGATTAACTTTACCTTTTTATGCACATTGCAATTACTGGAAACATTGGCGCGGGAAAAACGACGTTGGCTCGCAAGCTATCCGAACATTACAAATGGGGAGTATTATACGAGGCCGTAGAAGGCAATCCTTATTTGGCTGATTTTTACGAAGACATGGCGCGTTGGTCGTTTAATCTACAGGTTTTTTTTCTTAACAGCCGTTTTTCCCAAGCCCAAAAAATTCGCTCCATGCACTATCAAACGGTCATACAAGATCGTACGATCTATGAAGACGCGTTTATTTTTGCTAAAAACTTGGCTGATTCAGGTTTGATGGAAACGAGAGATTATCAAAACTACTTGATGCTTTACGAAACCATCACCAATGCCATCAAAGCCCCCGATATTATTGTGTATCTGAAGGCAGATTTGCCAAAATTACGTCGCCAAATCCAGAAACGAGGACGAGAGTTTGAGCAAACCATTAGCGACGAATACCTGCTGAATCTCAATGAATTGTACGAAAATTTTGCGGATACTTACATTGATGGTACGCTGCTAACCATTGACGTCAACAATCTCGATTTTGAAAGCAATCCTGAAGATTTTGAGCATATCGTTACGCAGATGAACAAGACTTTGGGGTATCGGTAAAGCCCCCTACCCCCGAAGGAGGATCGGTAAAGCCCCCTACCCCCGAAGGAGGAATAGCCAATAACAGAAAAAGGAAGCCTATACTTCCTTTTTCTGTTTGATCAATACTGTGGACTTCCTCCTAAAAGTCGGCGTCGAAGCTAAGCGTTTGGACTTCTCTCTCTTTACTGGAGTTTTTCACGCCCGCTTTTTGGTATTCGCCTACTTTTTTCTCGAAGAAATTGGTCTTTCCTTGCAGTGAAATCATGTCCATAAAATCAAATGGATTGGTAGAATTGTAGATTTTTTGCAAGCCCAATGAGACCAGTAGGTGGTCGGCCACAAACTCAATGTACTGATTCATCAGTGCGGCATTCATACCAATCAATGAGACGGGAAGGGCGTCGGTTACAAACTCTTGCTCAATTGCTACGGCATCTCTAATCATATCATAGACGGTATCTTCGGGCAATTTATTGACAATGTGGTCGGTGTAGAGCAAGCAGGCAAAATCGCGGTGCAAGCCCTCATCGCGAGAAATGAGTTCGTTGGAGAACGACAAGCCAGGCATCAAACCACGTTTTTTCAACCAGAAAATAGAACAGAACGACCCTGAAAAGAAGATGCCTTCTACCGCCGCAAAGGCAATCAGGCGTTCGGCAAAAGAGCCGTTGGAAATCCAACGTAGTGCCCATTCTGCTTTTTTCTGCACGCAGGGAATGGTTTCGATGGCGCGCAACATTCGGTCTTTTTCTACGGGGTCTTTGATGTAACTGTCAATTAACAACGAGTAGGTTTCAGAGTGAATGTTTTCCATGGCAATCTGGAAGCCATAAAAACATTTGGCTTCGGCATACTGAACTTCACTTAGAAAATTGACTGCTAAGTTTTCGTTGACGATACCGTCGGAAGCGGCAAAAAATGCCAACACGTGCGAAATGAAATGCCGCTCGCCGTCGTTGAGACTTTCCCAATGTTGTAAATCAGAGGCAAGGTCTATTTCCTCCGCTACCCAAAATGTTGCTACGTGGTTTTTGTAAAATTGCCAAATATCATGGTGCTTGATTGGAAATAAAACAAAACGATGGGGATCTTCAACCAATAGGGGTTCTTCGACGTTGGCAACTACGGTCTGTGACATATTGTAAGGCTTTTAAAAAGTTTATGGGGGCTTTTAGTAACTCAAAATAGGTACCGATTTAGCGTAACAAATTTATTAACTTTGGTGGACTGTTTTAACAATTAAAAACCCCGTGAGGAGCTTTAGTGAAGAAAATTCATATTTTAGTCTACGCAACTTAAACGTTATCAATACATTCGCTGAATAAATTCTTTTTTTATTTATAGCCCTACGTATAAGCGTTTTGGATGGTACTAAGCATTGTTGGACGGTTGGTACTCGCGTTGTAGTACTTATTTTTTGAAAGTAATACACAGATGCTTGTGTAATAATACAGTAAGATGGGTATTGAGAGCGTGTTGTTCACGAAGAGCCATCTTTGCTTCGACCTTCGATGTTTTTTTCGATAGTTTTTTGTACGTCAAGAAAGAGCGTAAATGCAAAAATAAACCAAGCAATAAATACCAAAATAACGAGCTTACACTCAGTTGGTTAGGGTGAATTTCTTTGTATTTCAAACCTGCAAGTCCAGCCATGGTACGGAGTCTTTGTAAGTTGCAAAGATATACTCGACCATTGTAAATATGGGCGTCGTCATAACCGATGATCTCCGCTTCGTTCGATAAAAACAAATCGCTTCGTTCGGCTTCTACCCACACGTTAGCCATGCGGCCACTCATACTGCTATTGTTGGGTTTGGTAATAATCAGCAAGCCGTCAGGCTTGAGGATTCGGGCGAGTTCTTGCAGCAGAAAGGTCTGATTTGGGATGTGTTCGATGGTTTCCATCAAAAGCACATAATCAGCTGTGTTGGACTCTATAGGTAATTTGTAGTTTAAATCAATGGAGGTGCATTTCAAGGTTGGGCTCTGGAAAATATCAGGATACATATCAAACGCCATCACTTCCGCTCCTGCCTTATGCCACAAATTGGCTACATAACCCGACCCCGCCGAAACATCAATGACGCGTTTTTGGCGTACGTCGTTTTCGTCGAGATAGCGGTGGATAAACTCCAGTGCATTGCCCTTAGAGTGGGGAACTTGTTTGATTTGCGCTTTATATTTGGACATATCTCAAGAAATATCAATGGGACGGGTTTTGAATTTGACTTTCCAGCGGTCAATTCGTTTTTTGAGACGCAGCACAAAATCTTCTTTCGGGGTAGGAAGCGTGCCCAAAAACTGTGGGCCGATTTTTAAATAGTTTTTGAAAAAGGTATTGCTACTCAAGCCCCATTTTAGGATAAATTCCGTGCGTCCATCGTTGCGTTTGACGCGGGCAGTGCTTCTACTGGCAAAATGATACACACGACTTTTGCTAATGCCTTTGTAATAACGTACGCCATAGTGCCAGAGTTTTATCATAAAATCGGGGTCGCTGTACATCCCTGGGAAAAACTCAATGCTTAGTCCGCCCACAGCTCGATACACGAAAGTAGGTAGTACCAGTGGGTACCATTGGCTACCGTTCCAGTCTTCTTTGGGAAAGTGGGTGTATTCGGCCAAAAATTTGGACTCGTCAAATTCGTTGGGGTGTGTGCCGTAGTTTTGATTGGTAATGACACAGCGATTTCCGTTATCAAAACCTTCAATCATTGTACCGCTGATGCACCATTTGTCGTTGGTTTGGCGATTGATTTCTTCCAGCAGATAGAAGTCCCAATCTGGGCAGAGATACATGTCGTCGTCAATAAAAACCAAGTAATCGGCAACGGCTAAGTGGGAGGCAGCGTTGAATCCGTAGCAAACGCCCGAATTCTGACTGCTTTTGGTATAGCCAATGTCTGCCTGTGCCAGCACCCAATCTTCCGTACCATCTTTGCCTTCGTTGACATGCACAATGATTTGGTGCTTATAACGACTGTTTTTTTTGATACTATTGACCGCACATTTGAGGTAGTCGAGGTTGTTCCACGACGGAATGAGAATTGAAAAAACAGGCGTATAAGACAGGGATACTTTCTTATGAATAAAATCCATATACTTTGACTACCAACCTTTTTGAAGAACGTAAGCAATGTATTGAACATCCTCTTCAGTGACGCGGGCATGCAAAGGTAACACCAAATAGCGGTCTTCGATGGCATCCATCTTGGGGAATTGACCGGGAGTACGTCCACCAAAAATCGTGTATTTATCGTTACGATAATGCACCTGTCCTGATTCTATTCCGTGTGTGCGGAGGTGTTTCATGAGGTTTTCGCGCTCATCCACTTCGGCGGTGAGTAGCCAAGCGGCGTGTTCGCGGTCGGTGTATTCACTACCAATGACACGTATGCCCTTGATGTTTTTCAGTAAATCGCAATAAAGGCGATAGAGCCTTTGGCGGTGGGCCAAATGCTCATCAAACTCCTCAATGCCTGCTAATCCAAGGCTGGCGGCGATGTCGGTCATTTGATATTTGTAACCTACTTCTACGATGTCATTTTCCCAAATTCCTTTTTGCTTGCTGCTACGGTCTATGCCAAACCAGCGCAAACGCTTGGCTTTTTCTACCAAAGAGTGGTCTTTGATAACCAACATACCGCCGTCGCCCGTAGTGATGTGTTTGATGGCCTGAAACGAAAACATCGAAAAGTCGCTTTGGCTTCCAATGTATTCTCCTTTGTATTTGGCACCAACAGCGTGGGCTGCATCTTCGATGATGGCAATGTTATGTTTAGCCCCTAACGCCCAGAGTTCATCCATGTCGCAAGGTAAGCCTCCGTAGTGTACGCATACAATCGCCTTGGTTTTGGGCGTAATGAGCTGGGCAACGTGTTTGACGTCAATGTTGAGGTTTTCGTCAATATCCGCAAAAACTACTTTTACCCCCATGTAAAGAAAGGGGATATTGGTGGCAGTACAGGTAAAAACAGGAGCAATTACTTCATCACCTGGCTGTAAATCGGCCAGTAAATAAGCTAAATGTAGCGCATCTGTACCAGATCCAACGGCCAGACTTTTGCAGGGGAAGGTAAACTTTTCTTCAAACCGCTTTTCAAATTCATCTACTCTTGGTCCTTGACCAATCCAGCGAGAATTGAGTACTTCGGTTACATTGTACGCTGCTTTGGCAGGAATATTGGGATAAAACAGCACAATACCCTCCTTGGTATCCATTACTGGAAACTCGTTCATTGGCTTCTCAAGAATCATAAAAAAATAGATAGATAATTGATGTTCGTTTTTTAGGTTAGGCTGAGAGTGGGAACGCAACTTATTTATTCTTCATTTCGGGTAAATATAATAAAAGCTTTATATTGTGCTTATGTAAAAGCTAAACGGCTAAAACATAAACTGACACGATAAATGCTCTTATTTAAGAGACAAATATACAATAAACTGCGTAAGCATTGCAAAGGTTTTTAATAATTTTAAAAAAGTAATTTTCTATTTGTCCTTTTCTTAATCCTATTTTAATTTGGGTGATGAAACGGCATCCAAATAGTAGAGATTTGGGTATAGTATTTGGCGCTGGCACTTTGTAAAGTTACTTTTTCGTTGCAATCTTTGCGGAAAACAGCGTCATATCAAGCTATTTAGCGGCTTCCATGCCCATCAGCCAATTTGAAAATAATGCCTTTTAGTCGTTTTTTTAATCAACCCAACCATTTATGATTTCTCCATGGTATAAGCTCAAAAACGAGTCAGAAGCTGATTCTCCTTCCTTGTTGATTTATAAAGAGCGTGTTCAGCAAAATATCGCAAAAATGATTGAGATAGCGGGTGGAGCAGAGCGGCTTTATACGCACGTAAAAACCAACAAAATGCCAGAGGTGGTCAAGATGATGTTGAACGCGGGCATTACAAAATTTAAGTGTGCGACCATTGCCGAGGCTGAAATGGCGGCGATGGCAGGGGCCAAGCATTTGATTATTGCCCATCAATTGATGGGCTTCAAAATCAAACGATTGATTGCTTTACGCCAAAAATATCCCGAAGTATTTTTTGCTTCATTGATAGATTGTGCTGAGGTAGCCCACGAACACAATACCGTTTTTGGAAAACACGGCTTAGTAAGTGAGGTCTTTTTGGATGTCAATAGCGGGATGGATCGTTCAGGGCATCCGTTGGACGACGCGATTTTAGGTTTGTACAAACATCTTCATACTTTGCCGCACCTGCATTGTCACGGCTTACACGTCTATGATGGTCACCTTCGCACGCCCGATTTTGAAACCCGCAGGCACGAAGTAGAAGCGGGTTTTGTGGATGTGCAACATTTCGTAGAAGCTATTGCTGAGGCGGGTTTACCCAAACCACTCATTGTAGCAGGAGGCACCCCTTCGTTTACTTCTCACGCACTTCGCTCCGATACCTATTGTAGTCCAGGGACTTGTGTGTTTTGGGATTGGGGATACGGAGATAAACTACCCGAACAACCTTTTGAATACGCGGCTTTGGTTTTAACGCGGGTGATTTCAAAGCCTCAAAAGGGACTCATTACTGTGGACATGGGACACAAAGCGGTGGCTGCCGAAAATCCCATTGATAAACGTATCCGTTTTTTAAATTTAGAGCATTACGAGCTGCTTGGACAAAGCGAAGAACACGGTGTGATTCGGGTACAAGATTGGGAGAGTGTCAAAGTGGGCGATGTATTGTACGGGGTTCCGTATCACGTTTGCCCTACCGTCAACCTCTACGATGAAGCCTATGTGGTAGAAAATCAGGCTATTGTGGACACTTGGCAGGTATTGGGAAGAAAAAGGAGAATTACGGTTTAACGAAATAAACCTGTGAGGTTTGGCTGGTACGCCCTTTGTCAAACCTCACAGGTTTTAAAATAACTACGCTACAAAAATTTCCTGTGCAGGTTTTTCAGAACCAGGCACAATCGGTAAGGTTACTTGCAAAATACCATTTTTGTATTCAGCCTTTATACCTTCAGCGTCAATGGTTTCGTCAATGAAGAAGCTACGTTCAAAGGATGCTTTCTTAAATTCGCTGCGAATCCAATTTTTGTTTTCCTCGGCGTCTTCTTTCACTTGATACGAAATGGTCAGTTCGTTTCCTTTCAAATTGATTTTGAAGTCTTCTTTGGCACGGTCGGGGGCAATGACGAAAATTTCGTAGCTATTGTCGGTTTTCAGAACATTTACTGGTACGCGGAATTGTCCGCCGTAAAAACGTTTTCCAAAGTGGCCATATCCCATTCCAGGGTGTCTGTGTCCACATCTTCCATGAGGGTGCATATTGATTTTCAGTTGGTTAGTTATTGATTTGTTTGAGATTCGGTTTGGGGCTTCTTAGGGATTTCCTCGCCGTGTTTATGCCAATGATTTTCGCATTGTGGGTGATTTTTGCCGTGGTGAAGGCGGTGATGTCCCCAATGGTGGTGTCCTACGGTAAGGCGCAGACTGGCGGCGGTAATGAGCGCGACTGTCACGCCCAAGACCATTTTTGATCTTCGGTTCATAGCTGATAAGAAAAAAGGAGGATTAAATCTTGATGGTTGGTTGTTGGAATTCGTCTTTTAAACCTTCTTTACGAAACTTCCCCGTCACGTCTTCGTAGGGGGTGTAATAGGGCTGGTATTGTTGTTTCCAATATCGGCGACGCCGCCCCGCAACTAATCGAAACATAAGCCCGAAAATAAGGAAGAACACCAACATCTTCAACAACAAAAAGGGAAGGATAAATAAAAACAAGCCGCCCAGAAGCCCCGCTCCAACGACTCTTAAAATTTGGGTAAACATAGCTGTAAATTGGTTTTTAAATTGATTGTACAAATGCTGTACAAAAAGGATGACGAATGAAGGCAGAAATTACTTTAAAGAATTTGAAAATTTTTTGAGTTTTATTTACCGCAGCGTTTACGCCATTCCTCGCGGATTTTTGCACGCTCTTCATCGCTCATACTCGTCCATTTTTCGCGCCACTGAGTACCTCCTCGAAACCCTTCGTGATTTTTCCAGCGCGCCGGACTGCCCATAGCCCCTCGGCCAAAGTTGCCGAACAATATCCGGCACAATACCAACAAACCTACCGCCTGCCAATAGGAAATAAAGGCAACACCCAGCAAAGCGGGCAAAATGGCATTCCAGAGCCACATGACGAGGGCTCCCATCAGCAACGCTGCTACCGCTGCAAACAACGGAAAAAGCAAAAAGCGGGATCTGAAATTGTGTTGTCGGTTCATATTTTTGGTATTTTAATTCTCTATCAAATCTTGGTACAAATTTTCTAAACGTTGACGTAAGTGCTGCACAGCATATCGCTTGCGCGAAATGAGGGTTTTGATGTTTTCGCCCGTTCGGTCAGAAATCTGTTGGAAGGTCTCTTGCTCCAGTTCATTCCAAATAAATACTTGACGTTGGTTTTCGGGCAGTTCATCAAGTGCCTCCATGAGTTGTTGCCAAAAAATATCTCGTAAGTATTCGCTTTCGGGCGTTCCGTCGTCGGCCAGGAGTAGGTCAGCAAAATAGATTTCGCCCTCTTCATCTTCGTAGCCGTAGTCTTCTAAGCGCTCGGGACGTTGTTTGCGATAGCCATCCACAATTCGATTTCGGGCCACGCGATACAGCCAACTTCCCACTTGCTCGATGGCTTCTACTTCGGGCTGACTACTCAACTGATACCATACATCCTGCAAAATATCTTCGGCGTCTTCGTCGCTATTTACGCGTTGACGAATAAAGCCAAACAACTGTTTGCTGTACTTTTTGATGGTTTGTACGATATTAAGTCTGGGTTGTGCCAAGGTCAAATATAAGTGGTTATTGGCATAGACGTATTCTTCGAAAAATTACTTTAAAAACTGCTAAAAATTTCTCTTTTTTAGGGTTTCAAAAATACAAAAGTAATTTTCTCACCGAAAAATAAACCGAAACAGCGACCTGTTGCAGTTCGTTTATATCTTTGCAGTGTACAATTTTTTCTTAACATCAACCTAAAAACTAATGGCTGTTACTATTGATACTTTCCCATGGCTTAAGTTCTATCCTGCAGGCATGGCCTACGAAATCAATCCTGATATTTATCCTTCATTATTAGAACTCATAGACGAAGGATTCACTAAATATGCTTCCCGTAAAGCCTATGCTTGTATGGGAAAAGAAATTACATATACCGATTTAGACCAGAAATCCCGCGACTTTGCGGCCTATCTTCAGAGCATTGGCCTCGAAAAAGGAGACCGAATAGCTATACAAATGCCCAACGTACTCCAATATCCGATTGCCATGTTTGGGGCGTTGCGGGCTGGCTTGACGGTGGTAAATACCAACCCCCTTTACACGCCACGTGAGATGGAGCATCAATTTAAAGATTCGGGGGCAAAGGCCATTGTGATTTTAGCAAACTTTGCGTCTAATCTCGAAAAAGTATTGCCTCAAACTAACATTCAGCACGTTTTTGTGACTCAAATTGGCGATTTGCTGGGTTTCCCTAAAAAGCAAATTGTGAATTTTGTGGTAAAAACGGTAAAAAAAATGGTGCCTTCGTACAACCTTCCTACTGCTCAGTCTTTTGGAGAGGCGTTGAGCAAGGGGGCTTCGATGTCGTACCAAAAACCTGCTTTGAAAAACACCGATTTGGCTTTTATTCAATATACGGGTGGAACAACGGGCGTATCAAAGGGAGCCATGCTAACGCACCGAAATATCATCGCTAACGTAGAAGCCAACTGCGTTTATTTAGGGCCCTTGCTCAATACCATTCCAGAAGGAGAAACCAACGTGATTGTAGCGGCCTTGCCTTTATATCACGTTTATGCGCTCACTTGCAATGCCCTATCGGCGCTCAAAAATGGAGGTATGAACTTGCTCATCACCAATCCGCGCGATATGGAGGCGTTTATCAAAGATTTGAAAAAGTACAAAATCACCACTTTTACGGGAGTCAATACGCTTTATAATGGCTTAATGAACCACCCCAAAATTGGAGAAGTGGACTTCAGCGGCTTGAAAATTACGTCGGCAGGAGGTATGGCTTTGCAAAAAGTAGTAGCCGAGCGTTGGTACAAATTGACGGGCAATTTACCTACTGAGGGCTACGGACTGTCGGAGACCTCGCCCGTGCTGTGTGCCAACCCGTTAAGCCCTACCGACAACCGAGTTGGGACGATTGGGGTTCCTTTCCCAAGTACCGAAATGCGAATCTTGCGCGAAGATGGCACTTGGGCAGACATCGGAGAGGCGGGTGAGATTTGCGCTTTCGGTCCTCAAGTGATGCCAGGCTATTATAACCGTCCCGACGAAACGGCCAAAGTGATGCACACCGACCCTGCCGACGGGCGTAGGTGGTTTAAAACGGGTGATGTGGGCGTGATGGATGCCGACGGCTACTTCAAAATCGTGGATAGAAAGAAGGACATGGTGTTGGTGTCGGGCTTTAATGTTTATCCCAACGAAATTGAAGACGTGGTGGCGCAGTGTCCCGGTGTATTGGAAGTAGCTTGCATTGGTGTTCCCGACGAAAAAACGACCGAAGCGGTTAAGATTTTTGTGGTTAAAAAAGACGAAAATCTCACCAAAGAGCAAATTATGACTTTTTGTCGCGAGAATCTGACGGCTTACAAATGTCCTAAGCACATTGAGTTTCGTACCGAATTACCCAAAACTAACGTGGGTAAAATCTTACGGAAAGCTTTGCGCGAAGTGGAAACGGCAAAATAAGCTGATTTTCAAGTTACAACAACTTACCTCATGTTTTTCTCTAAACGCGACCTTCAATTTAATTTATATGAACTGCTCAACGTAGAGCAGCTGACTCAGTACGCTTACTATCAAGACCATGACCGCGAGTCGTTTGAGATGGTTTTGGACGCTGCCGAGCAGATTGCCGTCAAAATGCTGCATCCGTTGCTAACCGAAATGGATAGAAAAGAGCCGCAGTTGGTGGATGGGACAATTCGCGTTCACGAAGGCATGAAAGCCATTGTCAAGCGATTTGGAGAAGATGGCTGGATCAATGCAACTTTTCGCTATGAGGAAGGAGGACAGCAGCTCCCTGTGACCGTACACAATGCGGCGGCTTTTATTTTTCAAGCTGCCAACTACTCCGCGAGCGTGTATCCTTTCTTGACAACGGGTGCGGCCAATTTGATTCGCAGTTTTGGCGCACAGGAATTAATTGATACCTATACACCCAATATGTACAACGGGCGTTGGCAAGGAACAATGGCCCTCACAGAACCCAACGCAGGGAGTTCATTATCAGATATTTCAACCATTGCCGAACCCACTTCCGAAGAGGGTGTTTACAAAATCCAAGGTCAAAAAATTTTTATTTCGTGCGGTGACCACGACGCCTGCGAGAATGTCGTCCATTTGCTTTTGGCCAAAATCAAAGGGGGACCTGTGGGTACAAAAGGTATTTCACTGTTTGTGGTACCCCAAAAACGATTGACGGATAACGGATTGACGGACAACGGAGTGATTACCGCGGGGGTATATCACAAAATGGGCTACAAAGGTGCCCCCATTGCGCATTTGATGTTTGGTTCAAACGAAGATTGTAGGGGGTATTTGGTAGGGGAGCCTCACAAGGGGCTAAGCTACATGTTTCAGATGATGAACGAAGCCCGTGTGGGCGTAGGGACCAACGCCACGGCGATTGGTACAGCGGCCTATTATGCCTCCCTTGCCTATGCCAAAGAGCGTCCGCAGGGGCGGCCTATTGCAGCCAAAGACCCTACGCAGCCTCAAACCCTTATTATTAATCACGCCGATGTAAAACGGATGCTGTTGTTCCAAAAATCAGTAGTAGAAGGTTCGTTATCGTTGCTGTTGCAGTGTGGTTTATGGGCTGATTTGGCGCACGTGGCCGAAGGTGAAACCAAAGAGCGTGCCGAAATGCTGTTGGATTTGTTGACCCCCATTGCCAAATCGTACCCGTCCGAAATGTGTTGTCAGACGACCAGTGCTGCGGTGCAGATTTTGGGAGGAGCGGGTTATACTACCGATTTTCCTGTTGAGCAATACTACCGCGAAGCCCGTATTCATCCCATTCATGAAGGCACTACAGGAATTCACGGCTTAGATTTGTTGGGCCGTAAGATTACGATGAAGGGTGGGAGAGGAGTGCAATATTTGGTGGAGGAGATACAACAAACCATTGCTTTGGCGAAAACCCTTGGAAATCCAAAAATACAAGATATGGCCGAGCAATTGGGAAAAGTTTTGCAGCGGGTTCAGCAAATAACGGGGCATTTATTGGCACTTGCTCCGCAAAATGTAGAAGTGTTTTTGGCTGATGCCACCTTGTATTTGGAATTTTTTGGTATTACTACTATGGCGTGGCAATGGCTCAAACAAGCGACTCAAGCCACAAAGGCATTGGAGGGATCGGGGGAGGGCGACCCCCATTTCTACCAAGGGAAAATCGCTACGGCGCGTTATTACTTTGAATATGAGTTAGTAAAAACATCGGCTCTTGCCAAACGTCTCATGAGCCCCGACCACACAACCGTCGAGATGAAAGCGGAGTGGTTCTAAAAGCCCCAGAGATAGCTAAAAAACACAAAAAAGCCGTGCAGAATATCCGCGCGGCTTTTTGACTTTACTCAACGTTATGAAAAACTCTTATATTTAGACGCTACTCATTGTAAGAAGTAACATTTATATTTCAGAAAAATTATGGCTTGGTTTTGTGTTAAAAACTCTACTTTTAACGGTACATTAAATATTTCTCTACAAAATTAGTAATATATTAAAGACATAGGCAACATAACGCCTAAAAAATTAATAAACAACGAGATATGTGCTGTCTTTTTCTTACTTTCTGAGCAATTTTTGTGCCGTGTTTAGGATGAGCCAAGCGATAATCAAAAGTAACGGTAAGAATTTAATGGTTCCTAACCATAGGGGGTTAACTACGGTTTATCAAATTTGTGAGTAGGCCGTAGGCTCCAAGAAAATACGTTCAATTCTCGACACAGTATTGGCGTATTCTGCCGCTTGAGAAATTTGTTTCCAATCAGGGTCGGCGCTAAACTTTGCCCAGTTGGCGTTGCGTTCTTCCATGTCTTTGAAGGTAAGCATGTAAGTAAGGCAAGGTGTTCGAGAACCAATGAGTACTTCCCCAAAAAACACCATGTGCAGCCCCGTCTTGTTAAAAATAGCGATTTCGCTGTCGTTAAACATTTTTATTTTGCGCCGCACGGCATCCTCGCTGTAGCCTTCATACGTACGTAATTCCAAAATTCTGGGTTCTTTGGCAGGCGTTGCTAATTTGGGCATTCCGTCGAAGGCCAACATCAAAGAGCTACTTATTCGGTCGTAAATGGGTCTGTCAACGGGAGTTTGGTGATACGCTTCGCTGGCCTTGAGATAGGCGGCGTCGGTTTTTAGTTGATTTTGGATTTGAAAATACTGGTTTTGGGAAGGGTAAACCGACAGTAAATGTAATTTGGCAGGTTCGTCTTTTCCTAACTCCTTAAAAACCCCAACTTTACTCACTCCCAAACGATTGAGGGCGGGTATTAGAGCATTTTGAAGGTACGTTTCTAAGCGCCCCATGCCGCCCATTTTCAACTCGTACGACTTCAATTCATAGACTTCTTTGTCGGCTTTTGGGGCTGCCGACGTAGCCATGGCCGACGAAAAACTACTGATACTCAGTGCAGACGCAGCTGCCACAAACTTTCTTCTTTTCATTTTTTTGTTAGGTTATTTACCATTAAAAGTACCTTGGGGTCATTACCTACGGATGAAGAAGCAATTACTTTACAAAATCGTAAATCATTTCCGATACTTCAGCAAGGGCTTTGACGCCCGCTTGGGCGTTGGTGAGTTTTTTGGAGAGGAGAATCAAAACGTACTGACGCCCATCTGGTAAAAACACAATCCCCGAATCGTGCTGAACGCCCGTGATAGAGCCTGTTTTGTGCGCTACTTTTACGTCTTTGGGGAGTTTGGCAGGAATGATTTCGTTAAATTTTTGGTCAAACAAAATATTCGTCATGGCCTTACAAGCTTTTTTATTCACCACTTTTTTTTGGGCAATTTTTTCAAAAATAAGCAGCAAGTCATAGGCAGTCACGGAGTTATTTAAACCCTTCTGAAACGCTTTGGTATCTTCTACTCCCCGTAGCACTTGGATGTCTTGTACTCCCAATTGACGCATGGTAGCATTGGCATTTTGAGCACCCACTAAATCAATCAAAATATTGGTAGCCAGATTGCTACTGACGATAATCATCTGATAGGTAAGGTCATAAATCGTCATTTTTTGACCAATCTTTCGGTACATATCGTCGGCGCTATCGTCGCTGATGTCAAGGCCAAAAGGGCTACCATCCACGATGCTTTTGAACTCATTTTTGACCAAAATGGAGTCGGTAAGCTTGAATTTCTTGGCCTTGGCTTGTTTAAAGACCTCAATCATCACGGGGGTTTTCATGGTACTGGCCGCGTGGAAATTTTCTTTTTCGTTGATAAATAGTGTCTGTTGGGTCTGTAAATCTTTGAACGCTACGCCAAATTCACCTTCTACGCTTTTCAACTTGGTTTGAATTGTCTCTTTGAGACTTTCGATGGAGGGTTTCTGGGCAAAAGTTGTCAACGACAGGCCAAGCAAAAGGAGCGCGAAAATATTTCTCATAGCAGTTTGGTTTTACCGCTAAACATAGCCAAAATATTTTAAGTTTCTGATTTTCTTTTATACGCTTTAACTACATTTTTCCCTTTTTTACCTCTTATTTCTAACGTTTCACCCCCTTTGATTTTCATGGGCTTATTCTGATTGCCATCTTTATAAACTTGAAAAACGTCATACGTCTATTGCATAATGACAAAAATAACCGTTAGCGAGCAGCTCTTGCATCGTATCTATCGTCACATTTCAGCGCAGCCTGCCGACGATGGGCACACTTCCTTGATGGGCGGGCAGATGGGATTTGCCCTTTTTGAGGCCCACTATCATCGGCACTTTGGAATCGAAGACGATAGCCAGATTTGGGAACGTATTTCGCGTAGCTTGAATGATATTCAAGAAGGCCGATTGATTCATTCATTTGCGGGAGGCATTGCGGGAGTGGCTTGGGGCTTTTTGTATTTGTTTAATCAAGGCTTGCTACAAGATGATGAGATAGATTCGCAAGGCATCGTAGAAGATTTAGACGAGGGACTGTTTGAAAGCGCGATGATACTGCTCGAAGAAGGTAACTATGACTATTTGCACGGTGGGCTAAGTGCTTGTCCTTATTTTTTGGAACGGACGGCTTCTCCTCAAATAGCGCATTATGCAGCACAAATCATAGAACAATTGGCCGCCGTTGCCGTTCGGTTTCCTAACGGAGACATTACATGGCGATTTGATAATTTTGGTGATAGAACTCCCGACCAACCCAATGTTTATAACCTCGGACTTTCGCACGGAACGGCCAGTATCGTAGCTATTTTGAGTTTATTTTACGAAAAAGGCTACGCCCGGGCGCGTTGTGCCGAACTGATTCGGGGTAATCTCCAGTGGATGTGGCGGGTGAGAAACAAATCTGCCCACGCGATATTTCCCAATACGGTCACCGATGTTCCTACTGACCAAGAAAGTCGTTTGGCGTGGTGCTACGGAGATTTGGGCATTGCTAATACCTTTTGGCTCGCGGGTGAAAAACTCAAAAATCAAACTTGGAAAGGCATGGCGGAGCAAACGATTCTTCACGCTGCTGCGCGCAGAGGAACCGATACCTTATTGAATGATGCGGCTCTTTGTCATGGTACGACTGGCGCAATGTATTTTTTTCGTCAATTTGCCCAACGAACCCGCCAACCGCTTTTGAATGAAACTGCGGACTTTTGGCTTCAAAAAACGGCGGAATTAGCTCAGCCAGAAACCGAAAACGACGTGTTTTTAAGTTATTTAAAGGATCACTACGAGTCTAATCTTTCACTGCTCGACGGGGAAACGAGTATCGGTATGGTTCTGTTGTCAGAACTGGGGGCTGCTACAAATTGGGACAGGTTTTTGTTGCTTTCGTAAATTTTTGTGAGTTTTTTTCAAAAATACAAACAAGTTAGTATTGAAATCGGCCTCTGTGATGCTGCATCTTTGTATCATCAAAACAGCACAAGAAAACAAACAAAAATTTACTTTAACCATCAAACCAAAACAGAGCCATGAAAAAGCAACTTAAAAAACTTGCCTTCTCGACTGAGAAAATTGTATCATTGAACAAAACCGACATGCAAGCCGTAAATGGTGGAACTTGGGCACCCAGCAACAGCGGACAGTCTTACAATTGCCTGGCTTTCACAGGCCACCGTTCTTGTCTTTGTTAATTAGTAGTACTTTTCTTTAAAAACGGGCGGGGGCAGTGCTTCCGCCCGTTTTGTATTTGTAATAAGCTGATTTATTGAATAAAACCAAAGCATTATTTGTACGATACGCGCTTAATGTGTTACCTTTTGGGTATTAAAAGAGCCAATAAGCATCTTTGTATGAAAACCCTTTTCTTCACCATCCTTTTTGTCCTTGTTGGCAGCACGGGCTTTGCCCAAACTGCCCATGCCCAAGGCAGATTGAGAATTGACAGCTTAAAGCGTCAATTAACCATTGCGAAGCAAGATACAAGTCGTGTACTTATTATGGCACGATTATGCGCCAGTTACCGTGTTCCAAAGCCTGATTCCTCCTTGGTGTTTGGACAGCAGGCGTTGACGTTGGCACAGCAAATCAAATTCCCAAAAGGAGAAATACAGGCATTAGCTCACATGGGGCGAACGCAGTTAGATATAGGAAGTTTACCCAAATCATTGGAGATGCAGTTTAGGGCTTTACAAATTGCGGAGGACAATCATTTACCAGCCGAAAAAGCTTTACCACTCGGTTATATTGGTAGTATTTACCTTACATTAGGAAACCATCGGAAAGCAATCAGCTATTACCGACAGGCGATGGTGATTTATGAAGCAAATCATAACTACCAACTGGTGAGGACGCAAAAAATGAATATAGGGAATGCCTTTGAGAAAATGAACCAACTGGATTCGGCATTGTATTATGGGCAACAGGCATACAAGGATATGGCTCGGGCTGGAAATGGAATTAATCCGATTGTATTTAGAAATTTAGGGAACATTCAGGCCAAATTGGGTAATAATCGCCTTGCGATGGAATATTATCGAAAAAGTCTCCAAGTGCAAGGTGAGGATGGGAGACAAGTGACTGGTACTTTTCTGAATCAAATTGCTAAATTGTACCAAAAGGAAAATCAGCTTGATTCGAGTATTTATTACGCGCAAAGAGGATTGGAAGAATCAAAATTGAATTCTTCTAAACAGGGTATTTTAGATAGCAGCACTTTACTGTCCGAATTATACGAAGTTAAAAAAGACCCCATCAAGGCATTCTATTATCATAAGATGGCCGCAGCAGCCAAAGACAGTTTGTTTGGGCCAAAACAACTGCAAGCCCTCCAAACCATCGTAGTGGATGAGCAGATACGCCAACGAGAGGCTGAGGCGGCGCGAGTCGCCTACCAAAATCGCCTCAAACAATACGCTTTTCTGGTGGGCTTGGGCGTGTTGCTGCTGGTTGCGTTTATTCTTTATCGTGCCAATCAGCAAAAAAACAAAGCGAATTATCTGCTTCACCGCCAAAAAGAAGAAATCAATCTCCAACGCGACAAAGCCGAGAAAGCCCTGGCCGAACTCAAATCCACCCAATCCCAGCTCATCCAAAAAGAAAAACTCGCCAGCTTGGGAGAACTCACGGCGGGCATCGCCCATGAGATACAGAATCCGTTGAATTTTGTCAACAACTTCTCGGAGTTAAGTGTGGGTATTGCCCAAGATTTAGAAGAGGAAATCAAAAACAGCCCCCTAACCCCCAATGGAGGAATTATTATTGAAGATAAAACCTATTTCAATGAATTAATATCAGATTTAACCCAAAACCAAGCAAAAATCAACCATCATGGCAAACGGGCTTCGAGCATTGTTAAAGGGATGCTTGAGCATAGTCGGATGGGAACGGGAGAGCGACAATTGACCGATTTGAATGTGCTGTGTGATGAATACCTACGTCTTGCTTATCATGGTATGAGGGCAAAAGATAAAGACGGTTCGGCGACCCGATTTAATTGTGATTATGAATTGGTTGCTGATGAAAACTTACCCAAAATCAGTGTCGTACCGCAGGACATTGGTCGGGTGTTGTTGAATCTGCTCAACAATGCGTTTTATGCCATGCAGCAGAAAGCACTGACAAGGTTGGCAAACGGCGATAATCAAACGGGGAGTTATCAACCCAAAGTCACGGTTACAACCCAAGTCTTAGACAATGCTCTGGAAATAAAAATCCAAGACAACGGCACGGGTATGTCGGAAGTTACCAAAGCTAAAATCTTCCAGCCTTTCTTCACGACCAAACCCACGGGAGAAGGTACGGGCTTGGGGCTGAGTTTGAGTTATGATATTGTCACCAAGGGGCATGGCGGGAGTTTGAGAGTTGAATCAGAAGAAGGACAGTACACCGAATTTATTCTTAGATTACCTTTCTAAAACACTCACTTATGAAACACTTTTTCAGGTGCTTTTTACTAACTTTTCTCATAGGGAGTTTTTGTATGGCTCAGAACCAACTTACTGACCGTATGAAAAAACAACTAATCAGCATAAAAGAGGACACCAGTAAAGTACTGCTCATGGCTGAATTATGCAATGAATTGCGCTTATCGAAACCTGATTCGGGAATGAAGTACGGGCAAGAAGCTCTCGCATTAGCCCGTAAAATTCACTTCTTGAAAGGAGAGGCTGTTGCATTGGTCAGTATGGGATCCGTATTGAGAGAAATTGGTAATTTACCCAAGGCAATGGATTTGTCATTACAAGCCTTGCGAATAGCAGAAGAGGAGCATTATGGGAAAGAAACAGGTCTCTGTAAAAGAGTTATCGGCAATATCTATTATGACCTAAAAAATTACCCTGCTGCCAATAAGTATCACAAGCAGGCCTTGAAAACTTATCAAACGCTTCATCTGGAAAACTTAATACCTATCCAACAATTGAATGTAGGGGTTTCCTATCTGTATTGTAACCAATTGGATTCTGCATCTTACTATTTGGAACTGGCATATCGTGAAAGTATTAAACAGAACTTAAAAACTACCTACCCCGTTTCTATCAGAAATTTAGGTATTCTTCAAGCAAAGTTAGGAAATAGGCCGTTAGCCAAAAAATATCTCCAGAAGAGTATTGTGCTGGCGATAGAAAGTAACGACCACCGAAATCTCTCTTACAATTATATCAAATTAGCAGAGTTTTTTAGGGAAGAAAATCGCCTCGATTCGTGCATTTTTTATGCTTTGCGTGGGTTATCAGAGGCTCAATTCGGGCCATTTC
>JBGAUP010000094.1:0-19171 GCA_044228585.1 Runella sp. | reverse complement strand
TTTCGGTATCGGTGGAGGGCTTTGTAAAGTACAAATCACGGTTTTGAAGCGTATCTACTACCTCACCGTTGACGTGGGTGAGCAGGTCGCCTGCTAAGATTTTTTTGCCGTGTTTGTCGGTGGCACTGCGTTTTACGACTCTTTCTACGGTATAGGGGCGATTTGTCTCAAATAGAACGCCCGTTTCCATGGTTTGAGATTTATAAAAGACGTCTTCTTCTTTGCCGTTGGAGTAAAAGCCCAAATGCGAGGCGTTTAACTCGCCCAGCATATCGTTGAAAAGAATACGAAAATCTTCGCGGCGGTTAAGGTAGGGCAAAAACTTAGCATAACGGTCGCGGAGGGATTTCCAGTCGGCTCCGTGGAAAGTTTCGTTGTAAAAATTCTCTTCTACACCCGCCCAAGCTTCGTAAAACATTTGCCGAAACTCATCTTCCAAATTGCGGCGGAAGGTGTAGTTGAGTTCAACTTCTTCGGTTTTATTCGATTCAATATTTAATTTTTTGAGTTTCCCGCCCACCAAAATGTACGATTTGTCGCCTACTTTTACAAAATCATATCCGCTTACTCCATCCTCAGTTTTTTCGGTCTTGGGTTTCTTAAAAGGTTCATAAAGGGTACGCCAAAGCTTGTCTTCCCCTTCGTCGTGGTCAGAAACGTAAAAAACGTAAGTTTTGTCATCTTTTTGGACTACGGTAGGTTGCCCTTGTTGGCCAAAAGAAGGCCCGACTTGTTCCATACGTTCCCAAATATCAGCCAAATCAATTTCAATCGGTTTGTCTTCTTTTTTCTCTTCTTTCTTTTTTACTTCTGCTGGTTTTTGCTTTTTCTTTGATTTGTCATTGGCTTTTGTGATCGCGGTTGTGTCTTTCTTAACGGTAGCTGGCTTAAACAATTCTTCAAACTTTTCGGTACGATAAGGCTCTTCCAGTTTGGTAAGTGCCAACCGATAAATTTTATGTTTTCGCGGTCCAAACGGATAGTCGGGATTAAGGCGGTCGGAGGCAAAATAGATGTATTTGCTATCAGGCGACCACACAGGAGACTCTTCCGTTACGCCCGTGTTGGTGAGGTTGAGGGTTTCATTTTTCTTTAGATGGTGTAGAAAAATATCTTTCTCAAAATTGCGATAAGCCGTAAACATCACATATTCGCTATTAGGCGAAAAACTCGGCGCATCGTTGTAAAATCCCCAAAGTTCTTCTTTTACAATGGTTTTACTCTCAAATGTTTTGAGGTCTATGGTACGAACTTCGTTGCGACCGCTCAGATACACGCCCATGCTACGGTCTTTGTTGAAGATAATTTGACGATTGTTCTGACTATCGATTGTGAGTTGTTTTGGTGTCCCTTTGCCGTTGGCAGAAAGCGTAAACCAGTTTTGGTATCCTCCTACGGTCTGCCCAATCAGCAGCGAAACGGTATCGGCCAACCATTTTACTTCCTGTACGCGTTCGTTGGCCGTGGTTTTGATTTGTTTGATGAACTTGCCTTCAATGTCAGAAACAAACAATTCGCCGCGAGAGACAAAAGCCAGTTTTTTGTTGTCGGGGGCCACGTCAAATACTGAGATATTGCCATTGACTTTGAAATCCTGCCATTTGGACAAAGTAAAATTACGAATAAGATTGATTTTGAGCGGATTGGCTATTTTAGTGGCTACGTCATACACCCACGGTTGATAGTCTTTCTCAAACACAACCTTGCTACCGTCGGCGCTTACTTGGGGGTGTTTGATGGATTCTTTAAAGGAAGTCAACGCGGTTTTTTGGCCATTCACAAAAGTGTAAAGGTTGTATTCACCATTGGCCTCGTCCGACACAAAATAGATGTTGCCATTACGGTCAATGGTCGCCCACATATCTTTTCCTCGGTAATCAGTGTAGCGTTTGTAGGCGTTGGTTTTGAGGTGGTACGACTGAATATCGGGGTTAAAATCCCCTTTGTAGCCTTTGCGCATGGCTTGGTCGTCGCTTTCCCAGGTATCGTTGAAAAACAATTCTCCCGAAGGACTTTCAGCTACGTTGTGGGTACGGTTGAAATAATGCTTAAAGAGGCGTTTGGGCGTACCACCTTTGATAGAAATGGTGTAAGTAGTGCCGCCGTTTTGGACTCCCGACTCAAAATAAATCGTTTGCGAGTCCCACGACCATGCTTCTACCAAATCGTAGGTACTGTGATGCGTCAGTTGTCGAATGACTCCTCCTTCGAGTGGCATCAAATAGACATCAGCATTTCCGTTTTCGGTACCCGTAAAAGCGAGCCATTTACCATCGGGGGAAATACGAGGGCGTGATTCGCTGCCTTGCATGGCCGTGAGGCGTGAAGTGATACCTGTGTTGAGGTCGGTTTTCCAGAGGTCAGACTCATAAGCAAAAACGGAGGTTTTGGCATCGGGACTGAGCGTGGGATGCGTAGCAAAATGAATGTCAGATTGGGCAAAGGTAGTTTGGGTGATAATTGTACATACCCAGATAAAACGTTTAAACATGGCTTGATGAAGTGATTATGGTACAGCGCAAATCGTTTGAATGAACTGATAAATGGCTTTCAATAATTTGGGGTGCAATTTAGGCCAGTTCGTCGCATCTTGGTATAGTTGTACGCTTATATTTCGTCAATAATCTTATTTCAGGACGATAATTCCGTAAAAAGACGCTTTGAAAGCCTGAAAGTCAAAATATTGACATTTAATTTTGACAAAACTTGGTGGAAGTATGGTATTTTGCCATCTTTAAATCAATTGTCTGCATTTTTGTTCCTTATCCTATCTTAACCTAATCCTTATGTACTTCCAACAACTACTAAGATCCTTCGTCGCTTCGTTTTTTGTCCTTTCTTCTGCATGGCTTTTTGCCCAGCAAATTGACGAAACCTACAACCAAAAAATCAAAGAAGCCACTACTGACCCGCGCTTTTTGCCTTCGTCGGTGTTGGATTTAATCGCCGACCCCAAAATTCCGTCGCCATTGAAGCAGTTCGGCCAAATCGTCGGTGCGGCGGGGACATTGCACCGTACGGCGGAGATTTACGGGTATTTTCAAAAATTGGCCCAAACATCACCCAACATTGTGACCGAGCAAATCGGGACAACCGAAGAAAATCGCCCCATCCAGATGGCGGTCATCGCCAATGCCGCTACCATCAAACGCCTCGACCACTACAAAAAACAATTGGCCTTGCTGGCTGACCCCCGCAAAGTAAATCCTGCCGACGTACAAAAAATCGTGGGCGATAGCAAAGTGGTGTATTTCCTGAATGGTGGAATGCACGCCTCCGAAACAGGCTCCCCCGAAATGCTGATGGAATTGGCCTACCGCCTAATAACGGGGCAATCTGAGGAAATTAAGGCCATTCGCGACAATCTCATTGTGATTATCAACCCCGTGTCTGAACCCGACGGCTGGGATAAAATGGTAGATTGGTACAACCGCTACACCAAAAAACGCACCAATTTTGAGGATGGAATGCCTGCCTCACCACCGTATTGGGGAAAGTACGTTTTTCACGACAACAACCGAGATGGTCTGCAAATCTCTCAGGCCATTACTAAAAGTATTTTTAAAGCGTACTTCGACTGGCATCCTACCGTGATGCTTGATTTGCACGAGTCGGTGCCGTTGTTGTACATTTCAACGGGAACAGGGCCGTACAGCGAAGCAGTGGACCCCGTGGCCATTGGTGAATGGCAAATTATGGCCGACCACGACATGACCACCCTCGCCGCACAAGGTTTGCCAGGAGTATTCAACTGGGCGTTTTACGACGGATGGTATCCCGGATACGGGATTTGGGTCGCCAACAACCACAACTCCGTGGGACGTTTTTACGAAACCTACGGCAACGCGGGAGCAAATACCTTCATGCGAGATTTAGCCAATGCCAAATTTGCGGGCGACAACGTCACAAGCCGTGAGTGGTATCGTCCGTATCCTGCCACCGAAAAAGTGTATTGGTCGTTCAGAAACAACATCAACTACATGCAAGCGGGCGTGTTGGCATCGTTGGGGTACGCGGCTGCCAACGGGAAGCTATTATTGAAGAATTTTTACCAAAAAAGCCTTAACAACCTCAACAAAGCGGCTAAAGAAACCCCCAAGACATTTGTGATCGGCAAAGACCAACGCGACCCTGCGGCGGCGGCCTATTTGGTCAATCAGCTACGGGGGCAGGGAATCGAAGTACACCGTGCCGAGTCGGGTAAAAATCAGGGGGATTACGTAGTAGTGTTAAACCAACCCTATCGTAATTTGGCGGTATCGCTCTTGACCAAACAAAACTACCCTAAGGAAGCGAAATTCCCTCCCTACGACGCCATCGCGTGGACATTGCAATACCTCAATGGCGTGACTGTAACGCAACAAGACACCCTCAAATACGACCTTGCCGACCTCAAAATGCTTACCTCCGATGCCAAGTTTGAGGGTAAAGTTGAGGGTGAAGGCAGTCATTATGTGCTGAACTACAAAGCCCAAAACACCGTTTTGTCGGCGGCTTATTGGGCAAAATCCCAAAATACTAATGCCAAAACCATTGTGTTGGATGCCAAAGCCACCCTCGAAGGCCGCAAAGATACACTGGCGCAGGGGGCAGTGGTGTTTACGGGTATCAGTGCCGACCAAGCCAAACAAATGGCAGCCAAATTTGGCTTTGATTTGATACCGACCAAAACCCTCCCCAGCGTGAAGCAACACGAAGTAAGCCTGCCCCGCGTGGCAATTTACCACACCTGGTACGCTACCCAAGACGAAGGTTGGTCGCGCTATACCTTTGAGCAGCGGGGCATTCCTTATACGTCTATCCACAAAGACCACCTCAAAAAAGGCAACCTACGGGCGCAGTATGACGTGATTTTGGTGCCACGGGTAGGCGGAACAGGCGCAAATTTCTTGCACGAAGTGGACACCAAATTTGGCCCTATGCCATACACCCAAACCACCGAATTTCCCTCGCACGGTATGCCCAGCAGCACCGACGACATGACGGGTGGCCCAGGCTTTGAGGGGGTAGCCGAGTTGAAAAAATTTGTGGATGCAGGTGGAGTATTGATTACGCTCGACAATTCTTCCAGTATCATGTCTGACCTCGGCATTGTGCGCGAGTTGAAGCGGTACGAAGCACCTACGTTGTTTCATCCAGGTTCGATTGTGCAGGTGAAAGCCCGCAACCGCAACCACCCGATTATGTACGGTTATCCCGAGGTTTTCCACGTATTTAAAGGCCAAGGCGCATTGCTCCAAACTGAAAAACGCGACCGCGACATGATGCTGATGCAGTACGGCACCAAACCGCTCAAGGAAGAGGAAGAATACAAAGGACTGATTATGGGTATGCCTGACCGAAAGGAAATAAAAGACCCCAAGCCAGCCACTCCTAAGCCCGAACCGCCCTATGTGTTATCGGGTATGGTGCGCAACGAGCAGACCATCATTGGTCACGGTGGTATTTTCAACGTACCTGTGGGCAAAGGACAAGTAGTAGCCTTCACCTTCGACCCGTTGCACCGCTACCTCAACCACCACGACGCCCCCATGCTTTGGAACGCGATTTTGAATTGGAACGCGTTGCGGTAGTTAGGACAAGCAACGCTGTTAGCTTTTGGAAGGCAAACGGCGTTGCTTGTCTTGAGTATGCCATCAGAAAATAGATTCTTGTATTCCGAGCAACATGAAAATTATTTGGATAATTTGAGGTAATACTTCAAATCAACGAATGAAAGAAAATTTGACACACTACCCAATATTCATTTACATATTGACCAAACAGATAAATCAAATGACCCATTCCGCTAAAAGTGTGCTGCTATTTGGTATTTACCTTACGCTGGTAGGCGCAACGCTCTTGATAATACCTAATGTTTTTCTTACAGTAATTGGTGTGGCTAACACTATTGAAGTTTGGATAAGATTATCTGGGATTTTACTAATGGCACTATCCGTTTATTATATTGTTGCGGCAAAATACAATCTGCTCGTCATTTTCAAAGTCACTGTATGCATTCGCTGCAGTATTATACTTTTCTTTTCTGGATTTGTTTATTTACAGATGATGGAACCTGTAATGCTTACTTTTGCTGCCTTTGATTTTGCTGGTGGCGCGTGGACTTATTTTGCTATGAAGAAAGAAGGCTGTTGGTGAACTAAACATACAAAACTTGAAATCAGATCAATGGGATCACCAACAAAAAAGAAAACCTTTAAATACAAGTTTCACAGGCAATACAAAAACAATCTGCTTCTTTCGCTGTTCTTGTTGAAATAAGTCAGCACCGTAGGTGTGCCGCCTCCGTCTATGCCCCCCGTTAGTGTCCGATTCACAGTACAGGCGGGTATCAACACATGATTTTGGGAAACCTCAGAAAAATGTCGGAGAACCAATCAATTTTAAATAACCAAAAGTATGACTGAGGCTTTAATTCCTTTGATTTCCCTCATTGCCCTTGAAGTAATCCTTGGCATAGATAACATAATTTTTATATCCATTTTGGCGGACAAACTACCCCAAAATCAGAGACACAAACTCAGATTTTGGGGTATTGGGTTAGCCATGGTTATGAGGCTTTGTCTATTGGCCTTTATTTCATGGATTTTAAAATTAGACCAAACTTTATTCAGAATTTTTGAAATTGATTTTTCGGGGAAAGGGCTTATTTTGGTTATAGGAGGGCTTTTTCTTATCTATAAAAGTACAAAAGAAATTTACCATAAAACTGAAAAAATCAAAGAAGATGTTCTGTTGACGCCAAGCAAAAGTAGTTTTAAGCAATTGCTTTCGGAGGTAATAATACTGGACTTAGTATTCTCAATAGACTCAATTATTACAGCCGTTGGTATGGTTCAGGAGCTTTGGGTTATGTACACCGCAGTAATTGTTACGGTAGTAATTATGTTGTTTGCATCAAAACCAATTAGCGAGTTTATAGGAAAACACCCTTCATTTAAAATTTTGGCTTTATGCTTTTTAATGATGATTGTTAAAATTTTGGCTTTATGCTTTTTAATGATGATTGGCGTTTCACTGTTGGCGGAAGGATTTCAGTTCGAAATTCCTAAAGGATATATCTATTTCTCAATGGCATTTGCTTTTTTGGTGGATGTAATTCAAATGAAAACTGTAAAAAATGATGGGTAAGGTAGCTTGGTAACGTTGACAGCGTTCCAAACGCTGTCAACGTTCGTTACTTGCCAAAACTCTCCGTTTTTATCGCAAAATAACGGCACTTTATCGTTAAAACCTCCGCAAATACCCTATTAAACATTCAATTTTCCTCATTTTCTTATTACTTTGTGAGGTAAATTGGGCTTTGTGTCCAGAACGTCAACAAGTAAACTAAATTTCCTAATGAGAAAACTGTCCCCCTTTATTCTCCTTGTCCTCCTATGCGGTATAGGTTGGGCGCAGGTGCCATCACCCAAAGAACATTTTGGGTTTAACATTGGCGACGACTATATGTTGGCCAATTATACCCAGACCGAAGCCTATTTTAAGAAATTGACGGCTTCTGACCGCGTAAAGTTGGTCAATATTGGCAAAACCGAAGAAGGCCGTGACCAGCCGATGCTGATTGTGACCTCGCCCGAAAACCACAAAAAGCTGGCGCGTTATCAAGAAATCTCTACCAAAATGGCCCGTGCCGAAGGATTGACGGATGCCCAAGCCAAAGAGATGGCTGCCGAAGGCAAAGCCATCGTCTGGATTGACGGTGGTATTCACTCTACCGAAACCGTGGCGTGGATGCAATTGATTGAAACCGCCTATCAGTTTGCTACTCGCAAAGATCCCGAGGTAATGCGAATTTTGGATAAAGTGGTGATTTTGTTTACGCATATCAATCCCGACGGGCAGGAACTCGTGGCAAATTGGTACATGCGTAATCCCACCCCAGAAAAACGTGTGCTTGACCATTTACCACGTTTGTACGAAAAATACGCGGGTCATGACAACAACCGTGACTTTTTTATGCTCCAACTCAAGGAGACCCAAAATGTAGGTCGTCAGTTGTTTGTAGATTGGATTCCGCAAATTATGTACAACCACCACCAACGTGGCCCTGCGGGGTCTGTATTGGCGGGTCCCCCTTACCGTGACCCTTTCAACTATGTGTTTCACCCTCTGATGATTACGGGAATTGATGCGTTGGGAGCGGCCATGATTAATCGGTTGATTGCCGAAGAAAAACCTGGCTTTACCCGTTTGGGGGGGTCAGTATTCTCGACTTGGTACAATGGTGGATTGCGCACTACGACTCACTTTCACAATCAAATTGGGTTACTGACCGAAATCATCGGAGGCCCCACCCCCGAAACGATTCCCGTTATCCCTAATCGGTTGATTCCCAACGGGAATACCCCTTTTCCTGTAACACCCCAAAAATGGTATTTTAAACAGTCTATTGACTATTCAGTATCTTGCAATTACGCGGTGTTGGATTATGCCGCTCGGCACGCCGATGAATTGTTGTATAATATTTACGTAATGGGGAAAAACTCCATTGAACGGGGAAGTAAAGATTATTGGACGCTTTCCCCCAAACGTTCGGAAGCTATTACACAAGCTCGCAACAACGACCGTACCGCCAAGCCAGACTCAAACTTAGCAGCTAATAATCCATTTGGATTGGGGAACGGTATCGCACAGAAATATTATGACATGGTACTCAAAGACCCTGCTACTCGTGATGCCCGTGGATATATCATTTCGGCCAACCAGCCTGATTTTGCCACTGCAACAAAGTTTGTAAATGCGTTGATTCGTACGGGGATTTTGGTGCACAAGGCCACGGCTGAGTTTACAGTAGAAGGCAAGACCTATCCCGCAGGGTCATATATTGTCAAAACTGCGCAGTCGTTCCGTCCACACGTATTGGATATGTTTGAACCACAGGATCACCCTAACGATTTCCCTTACCCTGGCGGCCCTCCTACCCGTCCTTACGATGCAGCCGGTTGGACATTGGCTTACCAGATGGGGGTACACTTCGATCGTGTGTTAAACGCTTTCGACGGACCTTTTGAGCGTATTCCGTACGGAGAATTACAAACACCAATGGGAAAAATAGATGCAGCTGCTCCTGCCGGCTACACGTTGAGTAGCCGTGCCAACAACTCATACCTTGTCGTAAATGATTTGTTGAGCGCGGGTATTCCTGTTTTTAGATTACCACAAGGAAACGGTACGGCAGAAGCGGGGGCGTTTTATGTGCCCTCTTCACCTAAAGCTAAGTCTTTATTAGAAAAATCTGCGAAAGAATTAGGCATTGAAGCAATAGGTGTAACAAAAAAGCCAACAGGAACAATGTCAAAAGTAGCACCCATGCGTATTGCCCTTTGGGATACTTATGGAGGTTCGATGCCTTCGGGTTGGGTGCGTTTGTTGATGGAACAATATCATTTCCCAATGGAAGTGATTTATTCTAAAGCCATTGATGCAGGTGACTTGCGCAAAAAATACGACGTAATCGTGTTTGTAACGCGGGCTATTCCTGCGCCACCAAGTGCGGGCCGCGAAAATGACCCTTTTGCGGCATTTGCCAGCCGTGAACCTAAAGTCGAAGATATCCCTGAGGAATTCCGTCCATCATTGGGTAGAATCACAGCTGATAAGTCTATTCCTCAATTAAAGAAATTTTTGGAAGAGGGGGGGCGTATTGTGACCATTGGTAGCAGTGCCAACTTAGCCTATCATTTGGGGCTTCCCGTAAGAAATGCGTTAGTTGAAATGACTGCTGCGGGTACAGAACGTCCATTGCCAGCAGAGAAATACTACATTCCAGGCAGTATTTTGCGGGTAACGCTTGATTCCACCCAATCAGCTACTTGGGGTATGGCGACACAAACGGACGTTTACTTTGACTCAAGTCCAGTATTTAAAATCGCTCCTGATGCTGTCGCTAAGGGTAAAGTAAAACCGTTGATTTGGTTCTCGACCAACAAACCTCTCCGTAGTGGATGGGCTTGGGGGCAAACGTACTTGCAAGATGGGGTAACTGCCTTTGAAGCTCCGATTGGTGCGGGTAAATTGACTGTATTTGGACCTGAAATTACTTTCCGAGCTCAAGCCCAAGGGACGTTTAAGCTGTTGTTTAACCAGTTGTATGCAACCACCCCGTAGTTAAAGTAACACTTTTTCACGGATTTCAATAAACGCCAAGCAACTATAAGCTGCTTGGCGTTTATTAGGTACAATATACCTAAGTGCGAAAACACAAACTTAGATATATATACCAACCCTACCCAGCCAACTAACCAACTAATTCAGTTACTTATACTTACAACCACAAACCGTAAAACTATCAACTATGCCAAGCTGGTACTTAGGGAAAATCAAATATCAACAAGAACAAGAAAACGGTGCGCTTAAAACCATTTCGGAAGCGTACCTTGTGGATGCCGTTTCATACACAGATGCAGAAGCGCGACTATATCGTGTCGTAGCCGACAACACACCTGATTTTCAGGTAAGTAGTCTCACCCGCATGAAATTATCAGATGTCTTTCATTTTGAAGAAGAGGGGGGGGAGAAATGGTTCAAGTGCAAAACCTTTTATGTTTCCATTGACGATAGCAAGGGGGCTGCCAACGCCAAAGAAAAGAAGATTATAAGCTATATGCTCGTCAATGCTGATAGCCCCAAACAAGCCATCGAACGTATCGAAAAGAGTTTAGCTACGATGCTGATTCCTTACGAAATCACGGATGTGAATTTGACCCCTATTTTGGAAGTGTATCCTTACTCTCCCGAAGAGGAACAACAAAAAGTACCTGCGGGTTTTCGCCCGTTAGCTGAAGTACTGGCGGAGCGAGAAGCACAGTAATTAAAGAAAATAGCTACTACTACCTCCTCCTCAATATTTGAAGAGGAGGCATGGTAGGAGTGGCAAAAGGTTGAATTTGCTTTCGATACGCACCCGCAAAATCAAGGGCTAAATCTGACAAATACACCGTACCTCGCTTAAATAGTAAGCTTACTAAGTACGTCTGTTCGTGGGGTGTATCGTCAAAATGAGCAGGTATCCACTTGGGCATATCCTTGATAATTTCAGTGAGTTTGTCAATGGTCACTAAATTACTTTTACTAAATCTCTGGAGTAACGCCAAACTATCTGCTTGAATTAACAACTCAAAAGTGTACATCTCACCTTGCGACCCTACATGAACATCTTTTAGTTTTGAACGAAGATACGCTTGTAAGGCATACTCTCCTCCTGGAAACAAAGGGCCATTAGAAAAATCATGAAACGGAATTTCTTCGCCTTCACGATTGTAACAATGTTTTTCTTTTCGCAGTCCCGACCAGTGAAGTTCTCGGCGTTTGAGCGTACCATCTTCATAATACACCCTAAATTCCCCCGATAGTTCATTATTACGATAGTCAGCAATCCAATAAAGTTGCCCGTTAGGATAAAATCCTTTTGAAAAACCTTGACGAATTCCCGCTCGATAATCTTTAAAATTGGTTTCTGTCAGTAGAGTCCCTGATTTATCAAAAATTTTGAGCGTAGCAAAGCGCTTCTTTTTATCGTGGAAAGTGAGTTCTTCCTCGTGCGTTGGGAAACTCTTTTTCTCGACAGTTCGCCATAAAGAATCAGGCGAAAACGCCTCAGTAGAAAGCGTAGTCAACCACCATAAACCTATCCATATCACACTGACTTTCATCACTATACAAATATAAAACTGTACGTCTTGAAGTCAAAAGTAATAAGTTTCTACCATATTCTCAATAAACCCAGCTCTTCACCAGAAACAGCTTTTTCAGTATCTGTTTGCCTTATTTTCCGCAAGTTTGACTAATTACATTGTAGGCATCGGCATAGCCATATTCACCCGCTTTGCTAAAATCATAACAAGCCTCGTTCTTGTCCAAAAGTGAATATTTTATCACCCCGCGTAAGAAAAAAGCCTCGGCATGACGAGGGGCCAATTTGATGGCACTACTGCAATCTACCAATGCTCCTTTTTGATCGCCCAGAGAAGATTTAACCACAGCACGGATGAAATAGCTATCAGAATTGGTGGGTTCTATCTGAATAGCTTTGTCTAAATCTATAATGGCTGACTTTCCTTCACCAATTGTATTTTTGGCAATCCCCCGCGACAAATACACTTCAGGACGCCCAGGTGATAGGTCTTTGGGTTGGGTATATTTCTGAACGATTACATCTAATAATTTAATGGTGTTTTCGGTAATCAAATCATTGTAATAAGGCAAAGTACTGGCCGATGCCCCGTTGATTTCGATGGCCATGTTGTAATCGGCCACTGCCTCACGGGCATTTCCCAATTTCGTTTTACACACTCCACGGCCATAATAGGCCATATAATTTTGGGGATTAATCCGAATCGCCTCATTATAGTCGGTCATGGCCTCGGCAAATTTATTCATTTTGCTGCGCGCCAATCCACGGTAGTAAAACGACTCCGAGTCATTGGGGTTAAGTTGAATGGCTCTGCTCAAATCAGTGATCGCTCCGTTGAAATCATTCAATCGGGTGCGGGCGTTTCCTCTTCCTGCAAATGCGGCATTGTGTCCCAATTCAATTGCCTTGCTAAAATCCCCTACACTACCTTTCAAATCTCCCAAAGCTACTTTGCACTGACCTCGACTGTACCACGCCAGTGCATTGCTTGGGTCCAAAGCCAGTCCACGGTCAAAATCCTGCATGGCACGGCGTTGGTCCTCCATCTTAAACCATATTTGACCACGTTGCAACAGTGCCTTTGCTTCGTTGGGATTCAATTCAATAGACGAATTAAAGTCACGTAATGCTCCCCCTAAATCCTCTTGAATCATTCGACACATACCGCGATACAAGAAAGCTTTGGGGTCTTTTGAGGTGATGCCAATGGCCTCATCATAATCGCGCATAGCTCCGCGATAATCTTTGAGAGCCACTTTCAATAAACCGCGCTGGTAGTAACTGGATGCATGATCTACATTGGCTTGAATAGCCGATGTATAAGCTAACATTGCGCCCGCTAAATCGCCTTTATTTTGTTTGGTAAGTCCTTCTTGAAAATAGGTTTCGTAGCTGGTTTGGGCGTAAGTAATACAAAACGACAGCATGATGCCCAAAAGAGGCAGTAGAGTTTTTCTCATATTTAGTTGGTTAGGGTACTAAACCACAATATTAAGAGAAAGCTGTTGTTTTTTGCAATATAAAAGGCATAAAATTTATGTCTTTTATTATTTACCAAACTACCGTTGGTATTTTTCCAACACGGGCGAGGCAATTCGTTGCTGACGAAACAAAGTACGAAAGAGAGGGATTTGGGTAGAAAATTTGATAATTTTCTCCTCCAAAGGCACTTGGGGAATCCCTAATAAATCGGCAACCTCATTCCCCAATAGAAAACACATTTGAGCTAAGGGGAAGTTACGGAGAGCGGTTTCAGGGGCTTGCTGTTGCAACACCTTGGTAAGTGCTTGGGTAAGCCCTACCCCCGCTTCTGACACTTTAAACTGACGACGAAAAATGGCACGGTCAAGGTGGAATGCCTCACGTAGATTTTGCGGCAAAAGCGTTTCTTCCACTCCCAATAGTACTCCTACTACACTCCAAAAATGTAAATAAGCCTCTTCTTCGGCCTCGTTTGTTGCAATGCCCAATTTTCGCAAGCCTCGAATCACGATATAAGAAAAAGCCAGATTCGTACCCGACATATCTTCTTGGTTGATTGGCTCGCCCCAAGTATAATCCCACTGCTTGGCACGACGCGTAAAATAACGCACAACGGCGTGCATAAGCCTGATTTTTAGTATTTTAATAACGTTTCTCCCGTTGCTCCAATCACGCTCTTGCATAATCCCAAAAACGAACTCGCCCGTTTCTTCCAAACGTTTATAGGTATCATTTTTGATGCGTTCAGAAATCCAAAGCACCTGTGCTCCATCAGCCGCCGCGTAACAATAAGGCAATGAATAACAACCCAGAAGTAAGGCGATTTGTTGGTCATGTTTCCAAAAAAAGGACATTGCCTTTTCCATCTGAAGGGGATTAGCGAAGGAGGGCAAATGGCGGTGTTTTTGGAAAAAAGTTTGTACTTCGGGAAGCTGTTCGGCAAGGGATAAATTTTGAAAATCTCCCAAGTATGGCATAAAACGCGCCAATCCTTCCCTTCCCTGCTGCGCTGCGATGTGTTCTACGACAGTATCAGCGGCTACATCTCCTACTTGACGGTAAGGCTCCAACAAAGCATCATTAAAAACTCGGGTACGGTTTATCATTTTTTATAATAGAACGAGGTTCTATTAATTTCTAACATTTCAAACGATAAAAGGTTTGATAACCCGTGCGTTTTGTTTTTTGAGCTCTACAAAAAGCCGATTGAGCATTTCTTCATCGCGATAAATGCCGATGATAGACCCTCCCGATCCCGTAAACGAAGCCGATGCTCCACAAGCCCGAGCCGTATCTATCATGGCTTGGTTGCGGTCGGTGATGGTCATAATTTGGGCACGATAATCAAAGTTTTGATTCACTAACTCGCCCAAACGTTTGTAGTCTTGGTTTTTGATGACTTCACAACCTTCGCCTGCTACCCCTGCGATGTTTTGCATTGTACCCACCACGTGCGGATCTCCTTGATCCCAACGCTGACGAATATTGTTCAACACCTTCCCCGATACTTTGCTAAGGTCAGTTTTGTACGCAATGTACAATTTAGGCAACAAACGCGGATCAAGCGGCTCATAATAGCCATACCCTTGTTTTTCAATCAATTCTCTTGAAAAATCCATGTAAACACAACCCTCGTAACACTGAATTACGCGGTCTTGTAAGCCTGCTGTAATGCCGAGTTCTTCTACTTCCGCTTTCAATGCCAAAGTAGGTAATAAAGGTAAGGGAATTTCAACTTTATAAAACTGCATCAGTGCCCGCAACGTGGCCACAATGATGGCACTCGACCCCGCCAAACCCACTTGACGCGGAATAGTGGTACGGTAACGTATCGTAAAGTTTTGGTTGGAGAGTTTGATACCTTCTTTTTCGCAGTATTCTACAAACTTCTTGATAGCTGCTTTAACCAGCGGTACTCCACCGTGATAACCCAACGTGCTGATGGTATCGCGCAGGTGAAAAATATTTTTGAAGATATTGGTATCTTGTACTTGGGGTTCAATCTGCAATTCGGGCGATTCATAGAGCGTGATAGAAGCTCCAAAATTACGCACTGAAATAGAAATAGTTTTTCCAAAATAACCATCAGAAGGGTTTCCTAAAAGCCCTGCACGGGCGTAAGCGCGGGTTTCAATCATTTTTTACTTATTTGTGGCGCAAAATAACAACAAAAAAGCGAAGGCTACTACCTTCGCTTCTGTACTTATTGGCTGTGTGGATTAGTTTTTCTTCGTTGTTATCTCAATAACTCCATTTTTTCCTTTTTCGCCGTGCTTCTTAGTCGCCTCCTCTCCCTTCAATACATTCATACTTTGGATGCTGTCAGGACTCAGTTTTTCAACTTGTTCTTTCTCGACTTCTTTCCCATCTAAAAGCCATAGTGCATTTTCAGGCATGAGTTTTTGAGATGCTACTTTCCTAACTCTGGTAGCGTCAGCAGCCTTCTTCGTAGTAATTCTCACTACACCATTCATTCCCATAGAGCCATAAATTTTAGTCGCTGACTCATCCTTTAGAACATCAATGCTTTCAATATCTTCAGGATTCCATCTTCCATCTAAGTCACCCTCTACCCGAACCCCATCTACTAAAATAAGTGGTTTATTACCATTTACTTTTATCGAAGGATTGTAGCGATAAAGACTCCCCCCTCCCGTTGCTGGATGAGTACTATTCAGCTTGACGGAAGGCTCTTTTTGCTCCAACACAAACGAAATGGGTAGAGTAAATTTTGCATCCACGGGTTGACCCTCTTTGAAGGCTGGATTCCAATTAGGCATTTTTGAGATTAACTTCACAGCTTCAGCATCGCACCCAAACCCAATCCCTTTATCTATCACAATATCCTTGATAGCCCCTTCTTTGGTAACCGTAAAACTCACCAGCACAATTCCTTCTACGTGCGCTCTTGCAGCAGCCGTCGGATATTTTAAATTGGTGGAAAAATATTGATTCAGCGCAGGTGTGCCGCCAGGGAATTCAGGGTTTTTATCAGCACTCTCTTTTTTTGCATTGGATTTCTCCAACACAAACGAAATAGGCAAATTGTATTGCACCGCTACCTCTTTCCCATTTTGTTTGCCCGGATTCCATTTGGGCATATTTAAAGTAACCCGCAGGGCCTCTTCGTCGCAGCCAAAACCAATGCCTTTCAAGATTTTTGGGTCACGAATGTCTCCGTCTTTACCCACCACAAACTGCACAAATACTTTTCCCTGTACATTGGCACGTTGAGCTGCCGAAGGATACCTGATATTGCGTCCTAAATACTTACCCAGTTCACTTAATCCGCCTGGAAATTCTGGATTTTGCTCTACTACCGTAAATACGTCTCCGTTTTTTGTGGGTTCGACCAGTTTTTGCACCGCTACTACTTCTCCCTTCGTAGGTTCATTGCCATAGGCTACCACTACTACTTCTCCTAACTCCTTGGGTTCTGGTTGCATTATGACGTTTTGCTCGCTTTTCGTAATGTCTATCACCTGCGTTTTAAAGCCTACAAACGAAAACACCAACTGCTTCCCTTTCATTACTTTAATCAGGTAATTGCCTTCCACATCGGTAGTTGTGCCACGATTCGAATTGGCAATAACAATAGCTACCCCCGGCAATCCTTTGCCATCGGAAGTGGTTATTCGTCCTTTTACGGTAAGTTCTTCGGCTGTTTGCCCAAAGGTAAGAGCCTCTGGATCGGCACTGCGGGCAGCCACTAACACCACTAATCCAGCAATAACGGGTAACGCCAACAAGTACCGACCCAGTACCCAGCGCGAACTACGATTTTTTGTTAACATGGCTATTCTGTTTTTAAGTTGATTTATATCAAAAAAATTATTGGTCAATACCTGCGGTGACACCCCAAAAGCATAACCTGCAAGCGTACGGGCGTAGGCGAAGCGGTCGCCATTGGTGGCTTGCTCGTCGGCAATAAACTCGTGGATTTCTTTGAGTGAGCGTTTGTAAAAAATCAAGATAGGATTAAACCACATAAAAACGTGTACCAATTCTACCCACAACAAATCCCAACTGTGCCGCTCACGAATATGCACCAACTCATGCCGAAGTACTACCTCTCCGTACGGCTCTGTGTCTTTTTGGCTAATTACCAAGTAGTTCAAAAAAGAAAAGGAAGACACCCTTTCATTGCTGGCTCGCACCAGTACGTATTTGTCTGAATGCAACCGCTCCCCCGAACGGATGGTCTTTATGACTTGCCAAAGATGAAGCCCTAATCGTCCGAGCATGAACAGTACTCCCAAAAGATAAACGAGTTGGAAGATTTCTTCTGTGGAAAGAAGAGGTTTGGCCACAGGCTGATAAACCACCGATGTAGGCTCCAAAGCAAGCATCATAGCGGGCATAGGCTCAGGGGCTTTTTCGGGCAAAACAACAAAAGGTGCTCCCAGCGAAATCAACAGGGATGTTAACAGATAAAAACGATTGAAAGCAAAGTAAGTATGCTTACGTAACCACAACCAGTACACTATGTACAGGGCAACCATTCCTGCCCCAGCTTTTCCAAGATAAATGAAGAATTCCATGTGTTTTAATAGGTTAAGGGCTTTGGGAATACTTATTGTTGACCTTTTTGTAACATCTTGATAATTTCATCGGCATCGTTGAGGCTTAGGTTTTTGTCTTGCACAAAAAACGAAACCAGTTCTTTCAAAGAGCCTTCAAAGTAATTGTTAACCAACTTATTAGCTTCGTGAGCGCGGTAGTCTTCTTTGGTCACAATTGGAAAATACTCGTAAGTTTTCCCACTGATAGCGCGGTGATCTATGAAGCCCTTTTGTTCCAAAATTCGGATAAAAGTCGAGACGGTATTGTAGGCGGGTTTGGGTTCCGGCAAATGCTCAATCACGTCCCAAACAACCCCTTTTTCCAAATCCCACAGGATTTGCATGATTTCTTCTTCTGCCTTGGTAAGTTCTCTCATTATTTTTAAAGTAGGTTAGTTGTAAAGTGAAACAAAGTAAAAACTAAAATTTTAGTTTTGCAAATTATTTAACTAAATTCTTAGGGAGTTAATTTAAAGTCCACCGTTTATAGTAGGCAGCCCGTAAGTAAATGTGCAGATTTAAGATAGATTTAATGGATTCAAAATAGACTTAACGGAATTTAATCAGCTGATAATCAGCAAAATACGCGTCAACAACGAACCAAATAACATTTGTTAAATCAATGTTGCATTTTTACTTAATTAACAGTAAATCCAAACTTCACCACCAACGGTAAGCCACCCATCTGCGGACTGCCAACTGTGGACTACAAAACTACTTCCGTTTAGGCCCACGCATGGCTACAACGGCGATTTCGACGCTGGCGCCACCAGGCAAATTATTGATGCCTACGGTAGTACGAGCAGGGAAATTTCCGCTGAAGTATTTTCCATAAATATCATTGATTTTCTGGAAGTTGGCCACGTCTTTGAGGTAAATCGTGGTATTGACAATGTCATCCATCGTGAGATTTGTAGCTTGAAGTATTGCCTTGATATTGTCCATCACTTGAGTAGCCTCAGCCTCAAACCCTCCCGTGACCAACTGACGGGTTTGGGGATTCAGTCCAATTTGTCCCGCCACAAAAATCAATCCGTTGGCTTCCACCGCTTGGCTGTAGGGTGCAATGGGTACAGGGGCTTGGTCGGTTTTAATGATTTTCTTTTGGGCAGCGGCTGTTAAAGCACTAACAAACAGGAGACAAACAAGCAGGGAAGGTTTCATAAAATTGGATTTGTGATGAATTGTATTGGTTGTGTACAAAGGACTACTAATTTTGCTTCCTAAATTCTGATTTTTTAAACTAAAAACCAATTTTTATGAGCTTACAATCACTTACGGAGCGCGTTCAAACGCTCGTTGGAACCGATAGCGGCCTCGACGCTACTTTCAAATTTATCACCGACGAAGGCATCATTTCAGTAGATACCAAGCAAGTACCTAACATAGTCACCAACGACGACCTCGAAACCGAGTGCGCCATGGAAATTTCTACCAAGAATGCTTTAGATCTTTTAAGCGGCGAACTCAACCCAATGATGGCCTACATGAT
>JBGAUP010000093.1:0-19474 GCA_044228585.1 Runella sp. | reverse complement strand
TAAAAATCGCGTTTTTAAGTCAAATTCCTACTTAGGAAAAGCTGGGTGTTGAAGTACGCGCAAAGCTTGGTTAAGATGACGCTGATGGTGAGCTATCACAAAAATTAATACATCGCCCAAACGGAATTTTAGCCAACTTGTAAAAGGAGAAAGTACTTTAGTATTCCAGTCTATGTGGTCAGATTTTTGAACCACTTCTTCTAAATCTTGTAAAATAGCGTAATAACGTTTCAATACTTGGAGCGTGTCCAAATGATACGACTTGGGCTTGAACATGGCGGGGGAAGGAACTTTACGACTCGACTTAGGGTCAACAAAACTCAACATCATTTTACCGTTGAAACTCATCTCAAATTCCTTAGGAATATGGTGGTTGCTCGGCGTATGTTCCAGTTTGAATTTGAGTTGGCTGACATAGTATTGACTGGCCATATTAAGGTGTACTAAACACTCTAACACACCCCATTTGTCGGGGGCTGGTTTCCACTGGATTTGTGCTTCCGACAAAGGTTCAAATTCTTTTTCAACCGTCTGCCGAATTTGTTGAAGTTGGGAGAGCAGGTTTTGGCGAGTTGAATGTATGTTCATTTTTTTAGCTTAACTGTTCGCGCAATTTACGCGGTAAAGCCTGTACCACCAAATCGTAAGAATGGTCTATCCATTCACGGAGTAGAATATCTTTTACCGAGCCATCTACAACGATGGTATTCCAGTGTTTTTTGTTCATGTGATAGCCCGGCTGCACACAATCATGCTCTTCTCGCAACTGAAGGGCAAGCTCAGGGTCGCATTTGAGATTAATGCTGAAAGGAGTAGTATCTAAGGAAGTCAAGGCAAAAATCTTACCCAGTACTTTATACACCATGGTTTCTTCGCCAAAGGGAAATTCTTCGGTGACACCTGCCTTGGCAAGGCAATAAGCTTGAAAAGATTCGATGTTCATAGCTGATTAATAACACTTTGTGCCTCGTTGACTTTGCAAACTTATTGCCTTTGAGTATAGTTTGTTTACCTTGTCAAGAAGCGGTACAGCATTACGCAGACACAAAACAAAAACATAACGATGGAAATACGGTTGATACCGTGCATCATCCGCAATGAGGAAGTATTGGGACGTGATGGATCAGGTTTTTGAAATACCCGAATAAAATACCCGAACACTTCTCCTAAGCTTAAAAAGTTAATTATTTTTTTCATTGTCTTTCAATTAGTTTGTCATAATCTGCATGGGAACCAATCCAGAACCAAACTATGTCTTCATCAATTCCTACTCCCAATGCTCGGAAATGAATTCCCACTCTTACCGACCATAATTTTCCGATTTTTTTAAAATGTAAGGACGGATGTTTAGGGTCTTGCTTGAGTAAATCATAGTTTTTATCCGCTAATTCTTGGACTTGTTTAGGAAGTTTGTCATAACACTCCCAAAATTCATCCGTTGCAATGTGCCTCATATTTCCCTACATTGACGATTAGAGTACGCATTTTGTGCTTTTTGAATCATACTATCTAACCGGCCAGCATTGAGGTCACGTTCTATTTTTTCATCCCAAAGAGTAGAACGATATTCATCAAACCAAGCTGCTAATTCTTGCACCTGCTCAGGAAGAAGTCGTTGAATTTCTTTTTCTATGTCTTGTACGTTCATATCCAAAAATAATCAAATAGGCGAAATAATGAATTAGTGGGGGCTTTATATCATTTCAATCGCTTCTGGCTCAAACCATTTGTCGTCTTCTTTTATCAGATTGATAAGCTCATCAACCGCCGCCGCCGCAGGCACTGATTTTTTAATCACTTGTTGCCCACGATACAGTGCAATTTTATCTTTTCCAATCCCTACATAACCATAATCGGCATCGGCCATTTCGCCTGGGCCGTTTACAATGCAGCCCATGATGCCAATTTTCACACCTTTGAGGTGGTCGGTTCGCTTGCGAATCATGGCCGTGGTTTCTTGTAAATCAAACAGCGTACGGCCACAAGAAGGACAAGAAATATACTCGGTTTTGGACATCCGCGTACGAGCAGCTTGCAAAATGCCAAAAGCAATGCTATTTTGTTGTTTGGCCAAGTTTAAATCACCTGCTGGCACACTCAACATCACCCCATCGCCTAATCCGTCCACGAGCAGTCCACCACAGTCAGTAGCGGCGAAAAGCGACAGTTCATCTACGTTTTGAGCAGAATACGTTCGCTGAATGACCACAGGGCAATGGATGCCTTTTTCCAATAAATCAACCATAAACCGCCGCATTTCGGGCATGGCATGGGCATTTTGGCTCTGGAGAATTAAAACAGCGGGCACTTGGGCAATTGCCGCGGCATCTATTTGCGAGGAAGTATCAACCAAAATAAAATTCAGCGTGTTACTTTTGATGGTAGATTTCTCAAATTCCTCTAAACGGAAAAGTGGAAATTTATTATCGCGGTCAGGTTGATTTTCCCAAACTTCGTAGTCTAAGATTTCTTTCAATCCCATCGGCAGCATAAACGGTACGGGATGGGTACTTGTATAAATAAAATCTGCACCAATATCATTCATTTTCCACTTATCGGGGACAGGTAGATAAAAATGACCTATGCTGCGCAAATCTTCATATTGGGTCACTTCAATTTGGGAAAAATCAGCAATGACGCGGGGGACATTGTGTCCACCCAAATTATATACTTCGTGGGTTTTGCGGCGGCTATACTGAAAAGGGTTGATGGGGTAAGACCCCACCGACGCAATGGGCTTGCTTTGTTGGGCACGATGATTGTACCTATCAATCAATGCTTTAGCCACAGGCGCTTCAAATTCTGGATCTTCGGTCAGCGACACGCGAACCGTATCGCCCAGTCCATCTTCTAATAAAGTACCGATGCCCACTGCCGATTTAATGCGACCGTCTTCGCCTTCGCCCGCTTCGGTCACTCCTAAATGCAGCGGATAGGGCTTCAAGCCTTCGCTGTCCAGGCGATTGACCAACAAACGATAAGCTTCGACCATCACCAACGGATTGCTGGATTTCATCGAAAGTACGACCTCATGGTAATTGAACTCTTCGCAAATCCGCAAAAACTCCAAGGCCGACTCCACCATCCCCAAAGGCGAGTCGCCGTAGCGGCTCATAATCCGGTCGGAAAGGGAACCGTGATTGGTACCAATTCGCATGGCTGTACCGTATTCTTTACAGATTTTGATGAGCGGGATAAATTTTTCGCGGATTCGTTCCAGCTCTCGTTGGTACTCATCTTCGGTATAATCTATGAGTTCAAAGCGTTTTTTGTCGGCGTAATTGCCTGGATTGATGCGTACTTTTTCGACAATCCGTGCGGCCAATTCGGCGGCATTGGGCGTAAAATGAATATCGGCAATCAACGGAACGGTATAACCGCGAGCACGAAGTCCTTTGCGAATATTCTCCAGATTTTGAGCCTCTTTTACACTCGGTGCAGTGATGCGCACGTACTCACAGCCCGACTCCACCATACGAATCACCTGCTCAACGGAGCCTTCGGTGTTCATGGTGTCCACCGTTGTCATAGACTGTACCCGAATGGGATAGTCGGAACCAAGGGGAAGGCCTCCGATGTTGACCGTGATGGTTTTACGGCGCGAATATTCGGTGAGGGAGTTACAATATTGATACGACTTTATCGCGTCTTGGAGCGAGACTGTGTCGTTGAGGGTAGTCATCAGTGTACAATTTTACGGTTTACAGTTGGTAGGTGTAAGTTTCACCTTTTCTAAAGTGGCATGTAGCCGAAGCTCTGCCCCGTTTAGCGCAACAAAATTACTGATAAAACCTCAAACAAAGCCGGATTGTTTCCTTGTGGCTGTATCATTCGACTCGAAAACAATAGAAACCTGACTACTCGTTTGCTTGTTGCAATGCTTCTGTCTCAATTTCAGCAGATAAGCGAAAGTCTTAGGACTTACGCAAAGTTTAGTTTAATACATTGATTATCAAATTAATCCTTGTAAAGACTCCAAACCTTTACAAGGATAATTTTCAGCAAATTAGCTATTTGATTGCGTAAGTCCTAAGTCTATTAATGATACTTCTCGACTCTTTGATGGGGATAATGCCTTGTTGATTACCTGTGGCATTGATATACGTCATCAGTCAGACAGCCTACAATCATTGGTTACAGTATTACACAAATCAACCAGAATTACTTTTTTGCAGCAAGACTTAAAGGAATTGTTTATAACTTGGTACATAGAGGTATAGCTACCGAATTAACGCTAAATGAATTAAAAGAAGGAGATATTGCACAATTTTGGAACGAAGCTTGGGGATATTGCGGCGTTGCAAAAGGCTCTAATTATCCCAAACGTCTGCTATGGATGTATTCTTCTATGCCAGGCAGTGATTTTTCCCTGACGAGTTTCATCTTTCCTACTAAATTCTACGCCTGTCGGATTAAGCGCGAATATTTGCAATAGGATGGTATAGTTAATACTTACGGTTACGGTATCACCATTACATACCCCTTCGATTGCAGGGTAGTCATGAGCAACATGGCCGAAAGCGTCACTTTAATGTTAGAGTTGCGGGGTTCTTTTTCCAATTTACGCATGTAGAGCGATTGTCCGCAGATGTATATTTTCACGCCGTTGGCAGTCAATTCATTGATAAGAGCTGTATTGGGATTGGCCACTCCGTACTTTTTCTTATATGCTTCGTCGCTCAAAATGAGAGGTGTGACCAGAAAGTGAACCACGGCTACTACGTCCAAATTCTCTTTCGGAATACCCGCTGAAAGGTGCAGATTGACCAAGCGAGCCAATTTGTCCAGCGTAGCATTGACCGAATCGGGTTTGTCTGCCCCTTTAGATATTTCGTACAACACCTTGTATTTCATCTTTTTATCGGCTATGGGCTCGGCTTCGGGGACTTCAAACATAGCACCACCGCTTTTGATAAAAGGATATTTTTTCTGGGCCTGACCAGCGAAGCTAATGAATAAAAAAGCGGTCAAAAGGAAGTAAATACCAAAACGCATTGGGTAGAGAGTTTAAGAGTGATCAGAAATTTTCTATAAATATAAAAGAATTTTAGAAACCTATCCGTCACCGTGGTCGCAAAACAATCTACTTTTCTGTCTATTTTTGCAGCCTCAAAAATGTTGAATAGCACTTTTGCACTATGTCAAATCAACCAACGCCCAAACAACGAGGCTTCTTCTTCCCTGCCGAATGGCACCCCCACCGCGCCACTTGGCTTAGTTTTCCGCACACCGAGGCATCTTGGACGTACGAGCGGCAACCTAAAATGCTGCCTGCTTACCTTGAATTTATCAAGACGATTAGTGAAGGAGAGAAAGTTTGTATCAATTCGCACAACGAAATCGTTCAGCAAACCATAAAACTGCATTTGTTGGGGGCGGGCGTGGACATGAATCAAATTGAACTCCCACTACACGCCACCAACGACTCGTGGTGCCGCGACCACGGTCCAGGGATTGTCATTAATCCTGAAACCAAAGAGCGTTTGGTGTTGAATTGGGGCTACAATGCTTGGGGGGGAAAGTACCCTCCCTTCAATCATGACGACCTCATTCCTGTTGCTATTGCGCATTATTTGGGACTTGAGTACGTTACGCCAGGAATCATCATGGAAGGCGGTTCGGTAGAGTTCAACGGCAAAGGAACGGTGATGACGAGTCGGGCGTGTTTGCTAAACAAAAACCGTAACCCACACCTCAGCCAAGAGCAAATAGAACAATATTTGTGCGATTATTACGGGGTGGAGCAAGTGCTTTGGGTAGGTGACGGTATTGTAGGCGACGACACCGACGGACACATTGACGACACTGTTCGCTTTGTGAATGAAGATACCGTCGTAACCATTATCGAAGAAAATAAGGCGGATGCGAATTATGAAATTTTGCAAGAAAACCTGCACGAGTTGAAGCAAATGCGGCTTTTAAACGGTAAACAACTCAACATTGTGGAGTTGCCCATGCCTACGCCTTTGTACAGTGAAGATTTGCGACTGCCCGCCTCTTACGCCAATTTTTATATTAGCAATGCCGCCGTGATTGTACCCACGTTTCGCTGTGCCAACGATCAGAAAGCGTTGGATATTATTAGTGCGTGTTTTACCGACCGAAAGGTAGTAGGGATTGATTCGACCGAAATTGTGTGGGGATTGGGAAGTTTTCACTGCCTTAGTCAGCAAGAACCAAGTATTTAATTGTAAAGGTTAAAGGAAAGAGTGTAAAGAGAAGATTAAATACTATTTTCCCTTTACACTTTTTACTTTAACCCTTATACTTTCTAATGTTCTACGCCTCCCTCACCATGCACGTGGCCATGTTCCAGCTCTTCAGCGGTGGCAGGACGTACTTTGATGACCTGTCCTTTGAAGTGCATCTCCCGACCTGCCAAAGGATGGTTGAAGTCCATCAGTACAAACTCACGGTTGACTTCTACCACTTGGCCTACCAAACGATGACCTTCTTCGTTCGTCATCGGAATCATGTTGCCCACTTGAAGTAGGTCTTCTTGCACTTGTCCATCCACCTTAAAAATATCAATAGGAAGTTCGGCTACGGCTTCCATGTCGTAGTCTCCGTATCCTTCTTCGGCTGAGATTTTGAAATCGAAGCTATCTCCTACCGATAGGCCGTCAATTTTATCTTCAAAGCTATCGGGCAAACCACTCATGCCTTGGATAAAATACATGGGTTGGTCTTGGCCAACGTTTTCTACCATTTGCCACTCGTCGGTGTCGTTCATTATGCTAAGTTCGTAGGCCAATGCTACGACTTGATTGGGTGCTATTTTCATTGTGCTTTTTTTAGCAAACGTACTGCTTTTTGAAAGGGTTACCTAATTTGCCTTCATTTTTCGCCACAAAATAATCCCATTTTCCTCACTGATTCGCTCAAAAACCTGCTTTTGCCAAAACACGCTGAGAATGGATTAAATCAACGGGGGTATGGGCAATCAGGGCTTTTGCAGCGGGGTGTTTAAATACCCATTGGGTTAGGCAAGTAAGAGCTTCGGTAGCAATACCTCTTCCACGGTACGATTGGTCAATGCCATAACCTATTTCGGTTTCCCCTTGGTCGTTGGGTAGCCCAGCTACGCCAATTCCCCCCGCTACGCAGTTTTGCGTCTTATCAACAATGAGCCAATTGGTAAACCATTGATAATTGGAACCATTGGCAGCGGTTTCGGGAAGCCAATAGTTGGCAAGGGCATCGTCAAATTCATTTTGGAAGTATTCTTCCATTTGCATGAGGCGGGGCGTAAGCCCCAACGATTTTTGAAGGCCAAGGTAATCGCTGGCATGAAGTTGTAATTGAGAAGTAGTGAGCGGGATGAGCTGCAAACGATTTGATTCGATATAAAACATTAAGAAGTGTTAGTTTGGACGTAAAACAATTAAAAAAATCTTTGTGAAAAACACCACAAAGACTCGATAACGGCTGAGAACCGTTACGCCACCCTATCAGGCTTTTGAAAAGAAGAAAATAGTTGCAGAGGCAATAAAGTTAGATTGCACAACAAAGGTAAAAAAAAATCTATTTTTGCCGTATGAATTTACTTGTTTACGCCCAACAATATCGCCAAGACCTTCTTCGACGCATCGTTCCGTTTTGGGAAAGTTTTGCCTTAGACGTAAACAATGGCGGATATTTTTGTGTGTTATCGGCCAAAGGTGAGGTGATTTCGTCCGATAAGTGGATTGAATGGCATGGGCAACAAGCGTGGGCTTTTGCTAAACTATACCAATTTGAACCCCGTCCCGAGTACCTTGAACATGCTCGCCAAGGAGGGGAGTTCTTGCTTCAATACGCTGCCGATACCAAAGAAAATTGGTGGGAGGTGGTAGATTGTACGGGACGTGGTGTGGTGGCAGCTTCCAATGCACAGCCCGAAGCAGCGGTTATTGAAGCTTGGAGTATTTTGTACGATTTGACCCAGGAAGAACAGTATTCGGAGGCTGTTAAGAAAGGGTTAGTAAAAGCTTTTCGCCGTCGGGAAAAACGTCTCCAAAAGCGAGTTGAAGATTTACTATCAGGACGATTTCTGAAAAATTTAGGAGAACTCAGTGCATTGGCCCGCCTCCTCGTAGCTACCAAAAATCTGCTAAGCGAAAAACTGTTTCGGGAAAGAGGAGAGCTATTGTTACACGAGATTACCAAGCATTTTTGGGAGCCACGGGCAAACATTTTACTCGAAAACGTTTTTTCAGAGGGTGGATATTCCGATTGTTTGTTGGGGCGGAGGATTCACGCGGGACGTGTTTTTGAGGCTTTCAATGCTTTTTATGATTTAACCAAAGAACTGAATAAACGCCAGTTGAGGCGGCAATTAGCCCAACATATAGCGTATTTGGCCGAGACTACTTGGGATGAGGCCTACGGTGGTTACTTTTATTGGTTGGACGTAAAAAGCCTACCTGCCTCTGAGCCAGAAGCCTACTACAAATATGCGTGGGTACAATTGGAAGCTTGTACGGCCTTATTAAGGGCTTACATGGTACTTCAAGACCGCGCTTTGTTGAAACAATGGCAGCGGGTCAATGACTATCTATGGCAGCATTTTGTGGATAATTCTCCCGAAGGAGAATGGGTAGGGGTATTGAGTCGGCACGGTGAACCGCTATTACCATTGAAAGCCACACCCGAAAAAAGTGCTTATTATCCCATCAAAAACCTACTCGAAAGTGCTGAAATCTTAGCCGACTGCTGATGTCCGATTGCCGATGTCTGATTGCCGATTGCTGATTGCTGATTGCTGATTGCTGATGTCCGACTGCCACCCTGTTAAAAAGTTATTCTTCGCTGGGTATCAAGAAGTTGATTTACTCCATTTTGACGCAGCAATACGTATAGAGCATAGTTATCTTTGGCTACTGATGCCCGATTGAAGGTTGCGGTGAAGCCTTTATTCCAGTACCAACCTCGTCGAATGAAGGTTTTCAGGGGAAGTGCCTGCTGTATTCCAGCACTCATATAGGTGTGCTGCGAAGATTTAAGTATCAAATAAGCACCATCGTTGACATCTTTGATAGGGCGAATAAAGTCTTTTTGGTACTGAATGTATAGATTATTCTCCGCAAAATAGACCGAATCCACTGCGAAAATTCCGTCAGTTTTCAGCGAATCTTTTTCCGAAATAAGTGACTTTTCAGCCACTTTAAAAAACAAATGGGGACGATATAGTTTTTGGAGTCGTAAAAAATCTTCTCCCGTCAAATCAAACATTTTAAGTCCCAGCAAATCAGCGTTATACATGGAATTGAACTCCTGAGCCACGGCCATGCGACGGTTGTTGACGGCAGGAGCAATGGCATAATAGAGAATAAGTAGGTTGAATATCATAGCCGAGCCAATCGCCGCGGGTAAGAACCCACGAGAGTAAAGTCCTTTGCCCCAATTGAGAACCAACAAATAACCAACGATAAACAGCCAAGTAGGATACATTCGGTAGCGACCTTTGAACATCCCAATGAGGCCGTCGCCTTCGGCGCGTTTAAAAACAACGCCCAACGCCGAAAAACAAACAAAGAGTAAAAGAAACAACGCAAAAAGTTGGACGGAGTTGAGTTCAAACTTTAAGCCTTTCATTTTTACATCCTTGATCAGAAGCCACAACACGCTACCCAAGAGCAATGCCCCCCAAACTACCGATGCCCACATAGCCAGCGTCGAAGGTGCATAAACGTCGAAATTGACGGAAGAACCAATGAAGGCAAAAAAGCACGTCAATGCCAGCCAATAGTTTTGGGGCTGAGTCAAATCCAATCCACTCGGTGAGGCATGGGCGCGGGTAAGCGCATACAGGAGCATGGAAAAGGCAAAGAATAGGCCCGTGATGGCTAAATCGCGCCAACGGCGAGTAAGTACTAAAATGAAACCTCCGATAAGAAAAGTCAGCAGGCCGTTTCCGTAGGTAAACGTGGCAAAAAACGAAAATAGTAGTGCAAGATAGAGATTTCGGGGGCTGGGCTGGGTGAAAAAATACCCTGCCGTCATCACAAAAAATAATAGGCCAAAGTTGCCCAACGAACTCGTCCCCCAAAAGATATTTTCAAATGAATGAACGCAAAGCAAAATCCAACAAAACGGAATAAAATAGAAAAGTGGTAGGCGAAGTTTTTTGAAAATTTGGTATAAAATACCTAATTGACTAATCCACAGTAAGTTGCTGATAATCATCAGGTTTTTAAAATTAACCCAGCCCGTCGTCCAGTAGGAGAGGAGTACCACCAAACGCGTAAAAACAATGCGATGTTCGGGAAAGCCGACCGTCAGCCAATCCAATTTTTCGTACCAATTAGCGGCTTGTTGCCACTGTTCAATGATTTGCAAAACGTGAATATCGTCGTACGCAACGTAGTTGGCGTTGAGCGCGATGGCTTCAAAAAACACTGCGTAAATGACCAAGGGCAATAGACACAGTGAGAATACAAAACGTTTTTGATGGGAAGAATTAAAAAATGGCATACACAAAGTTAAAAACGGCTAAAATTAGTAAGTTCGTGGGTGTTTTAAGCGGAGATAAAAGGTAGAAGGTAAAAGTAAAAAGTTAATGTATTGATTATCAATGAAATATTTAATTTTATTCTTGTTGTTTTTTTCTGTGGCAACCTTGGCGCAAAACCCCTACTTAACTACCCAAAATGAGCAGTTGCGCTTGACTCCCGCGGGGGCTTCATTTTTGGCAAAATTGCCCCTTCATTGTATTCATACCGAGTACCCCAACAAAACAGGACATACCATAGAGACCGCACTCGATGCTAAGCTTACGCCCAAAGAGTTGCATCCAGCTTTTTATGGCTGTTTGGATTGGCACTCGTCGGTGCATGGGCATTGGATGCTGGTGAAGTTACTCAAAACTTTCAAAAACTTGCCCGAAGAAGCTCAAATTCGCAAGATTTTGGACGGAAGCTTTCAGCCCGAAAAAATGAAAGCCGAGGCGGAGTATTTTACCAAATATAGCTTGTCGAAGACTTTTGAACGCACCTATGGCTGGGCATGGCTCTTGAAATTGGACGAAGAACTTTATACTTGGGATGACAAGCAAGGCCGTGAATGGCACAAAAACTTGCGTCCACTTACGCAACAGGTCTTACATCTTTGGGCGGCTTTTTTGCCCAAACAGACGTATCCCAACCGCACGGGAGTGCATCAAAATACCGCTTTTGGACTGGTATTTGCGCTTGACTACGCCCGAACGGTCAAAAACACAGCGTTTGAGCGGCAAATCATCGAAAAAGCAAAATATTTCTACCTGAAAAATACCCATGCACCCGCCATTCAAGAACCCGACGGTTCCGATTTTCTCTCGCCAAGTTTGGAAGTGGCTGATTTAATGCGTCGTATATTGTCCCCCGTAGATTTTTTGAAATGGTTCAACGGGTTTATGCCTACCGCAGGACTCAAAAATGTGTTGCAAATGCCTATTGTTAGCGACCGCAATGATATGCAAATTGTTCATTTAGATGGACTTTCGTTGAGTCGGGCGTGGTGTCTGAAAGGAATTGCCCAAGTTTTGCCCAAAACTGACCCGCGTCGTGTTCCGATGCTTAAAAGTGCTCAAAACTTCATCAATACGACTTTACCTCAAATTGCTAACGGCGGCTACGGCGGAGAACATTGGCTGGCGTCGTTTGCGGTGTATGCTTTGGGTCAGTAACGTTGACTAATGCCTATTTACGGAAAATTATAGCTTCGCTTCAGAAGATAAGTTCATACTTTAAAGTAAGCTGTTAAGTAGCTGAAAAAGAGTAGGTTTTATTTGTATTTCTCGTTTTTTGTATTAACTTTGTTAAGAAAAATATCATCAAATTGATATTTGGTTCTTCTTCCCCCGCTTGATTTTTACTTAACGTCTCAAAACTTACTCTTAATTCTATGAAAAAGCTATTTGCATTAGGATTGCGAGTGCTTTATTGTTTCCTGTTGTTGGGAACAATAAGGACAGTGGTTGCCCAAAACACGAGCACCTCTCAAGAGGTAAATCAAAATGGTTATTTTCTTAAAAAAGTAGTAAGTAATTCGACTATTCCGACGGGAGTAGGTTTTACTTATACTATTTTTTACACGCTTCCTGCTGGTTCGCCACCCGTCTCAATTACTGATTTAGTACCCAGTCCCTTGGTGGTGGATAACGTCATTGCCACAGCTGTTTGTGGTACACCTACGGTTTCACAGAGCGTAGTTGGAGGAGGTACTCAGGTATCTTACAGTTTGCCAGCCACTATCAATTCGTGTTCAGGTTCGTTCCAAATCAACGTGCATTTTCCTGCGGGTACCACTTGTAACGGTGAAGTTGCCCGTAATCGTGCTTGTATGACTGGGGCTGCTGGGGCGCAGTTGTGTACAGGTTATGTGAGTACTACCGCCCAAGCCAGTGACCCTTGGCACGTTTATAAAAATCCATCGGGAGCGTCTTACATTGGAGGTAACTGCCCGTGGGGGGTAGTCAGTGATACGGTAGAGTACATAATTTCGGTTTACAAAAACGTCGGATTATACGGTTTTCTGAACCTCGAAAATGTCAAGGTAGTTGATAGAATGCCAGCCGGCGCCGTTTTTGTGAGTGGAACGCCCATCCTACCCGCAACGGGTACAATCACAGCGTCAGGTACCAATATTACTTGGACGGGATTGGGAATGATGGATGCTACCCAAAGCTTCTTTCAGCGTCAGGCCAAAATCAAGATTTACTACCCAGGCTTTGCGGCCAGTACTACACGTCTAAACAAAGCCGTGTTGACGGGAGACTTGGGCAAACCTACCCAGCCTAATTGTGGTACTCATGCTGATTCGCTCGAAATTTGTGTCAAGAAAATGGCCCCTGTGACTTCGGGACAAATCAGTAAGTATGCTTTTGTGTCGGGCAATGCCTGCGGGCTATTATTGGATAGCTATTTGCAACAACGGAACCACTCCGCTAACCAATTTTAATGTCTATGACAATATTCCAACGGGTATTACTGTCACCAGTATTGACGTATATGGTACTGTAGCAAATCCTGTGACACTCAATGTAAATTCGAGCAATGTCATTACCAGTGCTACCAGTACCCAAACTTACACGGCGACTTTAGGTCCCAATCCAGCCATATATTTCCAAAATAATGGTTCATTGGCAGTGGGAAGTTGTGTGTATTACAAAATTAATTTTACGATTAACGCTTCAGCACCGAGTACAATTCTCAATTGTGCTGACCTCAAATACCCGATGCCTTCGCCTACTACGACCCAAACGTCGTGTAGTTCCATTGCCATTTATCCGCCTGCGCCTAAGATTTGTGCATACAAAGAGGTATGTAATAAGCAAACATCATACAGCCAAGGGCAAATCGTACGATATCGTTTGCGGGTACAGAATATAGGAACGGGTGTGCTATCGGGAGCTAATATTACTGATTTGCTTAATTCCAATTTGCAATACATAGGTAACGAAACATACTACACAAGTAGCTCATACAGTCCTCCTTGTGGTACAAGCTCAACCATTCCATCGGGAACTACGCCGTGGACAGGGGTCTCTACTGTTCATTCGGGGAATGCCCTTCAATGGAATTTACCTAATATCGGAGTCAACTGCTCTAATATTTATTATCCAAATTGCGGGCAATACGGTACGGCTGGTGTACCATTTTATTTTATTGAGTTTGACGCCCAAATCTTAAATACCGCAGCGGTAGGGGTGATTCCTAACTTATTTACGGTCCAAGGGGGAAATTTAGGCACTGCGGCCACGTCTAATACCGAATACATTACCGTCAATGCCGTATTTGGGTTTACGCTTGACAAAAAAGTGAGCAAAGACAACGGTGTTACGTTTGCGCCGTCCGTTACCACTGCGCCAGGTGCTAATGTGGTTTATCGTCTTGGCCTGACCAAAACGGGGGCAGCACTCAAAAACTTGTTGTTTATTGATATGCTACCCCGTGATAACGGTGTTAACGACTATCTGATGCTCAATCGTCCCATCAGTCGAGGCAGTCAGTTTGACGTGTTGCATCAGAATTTTGTAGCGTCCAGCGCACTTGCGGCTACTTCAACTTATGCCAATACGGCTAACTTATGTTTGCCAGAATTTAGCTATTCGCCTGGGGGGTGCAATCCAACTACTTGGTTAGGGCCAGCACTTAACGCCCGTAATTTGAAGGCTAATTTTGGCACTTCGTTTATGCCAATTGCGACGCAGACCTACGATTTTAAAGCCCAAGTGAGTAATTCGGCTAAAAACAACGAAAAAGCCTGTAATACTTTTGGTGCTAATGCAGCCGCATGGATGATTATTAATAATGTAAACACAGATGTACCGCTTACGGCAAGTGAATCCAATCTGGCTTGTATTACCGTAGAGAAGAAAGACTGCTGTAAATTGGCCAATATTGTAAATACCCAAAAAGATTGTTGTAGTAGGTTGGTCGTAGAATGCCCCATCAAGCAAATTCAGGTAAATCTTACGAATGGTACATTTACAAATTTGGCTTGGACTTGTGCGCCAGCACCGAGTAGCTATATAGGACAATCAACCTATACATTTGTGCCGAGCGGTGCTTGCAATGCCACGACGATAGATGCCTGTTTCAAGGCTTCGGGAGCGGGTGGTGTTATCGTTTCTTACGTCATTACTTTTGCCGACGGAACAGTATGTGAGAAGGAAGAAATGAAAAAATGCTGCTGTGAGCCTGTTATCAAAGCTGCTCAAAAAGTTTGTGCGGGCACACCTTTAGCCATTTCATTCAATGAAAGAGAATGTCCCGTAAACAATTTGTGGTGGGATTTTGGTGATGGTACTAACTCGACGGCCACCAACCCAGTCCATGTTTACACCAATCCAGGTACTTATACCATAACACTAACCTACGTAAATGGATGTGGAAAACAAACGGTCACCTTTACCGTAGTGGTAGAAAAATGCCCTTGCAAAGTCAATCCATGCTTGGCTTTCAAAGCCAATGGGTTAGCCGTCCAGTTTAGTGCTGCGGGAAGTACAAGCAACTATCCAATAGTGGCCTACCACTGGGATTTTGGAGATGGAACTTGGGGAACTGGACCTACGCCTACTCATACTTACGCAACGGCAGGTACGTACACCGTTTGCCTAACGGTCTATTCAGACAACGGCAATGGCCCATGTGAATGCTTTGCCAAAATATGTCAGGAGATAAAAGTAGCCCCAGGGGTAGTAAGTTCTGTTTTGTGCCAGCAACAGCCTGGCGACCCCACAGACAACCCCACTGGACGAAAAGCCGCAGTGGAGATAACGCCTATTCAGGAGGAAGGAGAAATAAAAGTGATGCCCAATCCTTTTACGAATTCAATGCGGGTCAAAATCCCTCTGCTGAAAGGACGAAAAGTAACCGATAAAATATTGCTTGAGTTGAATACCTTGCAAGGACAATTGGTCAAAACCGCAACGATGAATTCTGATAGTAATGAAATAGAGGTTTCGACCCAGGATTTGCCGTCGGGAGTCTATATATTGTCTTACAAGCTCAATGGAAAATTGCAATCGTCGGTCAAAGTAGTGAAAGATTAGGGATTAGATTCAGCCTTGTTAAGTATCGGATATTTAGCAAGGCTGAATTTTATAGGTCAGTAAACTGCCTGATAATCAATCACAAATTCAAATTTTTCCCATTTGCCTTTACGAACCTGAACGGCGTTGATATTCATGGCGTCGTCGAAAAGGTTGGCGTAGAGACCTTTTTCTTCTTTGACAAAAAGAGAATAATAGCCCGCAGGAAGTGTCACCGAAAACAGCCCTTTCTTATCAGATTTTACTTTTTTGACCAATTTTGAACTAACCTTTCGGTAAAACCCTGCTTCATCGGCAGGTTCGGTTTGTTTTTCGTTGGTCAGTTCATAAATATATACCTCACGCACCACGGGAGAACCTTTAGGCGTATGGGGTTTGACACCTACTTGCGGCATAAAATTTCCTGCCTTCCATATTACTTTGCCGTTGATGCCCTGCGTTACCTTTTTCTTTTGGGCAAAAGATAGGGTAGTCAACAAAAATATACCCAAAAGAAAGCCGATTTTAGAAATCATTTTTAGAGGGTTTATCTGCGAAATTAGCGAATACTAATTTCGCAGATAACGAAGAAGAAGGTAGAAAATTACACTGTTTCCAACGAATACACTTCTGAAACTTCTTCCAAAATATCGTTGATTTCCTGATAAGACATGGTTTCGACCAATCGCATCCGGAAGGGTTTGAAATTGTCTAAGCCTTTGAAATAAGAAGCATAATGACGGCGCATTTCCACAATTCCAGTGCGCTCGCCTTTCCAGCGAATCGAAAAATCCAAGTGTTTTCGGCAAACACGTACCCGCTCAGCGGTAGTTGGGGGGGCAAGGTGTTTGCCTGTGCGTAAAAAATGCTTGATTTCGTTGAAAATCCACGGATAGCCAATGCTGGCGCGGCCAATCATGATGCCGTCCACTCCAAAACGATTACGATAGTCGAGTGCTTTTTCTGGGCTGTCAATGTCGCCATTTCCAAAAATAGGAATGTTAATGCGCGAATTTTCTTTGATTTTACCAATCAACGTCCAGTCAGCCTCGCCTTTATACATCTGCACACGCGTACGCCCATGCACCGTAAGTGCTTTGATACCAATATCTTGTAAACGCTCGGCTACTTCACCAATGTTTTTGGTAGAATCATCCCAACCCAAACGCGTTTTCACCGTTACGGGCAGGTGCGTTGATTTTACAACGGCTTCGGTCATCTTAACCATTTTGGGAATGTCCTGAAGCAATGCAGCCCCTGCTCCCCGACAAGCGACTTGCTTAACGGGGCAACCATAATTTATATCAATCAAATCAGGGCTGACCCGCGTGGCAATGCGAGCACACTCGCCCATGGTTTCGATATCGCTGCCGAAAAGTTGAATCCCAATAGGGCGTTCGTACTCAAAAATATCTAATTTTTGTACGCTTTTGGCCGCATCGCGAATCAGCCCTTCTGACGACACAAACTCGGTGTACATCAAATCGGCTCCACCTTCTTTGCACACGGCCCGAAACGGCGGATCAGACACATCCTCCATGGGAGCCAACAATAAAGGGAATTCGCCGAGTTCTATGTTTTCAATTTTTACCATTGCTCAATTTTGTCGTGCTGAAAGCATCTATTTGTACTGCAAATTTCGCTCTTTTTTCTTTATCTCTGAAAATAACCTAAATTTGCTGCCTAAAATTCAATCAGGACAAATTCGTAAATCATACTTCGTAAATCACAAATAGTACAATGCCGTATCTATTCACTTCAGAGTCAGTATCGGAAGGCCATCCCGACAAAGTCGCCGACCAAATTTCGGACGCCCTTATTGATCACTTCATGGCGTTTGACCCCACCTCAAAAGTAGCTTGTGAAACCCTCGTGACTACAGGTCAGGTGGTGTTGGCGGGTGAAGTAAATACCAAGACATACTTGGACGTTCAGCAAATTGCGCGGGATGTAATCGCCAAAATCGGTTATACCAAAGCGGAATATATGTTTGAAGCCAAATCTTGCGGTGTTCTTTCGGCCATCCACGACCAATCGGCGGACATCAATCAAGGAGTGGATCGTAAAACAGCCGATGATTTTGAAAGTAAAGCAAACGCGCAAGGGGCGGGTGACCAAGGTATGATGTTTGGCTACGCCACCCGCGAAACCGGTAACTACATGCCGTTGGCATTGGATTTGTCGCACAAGATTTTGGAAGAGCTGGCCATTATTCGTCGCGAAAATAAGCGCATTAAATACCTTCGTCCCGATGCTAAATCGCAGGTAACGATTGAGTATTCTGATACCAATAAGCCTATTCGGATTGATACCATCGTAGTTTCGACGCAGCACGATGATTTTGCTGACGACGAAACGATGTTGGCCACCATCCGCAAGGATATCATCACTTACGTAATTCCTCGTGTGAAAGCGAAGTTGAAGCCTTCGTTGCGTAAATTGTTTAACGACCAAATCACTTATCACATCAACCCAACGGGCAAATTCGTCATCGGTGGCCCCCACGGAGATACGGGTTTGACAGGTCGTAAAATCATCGTGGATACTTACGGTGGAAAAGGGGCGCATGGTGGGGGGGCTTTCTCGGGTAAAGACCCTTCAAAAGTGGACCGTTCGGCGGCTTACGCGACGCGCCACATTGCCAAAAACTTGGTAGCCGCGGGTGTGTGTGACGAGGTACTGGTACAAATCTCTTACGCCATTGGGGTAGCTAAACCTTGCGGCTTGTACATCAACACCTACGGAACGGCGAAAGTAAAAGGCGAAAATGGTAAAAAAATGAGTGATGGCGAGATTGCAACCATTGTAGAAAGTGTGTTTGATATGCGCCCTTATGCCATTGAGCAGCGTTTGAAATTGCGTAACCCTATTTACTCAGAAACAGCGGCTTACGGCCACATGGGTCGTGAACCTAAAGTCGTCACCAAAGTGTTTGAAAACGCTGGACAACGCGCCGAAGCAACGGTTGAACTCTTTACGTGGGAAAAACTCGACTACGTGGACGCCGTAAAAGCCGCGTTTGGATTGTAATTGCAGGTCAGACTTACCGTCAGACCAATCTAATAGCTTAATTATCAAAAAAAGCCCTTTCCGCAATTGGAAGGGCTTTTTTTGTGCTGACGGGTAGAAATACCCATCGTCCTTCATCTTACCTAAACAACTTGGCATCGGCCCAAAAAGTACCGAAAGGAATGATGGATGCCAGCAACGCCAGCGCTGTCTTTTTGAACGACCAGTTGTATTCAATTTTGCTTTGAACCACGGCCAATACGTATAAAATAAACAGCAAGCCGTGCGCCATGCCGAAAATTTTGTTGGGTTGTGGCATATTGGCGTAGTATTTCAGGGGCATCGTCACAAACAATATCACCAGAAAAGAAACGCCCTCGACGAAGGCAAGAATGCGTAAACGACCTATTTGGGTTTTAAGTAGTTCTATCATTAGCAATTAGCAGGTTGGAAGACTTTCACTTACTAACCACAAAGAAAGTCAATTTCGTTCTTGCGTGAGCCAGAAAATCTACGGAGGACCAAATAAAATGCCTGTCACCTCGCGCCAACTTTTGGCTTTTCTTACGTCTCTGACAATGTCGCGCCACTCATGGAAATTGAGGTAAACTATATTGTTGGAGGCAATGGGTTTGGTCAGTCCGTAAATAGGTTTTTCGGTTTCTTCCTGAAAAGTACCAAACAAACGATCCCACAAAATGAACGTAGTTCCAAAGTTTTTGTCAATATAGGCTTCATTTTTGCCATGATGCACCCGATGATGCGAGGGGGTTACAAAAATAAACTCAAACCAGCGAGGCAATTTAGGAATGACTTCGGTGTGAATCCAGAATTGGTACAACAAATCAATTTGATAGCAAGTGAAGGTAATAACAGGATGAATACCTGAAAGCCATACGGGGAGAAAGAAAATGATTTTGATGTGTTGCGTCCACGAATTTCGGAAAGAGGTGGCCAGATTGAGATGTT
>JBGAUP010000092.1:0-20227 GCA_044228585.1 Runella sp. | reverse complement strand
GAAAGTTCGGCAAGTGTCGGACTTTTTTTTATTCCTATTTTAGCTTATACCTATGCAGAATCATTTTAAATCAATGATTCTTTATGTCACAAATTATTTTAAACGGAATCGCGCTGGCAGACTTGTTAAACGAGTTTCGCGCTATCGTAAAAGATGAGGTTTTAAACCTCACCACCACCCCGCCACAGCCCACCGACGGTAAACTTTATTTATCTGCCAAAGAAGCAGCCAATTTTCTAAACATCAAACTTCAAACTCTTTATCAGAATATTGAGCGCGTGCCTCACATCAAAAAGCACGGCAAACTACTATTTACCCGTGATGGCTTGATTCGTTATGTTGAGGAAGGGGGGCAAGCGAAATGAAACGTTTTAAACCTTCTACCCGCTACGATTTCGCCAAAGGTGAATTTGTAGCCACCGAAACCAAACCCCGCCCCAAACGCAAGAAAACCCCTACTAACAGCCTGACGGCTCAAATTGTCCATTACATAGAACTTCGTGGGGGTTATGCAATGCGTATAAACGTTTCGGGCTTTTACAAGGAAGGTATCGGATACACAAAAGGGGGGGCAACACTTGGCGTTCCCGACATTATCGCGGTGTTTGAGGGTATGTACATTGGTATCGAAGTAAAGACTGGCGCCGACCGCCAAAGTAACGAGCAAAAAACCGTTGAGGAGCAAGTTAAACAAGCTAAAGGCGTGTACATGATAGCCCGCGATTTTGAAAGCTTCAAGGCAGATTTTGAGGCCGTTGTAAATAGGTTCTAAAAAAAGAGGCGGTACGCCCTCAACAGCGCCCGCCCCGTAATTATTTCAACACAATCAACGATTCAAAATTATGCAGACAAAAACGCAACTGCAAACCATATTTGAGTTTTTGCAAAACCACGTCGCTACGACCTCAATGGTAGCCGATGCAACGGGCGTACCACAGAAAAATTTGTGCCGTTACAAGCGAGATTTGGAGAAAGCGGGGCAACTGGCAGAAGTCAAAAAGGGAGTATGTCAGCTAACAGGGTTCAAGGCATGGTACATTACCACCGACAAAAGTAAATACCCTCGACCCGTTCAACTTAACCTTTTTGAGTGATGGGACAGGACACGCGATTTTTCACGTTCCCCGTAGAATTGTTACGGGGGGCGTTTACGAACATTGCGGGCGTTTGTTCTGATGCGATAAACTATGCTGTTTACAGCTATTGCAATGCCAAAGACAAAACCCCCGATGAGGCATTTGAGTTTTTTGGTATTTCGGGCAATAGTGATGCAGCTTTTACCCGTGGTGAAGTACTCTATAACAGTTTCGACCGCCCCGTACTGGTAAGTGTGAATAAGGATGTAATTTTTGACTTTTATAAAAACCCAAAAACAGATTTCGAGATTGCCGTTTTTTGTGCGTTTTGCGGGCTTCGTTCAATCATTGGAAGAAAACCCTTTGCAAAAACTAACAACGGGCTTTTGTTGGCGCGAATGTTTGGCTATGCTACTGCCAAAGAGTTTGAGGCGTTGAGGCACAAACCCGCTTATTACAAAGATTATTTCTCAACGACTCAAAAGGTGCGGTATCAACTCACGGAGAAGATTATTAAGCGAGAATTGTCTTTGTCTTGGGGGTTAAAGTACTACTCCAATCATTCCAAGGGCTTTTATGTTTCTTTTTCCTTAGAATTTGAATCGTTGGTGCTTCATGCTGAACATAGCCGCAAATCAAGTCTTTTGAAGCAACAACAGGAAGAACAAAAGCGAGTGATTGAACAAGTCAAGAAGCAAGTGCGGGGCAAATAATATTGTACTTTTCCAATGCTCAACACTACCGCAACCTTTTACATACTTTATCGCAATGTCACCGCAGCTTTACCGCAACACTACCGCAGCTTAAATAAGATACTCTAATAAGATATTTTAATAAGATACTCTGATAAGATTTTTTAAAAAGGACGACGACGACGCGCGCGCGAAAATTGAACTTTGTTTTTTTTGAACTTTTTGGGGGTGAAGGTAAAAATCAATATCGTACTTGCCACTTTGGAAGAAGGAGGCTTGGGGGGCGGGCGCGGGGGCGTTGTGGATAAGTGGGTAACTGGTTGATGAATTGAATTTTACACAACTTAAAATTGAGCCAATGAAAGAGCCACAGGAAGTAAAAGAAAAGCTAACAACAAAGCAGCGTAGATTTATTGAAGAGTACTGTATAGATTTTAATGCGACACAAGCAGCGATACGGGCGGGGTATAATCCTAAATCGGCAAAGACCACAGGAGCGGAAAACCTAACAAAACCCTACATTTTGGGAGAAATAGCGACTTTTTTGGATAGGCTATCCATGAAGCCTGAAGAAAGTATCAAGCGACTTAGCGACATTGGGCGTGGTTCGTTTGCTACTTTTTTAAGGATAAGCGAAGCAGGGCTTGAAATTGACCTAAACAGCGATGAAGCCAAAAGGAATTTTCATCTAATCAAAAAGGTAAAGCAGTCCAAAAGGACTACGCGGCAAGATGGTATTAAGACCGAAACCGTTTTTTTTGAAATTGAATTGCATGATAGTAAGGATGCTATCAAAACGCTACTTGAAGTTTACGGCAAAATTAGCCCGAAAGACGAAGAAGTAATAGTGAATGTAGTATTCTGATTTTGGAATAAGTACTGATTAAATTATCTACGAGGATGCCTGACGCTCGAAAAAAAGAGCAGGTAAAAATTAAAAGGCTTGCAGGTTACTGTAAGCCTTTTTGTTTGAAGTTGCGGAGGAATTAATTTATACTTAATGTTTGGTAGTTATAATTAATTAAATACTTAATTATTTGATTATCAATTAATTATAAAATAATTTTTCAGCAAAAAAGCTTGAAAATGAAAGATTGAGTTTGCAAGTTTGTACAAACAAAACACGAAAATCATGGAAAGAATTTTAGATGAGTTGAAAGAAGACGAAAACTTTAGCCTCCACCCGTTTCAGGTAAATCCAATTAGTTTGGTTCAACTGCTTTCACCCGAACAACATTTTCGTATTGCATGGCAATCGTACGTATCTAATGAGGTGCTTTTTAGCGTGGGTAGCCTGAAAGAATACACAGAGCTTTTGCAGGAATCGTTTAGGCTGTTGTTTGATTCGTCACAGTTTAGGGAGCTACCCAGCGAGGTGCGAACAATCAAGGAAAGTCAAGCCGTTGCTTTGATAGTGAGGTTGGAGGATGCTAAAGACTCAAATAATCAGATTGATTCTGAAATTATGCGGGAAATATTGTGGGGGTAGGGATGATTCTATGATTACTTTCTTTGGGTTGTGCCTCAACGGTGCAACCTTTTTTTGTGGTCTAAATAGTACGGGAATAGGGGAATTGGCCTTTTTGTATTGCAACTTGTATTGCAAGTACCAATAAAAAAGCAGCCACGATTAACGTAACTGCTTGATTTTCAAGTGGGCCCAGTAGGGCACGATCCTACGACCCCCTGATTATGAGTCAGATGCTCTAACCAACTGAGCTATGGGCCCGATTACTTACTAAAAATTCAATGTACTTTCTACTCTTTTTTTTCTTGAGTGCTATTTCTCTTTTTCTTGCTTCTGATAATGATTCAAGTTGTTCAAAATATACTCTAACCCAAGGTATTCCTTTACTTGTAAAATTTGAAAGACCAGCATTGTGTTCTTCTAATCTTTTATCAAGATTTTCGGTGCAACCTATATAATATTTGTCAATTTTTTCTGAATAAAGAATATAGACAAAAAACATACAAGGTTACTTTTGATGAGTCATCCCGAACTTGCTTCGGGATAACCAACTGAGCTATGAGCCCGCAAAACACATTTTACCGTGTTTTGCGGTGCAAAAGTAGGAAATGTGATTGTAAAAGCAAAATGTTACTTTCTATTCAGTCCTAAAAAATTGAAGTTAATCATTAGTTTGTTAGGAGCTTCCGGGAATGATTTTTTGATAAAATTGGAATAAAAGCAATTTTAAATTGAAATTTATTTAGTTTAGCGGCTCAATCAACCTGTGATGTACCAACTATTATGGCTAAAAAACTTCCCGCAACGTACGCCCATCCGTACGCAATTGACTCACACTTTAAAAAATCTGTTGCCTATTTTTCCATGGAATTTGGCATTGACCAAGCCCTCAAAACATACTCGGGAGGGTTGGGCTTTTTGGCAGGCTCGCACATGAAAAGTGCCCACGACCTGCGGCAAAACCTCATTGGTATTGGAATGTTATGGAAATACGGCTATTACGACCAAACGCGCAATACCGACAATAGCATGTACCCGCAGTTTCGGGAGAAGATGTACAATTTCTTGAAAGACACGGGCATACGCTTCCAAATCACCATTGCCAACAAACCCGTGTGGGTGGCTGCTTATTTTTTAGACCCTAAGCTGTTTGGGACAGTGCCTATGTTCTTTCTAACCACCGATACCGATGGCAATGACATGTGGGCAAGAAATATTTCTTATCATTTGTACGACTCCGATCCCGCCATCAAAGTGATGCAGTGTATGGTGTTGGGTATTGGTGGAGCGAAGTTCTTGGACGAAATGGGGTATGAACCAGAGATATATCACCTCAACGAAGCGCACGCTTTGCCGTCGGTGTTTTATTTGTATAATAAATTTGGGGATACAGAATCGGTAAAAAAACATTTGGTTTTTACGACGCACACGCCTGAAGAAGCAGGCAACGAGAAACATGATATTCACTTCTTGAATAGCCTAAGTTTTTTTGCAGGGATTCCTTTAGAAACGGTGCGTAAGATTACGGGTATTCACGACAACGTCTTTAATCATTCGTTGGCAGCGTTACGGTTGAGCCACGAAGCCAATGCCGTATCTAAACTCCACGGAGAGGTGTCGCGTAAGATGTGGGAGCTGGGCAGAAGGATTTGCGATATTACTCACGTGACCAACGCCCAACACAAAGCGTCGTGGGCGGATGCTGAACTCGAAAAAGCCCGCGTAAAGGAGATTTAAAAGCCATTGAAAAACGTAAGTATGTGCTCAAAGCGCAACTTTTCAAGACGGTAGTCGCATCAAGGGTAAATTGTTTGACCCCACGTACTCACTATCGTGGGCGCGTCGTTTTGCGGGCTATAAACGTCCCGACCTTCTCACCCGCGACCGTGAACGTTTTGACCGACTGATGCGTAACAAAGATTATCCTATCCAGTTTATTTGGGCAGGCAAACCGTATCCTGAGGACAAGGGTGCTATTCAGAATTTTAATCAACTGTGTATTATCTTAGTCATCTATCCCAACATGGCGCAAAAGCTTACAGGCTACGAGTTGGCACTTAAATTGCTGAAAGATGGCTCGACGTGTGGCTCAATACGCCGATTGTAACCCGCGAAGCTTCTGGAACAAGTGGTATGACGGTTGCCATGAACGCCAGTCTCAATTTTTCGACTTACGATGGTTGGGTGTGTGAATTTGCGCGACACGGCGAAAATGCCTTTCTTGTTCCTGTAGCCTCGGAAACTAACCGTGATTTTGAGGATATTACCAACATGTTCGATGTACTGGAAAACGAAATTTTACCGATGTATTACGAACGCCGTAAGGATTGGTACACAACAGTCTTACAGAGTATGAACGACGTAGGAGATTATTTCAACTCCGACCGTATGGCAAGGGAGTATTACGAGAGGGTTTATAAGTAAGTAGCCTCTATAAAATCTCTCCCATTTGGGGGAGATTTTATATACTTTACAAACCTACAAATACAAATCGCAATTGATTTCGGTGTTGTCTATTTGCGCTCCCATTTTTTTGTAAAATTCGATGGCGTTGGTGTTCCAATGCGATACTTGCCAGCGTACTTTCTTACAGTTTTTAAGGTTAGCGTAGTCAATTAGCGTCTCTAATAGCTGGGTTCCGATTTGATGCCCTCGGAATTCTTGCTTCACGTATAAATCATCCAAGTAGAGGGCTTTGCCCGACCACGAATAATACGCCATAAAAAAGGAGGCAAAACCGATGAGTTGCCCTGCTGGATTTTCTACGACAAAACACTGAAAAAACTCCCTATTTTCCAGCATAGTTTCGGGCGTAATCGTTACTTTTTCGGGTGTTTTTTGAAAAATCGAAAACTCTTGGATGAGCTTAAAAATGACAGGAAAATCGTTGGGCGTTCCTTTTCGGATGACAAAATCCATATGGACTGATTGGGGTTGGTTTGGCAAAATAACACAAAAGGTTAGGTACTTCGTTTCCGGTAGTTAAATACTGCCAGCGCATTAAACACCACCGCGAAAGCAATCATGGCCAAAAAATCAGGAATTAGGTCAGCGAAAGTACTTCCTTTGATATACACCGCCCGAATTACTTTGATAAAATACGCAGGGGGATTGATGCGCGTAATCCACTGCGCCCACTCGGGCATACTTTCGATGGGCGTGTAAAGCCCGCCCAACAGGATAAAAATCATCATGCAAAAAAAGGCGAAAAGGGTAGCCTGTTGTTGGGTATCGGCAAAGGTACTAATGAGCAGTCCTATTCCTAAAACCCCCAATAAATAGATGGCCGAAAAGGCATAGATAGTCAAATAAGAACCTACGGGTAAAATCTTAAAAATAACAAAAGCAATAATAACCCCAAGGGTAATAGAAACCATTCCCAACACCCAAAAAGGAATCAGTTTGCCCAATATAAACTCATGTTTTTTGATGGGTGTTACGTTGATTTGTTCAATGGTTCCCACTTCTTTTTCGGCCACAATATTGAGTGCCGTCAAAAATGCGCCTACCATGGTCACCAAAATCGCTAAAATGCCTGGAACCATAAACAAATGATAATCAAAGTGCGGATTGAACCAGTTGGCAGAGGTTATTTCGATTTGGGGTATTTCGTTAAATTTGGGCAACAACATCCATTCTTCGCGAATTTCACGGTTGAAATCACCAATCATTTGGGCGGCGTATGCCGTTCCCAAACCTGCCCGAACGCCATTGACGGCATCGGCGGCAAGGTGCAGTTGGGCTTTGTTGAACTTGATTAAATCGCGTTCAAAATGGGCTGGAATGGTCAAAATCAAGTCGGTGTTGCCATGACCGACGGTATGGGTGGCTTGGGGGTAAGATTGGGTGTATTCGACCAATTTGAAATAGCCTGATGCGGTCATTTTATGCACCAACTTGCTCGAATACGGCGAGCGGTCTTGGTCCACAACGCTAATGGCAATTTGCTTGATTTCGTAGTCAGCCGCCAAGGGAATGACAATGAGCTGAACAATGGGCATAATCAGAATCATCCGCAAAATAGTAGGATTGCGAAAGATTTGACGGAATTCCTTTTGGAGTAAAAAAAGTAAATTTCTCATTTTGAATGTCGAAATTTGAGTGCAGAGTGTCGAATTAGATGAAACTTTCCAGGGCTGCTTATGCCAGACGTATTTTGAATTTGCGAATGGCTACGGTCAGAAAAAACACCGTCATACCGACCAAAATCAAGGTTTGTTTATACACATAAGAAAACCCTAAGCCCTTGACCATAATGGCCCTGACAATGCTATAATACCATTTGGTAGGTACGATATTGCTCATCACCCGCAAAGGCAAAGGCATATTTTCAATCGGAAACATAAAACCACTAAATACCAGCGCAGGCATCAGAAAACCTACCAACGATAAAAACATGGCCGTTTGCTGAGAGTCCACCACCGATGAAACCAGTAAACCTAAAGACAAGGTGGTGAGAATAAACAACAAACTCTCGACCAAAAGCAGTACCAAACTACCTTTGATGGGCATTTCCAACAAGAATACCGCCAACAACAAAATGATGATGACATCCAAAAAACACAGAACCAAGTAAGGAACGGCTTTGCTCAAAACCACCATCAAAGGTCGCATAGGCGATACGAGTAAGATTTCCATGGTTCCCGTCTCTTTTTCTTTTACAATCGAAACCGACGTCATCATAGCCCCTAAAAGCATCAAAATCAGCGTCATAACGCCAGGGACGAAATTGTACGAGCTTTTCAATTGCGGGTTGTACAACATACGGGTTTCGGTTTCGATGCTGTACGGCAGTTTTTTGTTATTGGTCAGTTCGTTTTGATAATCACGAACGATGCTTGAGGCATAATTGATGACGATATTGGAAGTGTTAGGGTCGGAGGCATCGCCAATCAAACGGATTTGGGTTTGGTTGTTATGCAGTAAGTTTTCCTGAAAATTGGGCGGAAAAATCACAATCAGACGCGCCTGTCCTTTCCGAAAAATAGGCTCAATTTCGGCCTCCGAATGAATATGCTGCCGAATGCTAAAATATTTACTTTGGTTGAGGCGCTCAATGAGCAACCGTGACACATCGTCTTGGGCATAATCAAGCACCACTACGTTGGAGTTTTTGACCTCGCTCGATAGGGCAAAGCCAAACAAAATCATCATGATAACAGGTAAGCCTAACAGAATCACCAGACTACGCTTATCGCGCAGTACGTGCCAGAATTCTTTTCGGATAAATGCTAAAAAGGTTTTCATGTTATTTGTATTTAACTTTTATAACGCATTTTATTGTCATGCTGAAAGCATCTAACCACCTTTGCATAATAACAACCGTATTTCATGTTTATGGCATTTTAAGCAATCGGACAATATTACTCACGCAAAGCCGCAGAGCTGCAAAGGCTTTAAATTGTTGATTATCAAATTTTTAACGACTTTGCGTAAAATTTAAAACAAATATGGCGTATCACTTAACACGCTTTTAGACTCTTTCAGCCGGGTGGCTGGTGCCGATGACAAAAAAATCATCCGTCACCCCTCTTGGCTCCCCTTGCCAATTGTAAAAATACCTCGTCCATATTGGCCGCATTGAATTGTTTTTTCAAGCCAGCGGGTGTATCTAAAGCAGCGATGCTTCCGTCCACCATGATAGATACGCGGTCGCAGTATTCGGCTTCGTCCATGTAGTGAGTAGTTACAAACACGGTGATGCCGTCGTGGGCAGCTTCGTAAATCATATCCCAGAACTGGCGTCGGGTGATGGGGTCAACGCCACCCGTAGGTTCATCCAAAAACACAATTTTAGGATGGTGTAAAATAGCTACCGAAAACGAAATCTTTTGTTTCCAACCCAAGGGCAAAGAACCTACCAATTTGTTGGCTTCCTCGTGCAGACCGAGTCGTTCAATCAGTACATTCGTCTTTTCTTTGAGTTCTTGTCGCGAAAGCCCGTAAATACCGCCAAAAAACTGGATGTTTTCGCGTACCGTGAGGTTTTCGTACAAAGAAAACTTTTGACTCATGTAGCCAATTTGCTTTTTGATTTGCTCGCTTTGGTGATATACATCAAAGCCCGCTACCGTAGCCTCTCCCGAAGTAGGAGAAAGTAACCCGCACAAAATACGCATGGCGGTGGTTTTACCAGCACCGTTTGCCCCCAAAAAACCGAATATTTCGCCCGCCTGCACCTCAAAACTGATGGCATCAACGGCCACAAAATCGCCGAATTTGCGGGTGAGCTGGTTGGTGTAAATCACTGATTTCGCCATGGATATTACTGGTTTTCGAGCATCAATTTGATGAAAACATCCTCAATGGTAGGACTAATTTTTCTTACCTTTATTTCCGTATGACCTTGTTCTGACAGGTATTTTCGTAAAAATACTTCGCCATCTTCGGTGCTTTCGAGTGTGACGTGCTGGTCTTCCCCAAAAGCAAAACTGTTCTTGATTTTGTCGGTTTTACGGAGGTCGTTCATCAACTCATAGTGTTTGGTGGAGTTGACGGCGTAAAGGTTTTCCGTGTGGCGATTGAGAATTTTCTCTAAAGTATCCAATTCTAAAATTCGGCCTTTCTGAATGAGTGCAATGCGGTCGCAGCGACTGGCTTCGTCCATGTAGGGAGTAGAAACCACGATAGTTATGCCACGGGCTTTGAGACGACCGAGCATATCCCAAAACTCCTTGCGTGACACGGGGTCCACGCCCGTCGTGGGTTCGTCCAGAAACAGCACTTTGGGTTCGTGAATGAGTGCACAGCAGAGGGCGAGTTTTTGTTTCATCCCCCCCGAAAGTTGACCCGCCGCACGCTTTTTAAAAGGCTCAATCTGAACGTAAATGTCTTCAATTAAGTGGTAGTTTTTCTCGACAGTGGTGTTGAAGACCGTGGCAAAAAAATTGAGATTTTCTTCAATGCTCAGGTCTTGATACAACGAAAACTTTCCAGGCATATAGCCCACTATTTTTCTGATTTGCCACAAATCTCTGACTACATCTAGCCCTGCCACTTGGGCATGGCCTCCGTCGGGGAGGAGTAGGGTAGTGAGTATCCGAAAGAGAGAGGTTTTTCCAGCACCATCGGGACCAATCAGCCCAAACAGTTCGCCCGATTTTACATCAAAGCTGACGTTATCGAGGGCTAAGGTCTTACCTTTCTCGTACGTTTTTTTTATGTTTTCTACGTGGACGGTTGCCATTTTTCTTAAATTTTGGTCTGACGGAGCGTCTGACCTGTATAGACGCTATTCAAATCAAGCCAGACCTTTGGTCAGACTCAATCACTACAATTTTACTTCACCGTACATGCCAATCTTCAAATAGCCGTCGTTTTTGACCTTGATTTTGGTGGCATATACCAAATTGGCCCGTTCGTCTTTGGTCTGAATGGTTTTAGGCGTAAATTCTGCTTTGCTCGCAATCCACGTTACCGTACCACTTACTTCTTTGTAGGCATCTGCTCCATTGTCCACAAAGACTTTAACAGCTTGATTGAGTTTGACTTTGCTCAGTTGGTCGCCTGTGATGTAAGCCCGCAGCGTCAGTGTAGAAAGATTCGCAATTTTGTACAAAGGCTTACCCATGGCGGTCATTTCGTTGGTAGTGGCGTATTTGACCAATACCGTACCCTCAACGGGATTGGTGATGGTGCAGCGTTGAAGTTGGTCATTAAACTGGGCTACCCTTTCTTCCAACGGTTTTCGCTCGCTCAACACCCCTCGGTTTTGAATCGAAACCTGTTGTTGCTGTGATTTAATCTGTTGATTCAGAACCGCTAATTGGCTTTCTGTCGTTTCAATTTGCTTTTTCAAAATTTCTATCTGTCCTTCTACATCGTCCAATTGTTTGGAAGGAACCGCTTCGGCTTTGACGAGATTCTCCAATCGTTTGCGTTCACGTTCGAGCAAGCGCATTTGCTCGCGTTGGGTGGCAATCTGCCGTTGTTGCGTGTTGAGTTGTTCGCGTAAAATCTGCGTTTGGGGCGTAGCATCGTTGGTTTTTTGACCAAGTGCCTCGATACTGGCCTGAATTTGGGCTTTTTGGAGCGAAAGATTTTTGCAATCAACGCTACCGATGGTTTGACCTGCTTTCAAGGCGGCTCCTTCTTCGATGTTCAGCTGGAGAATCTTCCCCGTGGCTTCCGACGAAATCACGACTTCGTCGGCTTCAAAAACGCCACTGGCGTCAAACTCTTGGTCAGTACTTTGGCAAGCAGCCAAGCTAATGAGTAAAAACAGAGAGAAATATGCGCGTTTCATATCTATAAATGCTAATGGACTTTGGTTATTATTTAGTTGTAAATTTGTACCTACTTGGCAATCGGCAATCAGTAATCAAAAATCGTCAATCGGCAGTCGTCAATCGAAAATCGCCAATCGGCAGTCGTCAATCAAAAATCGTCAATCGGCAGTCGTCAATCGAAAATCGCCAATCAGTTCCCCGCCGTGAGGCGTAGGTTGTTTTGGGCTTGCAGCAGCTGCACTTGGTGCAAAATCAGGTTTTGTCGGGCGGTGTCTTCATTGTCCAATTCGGTAAGGTAATCGCTGGCGGTGATGATCCCATTTTCCAATTGCGACTCGGCGGCTTTGCGAATCGTTCCGCGGATGTCAATCAGCTTACGGTCGCTTTCAATCAGTGCTTGCAAACGGCTCACTTCCTGCCGCTGACTGGCCATTTTGACCTGGGTAGCCAACAAAAAACTTTCTTTTTGTCTTTCGATTCTTTGTTGATTGACCCGCAGTTGTTTCACTTCCAATCCTTGACTCTGACTGTACCAATGCGTAAGCGGAATTTGGAGCTGTACACCTCCTATAAAATACGTTTGAAACTGCGTAGCCAAAAAATTAAGTCCAGGCCGCCCGTAGCCGCCTGTGGCAAAAGCCGACAGTTTGGGTAAGTTTTTGGCTTTAATCAATTGCTCATTGGCCGAAAGATTTTGTTTTTGTGCCTCAAAAAAACGCAGTTCAGGTCGTACAATTTCTGTACTGATGGAAGAAGATTCATTGGAAGCCGTCTGAAGTAATGTATTGCCAGCGATAGAAGTTCCTGTGAGCAAAGAAAGCCCCTCCAACGCGGCTGCACGACGTTTTTGGGTTTCTAAGAACTGTTGCTCAATTTCCAAAAGTCGTGCTTCCAAAGCCAATACATTAGACCGAATGGCTACACCATTTTGGACGGAGGCTTGGGTTTTGGCGAGTTTGGCTTGCAGTTCTTTTTGCAAAATCTCAAAATTGCGCAGTTGGCGTTCGGCAAAAACCGCCCCAAAAAACAAGTTACTCACTTGCTCCCTGATTTGGTACAACTCCACCGCGACTTTTTGTTGTTCTACTTGCTGATTGGTAAGTGCCGCCGACTTTTGCTTGCTCGTTATGCCACCATCCCAGAGGGTTTGCGTGACATCCAACGTCAGTTTGTATTGGTCTTTGGGAGGAGGAGTTATCTCAAAATTAGGCAATTTAATCGGGATATTCGTGACATCCGATTGCCACGTGGCTTGCCCATTGAGGCGCGACTGCGGCAGATAATTGCGGCCCAATAAGCTGATTTGTAGGTCGGTAGCTTCCTGAATCAACTTGGTTTGTCCCGCTTGTGGGCTGTGGGTTTCGGCTTGTCGGTAACATTCTTCCAGCGTCAGCAACGACTGTGCCTGACTCACCGATGGCAGGCCCAATAGGAGACTAAAACAAATAATACGGATTCTCATAACCTTGTAGTTTAACTATTTGGTTAAAAATGAAATAAAAAAATATTTAAGGGGTCAAAATCAACTTTACGTACATCTTTAATTCTTGGACACGCTGCTCCATTAATTTATCAAATGCTTCATTATCAGATTTGAACATGTCGAACAGCAGAGGTTTGGCCAGAAATGGAAAAATACACATTCCCATGATTGACATCACAAATTGCGCAGGGTTAATGGCCCTAACTTTGCCTTTTTGTAAGTCGGTCATATAACTCTGCACTACTTTGAGGGCAAAACCAGTAGGCAATTTTTTGATAAAATCAGATTTATCTTTGTTGTTGACTGTATTCAGGACAAACAAAGGCAAATAGGGGTTGACACGCAACAGGTTAATATAGCCTTCAACAAAGAAATTAATTTTGTCAATAAAGGGTAATTCCTGCTCAAAAACTACATCCACTTGTGGAAAAAAACGTTGGATTTTTGAGTCAAATACTTTCTCAAACAACTTGTCTTTTGACCGAAAATAATAGTGCAACAGGGCTTTATTGATGCCCGCCACATCGGCTATGTCCTGCATACGAGAGCCTGCGTAGCCGTCGCGCATAAAAACTTCTTCGGCTGCTTTCAGGATTTTTTCTTCGGTGGATAGTTCTGTTTCGGGCATTTTAATTTTTTGGTTTAACTATTTGGTTAAATGTGTTACAAAGGAAAAGCCAAGATTTTGTTTTTACAAGTATTTTCTCCAAAATTTTTATCTATTGCAATCAAGAGGAAGGCCAAACAACGAAGTTCAGCCCAAACTACTTAGCTGTAGGAGCAAACTATCTTGAGTGAACGTACTTTTTTCTTGTGGTTATATTTGCTAAAAATTAATTTACCATGAATGCTCTACGCCCAATAGTTACGCCCCAAAACGGCAGGTTCTCGGTGCAACTGCCGAAAAATTTACGTATTCTCAACCCGATAGTGATAGTGTGAACTACTGATTTCCCATTCACAAAAAAAGCCCAACCAACGCGGCTGGGCTGAAAAACGGATATTGAAAACCACTACTACTGATTAGGATTAGCCAAAAACACCGCACCCACAGGACAATCGAAGAAGGCAGTACGCTCGGTAGTGAGGTTACGACATTGACCTATTGCTCCTACACTTAGATTGATCCAATGCCCCGCTTTGATGGTGACATTATCGGTGATCGTGCAAGAACAAGCAGTAGGCTGAATAAAAATCAGGGATAAACATTCACTACAAAACCTAACTCCAGATAAAACCGACCTTCATCGTTCAGGGTTTCTATGAGTGGTACATATTTTTCAAAAAGTGCTAATAAATCTTGGTTGGAGATATTACCTAAAACTACCCTTATGAGTTTATTTGGTGAGTTTTTGAGAAAAAAAGAACTCCGAAAATCCTCATCTTTTGTGATAACTATCAAGTCGTTGGCATCAGCTATGGCACAAATTTCGTTGTCTTTGGTGTACCATTTATCAGGTAGCATATTTACATGAATTGCCTCAAAATTCTTGTCGTTGAGAAATTTGACCAATTTGTAAGAAATATGGACATCACAGATAAATTTCATTAAGCCGCTTCTCTTAAAGTACGCCCCGATACCAATATTTTGGCGTAGTGCAAACAAGCCAAAATGTCTTCTCGTTCAAGCTCAGGATGGTCTTCCAGTATCTCCTCAAATGACATACCTGCACTCAGCATATCCATAACTACCTCTACAGGCCAGCGCATACCTCTGATGCAGGGTTTACCGTGGCAAATATCAACATCAATTGTGATTCGTTCTAAGAGTTGCATACTTTGAGCGTTTTGTTACTCCAAAGATAATAAATTAGGTATTTCGTAACAAATGCCCCCCCTCACGGATTAGGATTGGCCAAGAACACCGCCCCCGTAGTACAATCGAAAAAAGCAGTACGTTCGGTGATACCCACAAAAACAGCCCAACCAACGCGGCTGGGCTGAAAAATGGGTACAAGGCTTCAAGATTTCTATTCACGGGTTTTCCTCTCTCGACTATGCAAGTTCCTCTACATAAAAAGTAAGAACAAAATAATTCGTCTCATTTTCGTTATATTTGCTGAAAATAAAATGAAAATGAACGCCTTAAAAACACCTTTTACCAACCTTCAAATCGAACTATTGAGGTTGTATGCCCATCAGGTCAGTGAAGAAGACTTGATCCAAATCAAAGACCTCATTGGTCAGTTTTTTGCCAAGCGTTTGAGCAGCATAGCAGATGAAGCCTGGGAAAGGAATGCTTGGACTGACCAAGATATGGATGCCCTTTTGAACGACCCTAACCAATAGCCAGTGCATGAATATTGTATTGGACACCAATGTCTTGTTAGTCTCGCTTCCTACTCATTCTAAATATTACCCCATTTATCAGGCACTGCTCAACAAAAGGTTTGATTTGTTTATTAGCAACGAAATCTTGACCGAATACGAAGAAATCTTTGCTCAGAAACTCGGTACTGCCCGTACAGACCTGAAACTTCAAGAACTCCTTAATCTCTCCAACGTACACTCAATTGAGCCTTTTTACAATTGGCAACTCATTGAGACTGACCCCGACGACAATAAATTCTGTGATTGTGCCGTAGCCTGTGGGGCTGACTACTTGGTTACCAATGACCGTCACTACGCTATTTTGGCTCAAATTCCTTTTCCTCCCATTACTACCATCAAAGCCGAAGATTTTTTGAGGCTTATCACTCAGCCTATTCCCCCGCTCACATTCCTTTAATAGCTTTTTCATTTTCCATAAAAAAGCCCAACCAACGCGGCTGGGCTAAAAAACGGGTATAAAGCTTCAAAATTACCCTTTACGGCTTCTCCGCATTATAAATCTGTAGTACCTCATCATTGGTAATTGCACGGTTATAGATGCGAATTTCGTCGAGTAAACCGTTCAAATAGCCATTCCATGTTTGTGAATATCCAAAATACAGCGGAGCGGTACTTGACATGTTCCCTAAATTACCCGTAGAATAGCTTTTATCAAGTACGCCATTCCTGAATAGCTTGTTGGTGCCATCTGTAGAGTTATAAACCATTGTCCAACACTCCCAACTACCTATGGTGACAGAAGTATTGGATGGCATCAAATTTTGAGTATTACTACTGCTCTTAAGTCTAAAATTTAATTTGTTAGAGTAAGTTCCATCATTATAAATGACATAGCCATTTCCAGGGTCATTGATTTTTTTACTGATAATTCCCGCACTTGTTCCATTGCCCCACGTGTTCATCTTAGCCCAAAAAGAGATGGAGAAGGAAGACGAAAAGTTTAGATTGGGCGTATCTTCTACCCTGATTCTTTCGTTTGTACCATTAAAACTAAATGCCTTGTTGGCTACTCCTTTTCTATCAGTAGTTAGCGTAGCTCCGTCGATCGCACCGTGGTAGTTGTTCCCGCTCTCATCATTGGCGTTGCCATTGAAGGGATAATACGCCACCAAACCATTGGTGGGGGCGGTAGCACAACCCCCAATCATAGCCAAAAACGTTTCGCTTGGTCCTGCACTGAAGCCATTCGTAAGCAATATAGATTGACCCGCTTTGAAAGTAGTAGGAGAAGATATATTGGCTTGACTTACTATAGTTTGACTTGCTTGGTACGTACCCGCTGCCAACACGCCTGTACCATGGATAATGGTGGGCGGACAGGGGTTGTTGACAGGATTTACTGTAACAATAGCACTACCACTAAAAGTACCAGCTCCACAACCATTTGAGGCGGCAGTAATATTGTACGTTTTGGTGCTTGCAGGAGTAGCAGGTATAGCATAGGGTGTGGTTGTAGGATTATAAGTAACACCATCTACTACTATTACCCATGGACTAACACCCGTGAGAGCAACCGAAAGATTAGCTGTTTGCCCTGCCGTGATGGTTTGAGTACCTGATAACGTAGCAGTTGGTAAAACACAGGTGGGATTCACAGTAACAATAGCACTACCACTAAAAGTACCAGCTCCACAACCATTTGAGGCGGCAGTAATATTGTACGTTTTGGTGCTTGCAGGAGTAACAGGTATAGCATAGGGTGTGGTTGTAGGATTGTAAGTTACACCATCTACTACAATTACCCATGGCCCAACACCCGTGAGAGCAACCGAAAGATTAGCTGTTTGCCCTGCCGTGATGGATTGTGTGCCTGTGAGGGTGGCAGTTGGCAAAACACAACTACCAACCGTTACCACACTCGTTCTGTTGCCCAGTACATCATAGTTATAGGTAATTTTTTCTCCATTAGGATACGTTACCTCCGTGAGCCGATTGAGGGCATCGTAGGTATAGGTGACTTTTTTGGGTGTTTGGGCATGGATACCTACCCAAGAACCCAAACCCAGAAGAATTAGCATTATATATTTTCTCATTTTTAATGTCGGTTTAGAAAAAAATAATTATTTACAACCACAAATAGCTTTTTCATCAAAGAAATTATATCTACCAATCGCTAATGTTATTTGATTTGGTTTTTTATTTGCGATTTCTCGTGCATATTCAGCGTCTTTTAAAAACCTTACTGTACCATAGACAGCATTATTAAATTCAGTCGTCTGAGTTATTCCATCTTTTAATTCACTTAGTCCATGAGAAACACCATCCTCTTCATGCCATTCTTTAAAACCATGCTCTGGGGAATAATAATCTTGTATAGTATGAAGTGCTTCACCAAGTTTAAAGGTAGCGTAGTTTTCATTTTCACTTAAGGCATATAGCAATAACTTATCTCTGATAAAACCATTGCTTTTTCTTACAGCTTCTTGACAACTTTCTCCAGGAGAGCTCATTGCATGTATATAAGCCTCATCTTCTCCTTGATATTTTGCATCTATATAATCACTAGCGTTTAATAATGGGGATCTTCTTATATTTAAACTTGGATTATTATTAATAGCAAAATCTGTTATCCAAGCATGTGCATCAGCTCCATTAAATGGGCTAAAATCAAATCCATGAATTACCATAGATGCCCATTTTCCTGTTGCATCAATTTCATTGGTGGGATTATTATTCCCATAAGCAAACAAATTCGTACTCCAAATCGGGTCTTCGCTTAGGAATTTGCCTGTGGTGGGGTCATAATACCTGGCACGCATAAAGTAGAGATCAGGTGCTTCGTATTGTACGCCGTGTTGCCCTACATACCTAAATGGGTTATCGTCAGAGCCAGCGGACGTTTGTTGCAGTATTTTTCCGTAGGCATCGTATTGGTATTGGCGTACCGTATTTTGGCCAGCATCCGTCATGGCGATGGTGCTGCCTCTAAAATCGTAGTGGTAATATTCTATCACGCCACTGGCGCTTTGGCGGTAGAGTAGGCCCGTTGGGCCATATACGTAAAAGTAGAGATAGGTTCCTGCGTCGTTGGTTTCGGCTATTACGCTATTGCTTAACTCATTCACTACGTAGCGTTTTCCCGTTTTGGCGCGGCGGGTTTCGTTGCCGTCATAAAAATAGGTGATACCGTTACGAGTCAACAGATTGTCTTTGGAGTCCCAAGTAATAGCTTGTCCTGCTTGGGTAGTGGTGGCTCCGTTGCCATCAAAAACATAGGCATTGCTGCCTGCGGCAGTGGTTTCATTACGGGCATTGGTGGTATAATTGGTGGTGGTTGGGGCCAACACAGGTAAGGTAGTATATGGCTCAATGATGTTTTCTTCGGTATGGTTTCCGCCTTGGTCGAGCGTAAAGGTGTAAGCACAAATGACCGTACCGTTACTTTTTTCGTGCCGTATGCCCGTGGGCCTTCCTGCGGCATCGTAGGTATAGAGGGCTTTTGTGCCGTTGGGGAGCGTATAACTCAGCACTTTACCATCATCGTCATATACGTAGGTGGTTACTTTTCCTGCCCAATCCGTTACTTTGGTTATGCGGTCTTTGTCATCGTAAGTGTAAGCAACGGTCTTTCCGTCAGGGTATGTCAATAAATCCAAGTTATTGTTGTTGTCGTAGCGGTATTGTACCGCAAAACCATCGCAGGTAGTTTTGGTGAGCTTTCTGAGTACGTCATAATCGTAATCTAACGTATATGTTTTTGCGCCTTGCGTATGCGTAACTGTGTTGAGCGTACCTTCGGGGTTGTAGGTATAGGTAGCGTAGCTGTCACTCATAATCCTGCCCGATGGGTCATAGGTAAAAGTAAACGTTTGGTTTCGTCCGTTGGTAAAGGTTTTGAGCGAACCGTCTTCGTAATAGGTAAACAACTCCGTTTTACTGCCAAACGAACGACTCATCAATTGGTCGGTTTGCGGATGATAGGTATTGCATTGTTTTTGGCATTGGTTACGGTCGTGTTATTATCGTTGGCATCGTAATTATATTCTACGAAGTACCTCAAAGGAGCATTCATTTTTTTCAATAAATCATTGGCAAAATAATCGTAGGTTACAGTTTGGTTTCGGGCATCGGTTTTAGAAGTAACCCTGCTCAACGCATCGTAAGTGGCAGAAGTCGTAATGGCAGGGTTTGCACCGTTGGGAATACTGGTAGTCAACAAATTACCATAGGTATTGTAGGTAAAATTGGTCACCACCCCCGCAGGAGTAGTCACTTTTGAAATAGTTCCGTTGGGATTTCTCTGCATGGTAGTAGGCTGTCCCAGTGGATGGGTAATAGAGGTTAAATTACCCGTGGCATTGTAGCCAAAGGTGGTCGTTTTACCGCGCCCATTGGTAAAAGTTAAAATATCATTGAATGAATTGTAGGTATATGACTGCGTGATATTACGATTAGGGCCAACTGTTGTGACCGAACTGACATTATAAGGCCACCATGTGGTAAGCAATCGTGACATTCGTGGCTACGTTTCCAGCCGTTTGCGTAATTTGGCTTACCGAAGTGGGGTCGGCACTTACGCCATAAGTCATCGCTAAATCTACCGGGTTTGTTCCTGTGTAGATTTTATGGTTTGAGCCAAGCCGTTGTTATTATGGGTATAATTGGTTGTTTTGGTTGTTCCGCCTGCCGTAACAGTCACCGCACCTGTACTGGTTGCCGCTGTGGAGTTGTAGGTTGGTGTCCAGTTAGTACTCATTTGTTGTACCACTGTAGCACCATTCAGTGTTTGGCTGCTTTTCAACTTTCGCTTTTCGTAGGTATTGTCAATCACATTTCCTTTGGGAAGGTAATTGTTTTCAATAAATGTTCAGGCAACTTCTGGTATAGTAGCGTAAGAAGTAGTCTTTAAAGCACCTGCTAAGTCATATTCTTTGTAAGTAGCCAAATCTCGAATACCATCACCATCTAAAACGGCTGTATGATACGTAAACTGAACATTTCGACCATTG
>JBGAUP010000091.1:0-19749 GCA_044228585.1 Runella sp. | reverse complement strand
CGGTCTTTATCGCCTTTGGCCGAGCGTATATGAATCGTCATGTTCTGGGAGTTTATGTCAGTTACTTGCAAGGAGGCAATCTCCGAAAGACGTAGCCCACTCTGATATGCCAAAGTCAGCATAGCTTTGTGTTTTAGGTATTTACAGGCATCAATAATGGTCTTTACTTCTTCAGTAGTATAGCTTTTAGGCAGGCTTTGACTTTGTTTAATGTCAATATTGAGCCAACCCACTTTTTTCCCAGCTATTTTTTCAAAATAAAATTTGAGAGCCATTGCTTCTACTCGTAGGCTACCTGCTTTGTATTTTTTTTTGTTTTTGAGCATCAACAAATAATCTTCAACGGTGCTTTTTTCTACTTGGTTGATATCGACTTCTGAACCGATAAAATTCAGAAATCGAAAGAGGGCAAGTTTGTAGTTTTTGATACTTTTGAAAGCATAATTTGTCAATTGCATACGCCGCACCAATGCCAACACAGCAGGGTGTTTTTCCAGTTCGGAGTAATTGGGGATATTGGCAAAGCGTTTTGGAGCAGATGCTATAAAAACTTCTCTTTTAGTGGCATTGGGCTTATAAAATTTCACCAAATCGGGGGAGAAAAGGCAGTTCTCTTTTCCAAACAGTTGTCCAATTTTCACCACGTTTGCACGAGTGTTGGGTACGAGCCAACACCGCTGAGAGCGGCTCCACCGCCGTCCTGCAATGTGGCGAATGCGGTCGTTCCAGACAGGGTCGTTGGCAAACTCGACCTTAATTTCGGTAGAATCGTCAGATAAGCTACACTTTATCATGTTTTGATTTCAAAATTTGTAAGTTGCTGGCCCTGATTTTGTAAGTACTGCGCTCAATGCCCTCTTTGTCGGTGTAGCGTTCGTTGCGGAGTTTTCCTTCGATATACACCATATCGCCTTTTTGGAGGTACTTCATGGCTACTTCAGCCAACCCACCCCATAGCTCAATACGGTGCCAATCGGTAATTTCTTTCTTTTCCGAACTTTTATCTATATACGTTTCCGAGGTGGCGATGCTGAACGATACCACAGTATCGCCGCTGGGGAGGGTTCGGCTTTCGGGATTCGCCCCGAGATTGCCGATGAGGTTTACTTGATTAAGTGACGCCATAAGCTAAGTGCTAAAGTACGGCTCTATCAATCCATTTGTCTTCCACCGTACCCAATCCCCAAAGTTATTCGATTTGTTGAAGTTTCAAAAAAGCCCTGACTCACATAGCACCCAACAAAGATAAACTTTGAATTTTATCAGTATATCAATAGCCTTGATTTCTCTGATGGGAGTATTTACCAATAAAAATAAACGGTAGATACTCCCATCTGTTTTTATGAACACCGCTCACATCAATGCTATTCTTAATAAAATAAAATCGGCCAAAGTGGCCGTCTATGGCGACTATTGCTTGGATTCGTACTGGATTATGGACCCCCGCAATTCGGAGGTTTCGATTGAAACGGGCTTGCAAGCGCAGGCCGTTGAACGTCACTATTATACGCCTGGCGGTGCGGGCAATGTCGTTGCCAATCTGGCTGCTCTGGCCCCTGCTTCTATCAAAGTCATTGGCGTCGTGGGCAATGATATTTTTGGTCGTGAACTTACTGCTCAACTTCAAGCATTGGGGGCCGATACCCGCTCTCTTATCATTCAGAAAGAAAACTTCCAAACGTACTCTTATCTCAAACGGTATATAGAAGGAGTGGAAGAACCTCGCATTGATTTTGGGGTTTACAATCAGCGTTCACTCGAGACCGACGAGTTAATTTTGGCAGGAATCAAAGCCGCGCTTGAAACCTCCGATGCCCTGATTTTCAACCAACAAGTAGTGGGAAGCATCACCAACGACAGTTTTATTGAGAAAGCCAACGCGCTCTTTGACCAATACAGCCACAAAATTATTCTGGTGGATTCGCGCCACTTCAACGAACGCTTTTCCAACGTGTACCGCAAATTGAACGACGTCGAAGCGGCTCACCTCAATGGCGTTGAAGTAGAACCCCGCACGATTCTTCCTCGCGCCGATGTCCTCAAGTACGGAAAAGCCCTTCACGCAGCATCGCAGAAGCCCGTTTTTGTTACCTGCGGTGCGCGGGGTATCACTTCGTTTGACGCCGAAGGCTTCAACGAAGTACCAGGTTTACAGCTCACCAGCCGACTTGATACCGTGGGCGCGGGCGATACTGTCATTAGCGCCATTACACTTTGCCTTTCAGTAGGCGTTAGTCCTGCCGAAGCTGCCGAATTTGCCAATTTCGCGGCGGGAGTTACGGTACAAAAACTGTTTACGACAGGTACCGCCAATGCCGAAGAAATTTTGGCCATCAGCCAAGACCCGCACTACGCCTATCAAGTTGACTTGGCCGAAAACCCTCGCCAAGCCGTGTTTTTGCCAGAGACAGAAATTGAGCTTTGCGACGAGTCTATTTTAGACCGACTTGGACACATCAAATACGCCGTTTTTGACCACGACGGCACCATCAGCACCCTCCGCCACGGCTGGGAGGAAATCATGGAGCCTGTGATGATGAAAGCGATTTTGGGAGATTTTTACGACTCAGTTGATCAAGCAACGTACAACAAAGTGCTTCGCCAAGTCAAAGAATTTATCCACAAAACCACGGGTATTCAGACTATTTATCAAATGGAGGGGCTGGTCAACATGGTTCGGGAAGCGGGCTATGTGCCAGAAGACCAGATTTTGGATAAGTTTGAATACAAACAAATCTACAACGACGCCCTGATGGAACTGGTGGACAAACGCGTAGCGAAGCTGCAAGCAGGTGAGTTAGACTGGCAAGATTACACGCTGAAAGGGGCGGTGTCGTTTTTGCAAGAACTCAAAGCGCGTGGTGTGACCATGTACCTCGCCAGCGGCACCGACGTGGACGATGTTCGCAACGAAGCTACCGTTTTGGGCTATGCCGATTTATTTGACGGGGGCATTTACGGCGCACTTCGTGAATACACTAAGTTCTCCAAAAAGATGATTATCGAACGCATCATCCGCGAAAATAACCTCAACGGGAACGAATTGGTCGTGTTGGGCGACGGCCCCGATGAAATCCGTGAAGGGCGCCGTTCGGGTGGCATTTCGGTCGGGATTGCCAGCAACGAAGTTCAGCGTTTTGGGTACAACCTCGACAAACGTCCACGCCTCGTAAAAGCAGGGGCGCAACTGATTATTCCTGATTTTTCGCAGTACCAAAAATTGGTGAGTTTGCTTTTTAAAGAAGAAGAAATATCGGAAGCGGTGTAAAACTACCTCCTCAAACCTTATAGGTTTTTGAAACCTATAAGGTTTAGACAACAACTTGAAAATGAAGCACTTTTACACAACCTCTTTTTTGTTATTACTTACGTCCCTTCTTTGGTGGGGATGCGGTTCTTCTTCCAAAGACCCCGTGGACTACGTGGACCCGTTCAACGGCACCGATTTCTTTGGCCATACCTTCCCTGGGGCAACGCTCCCTTACGGCATGGTGCAACTCAGTCCCGACCACGATGTCAACGGATGGACGTATGCCGCAGGTTATACCTACGCCGACAGTTCCATCATTGGCTTTAGCCACACCCATTTCAGCGGGGTAGGAATGACGACGGGCGGAGACGTACTGTTGATGCCGATTGTGGGCGACAAAGTACAAACCTCGGCAGGGACGAAAGAAAACCCCGACGCGGGTTACCGTTCACGGTATGACAAAAAAGATGAAGTGGCCCAACCGGGTTATTACTCCGTTTTTCTGAAAGACCCTCAAGTAAAGGCTGAACTTACGGCCACTACGCGGGTGGGAGTGCATCGCTATACCTTCCCTCAAGCGCGTAAAGCCACCATCTTGATGGACATTGGTCACGAAATTGGGGGCAATGCAACGAGCGGCAATTCTTTTGTTAAAATGGTCAACGATTCTACCCTCGAAGGCTACAAAGATGCCAACGGAATCATGATTTATTTTGTGGCCAAATTCAGTCGGCCTTTTGAGTACTATGGTACGTGGGACAACGACTACATCACCCCCGAATCAGCAGAAGGATATTGGCCCTACAAAACCGAAGAAAAAGGCTTGAACATTGGGTACTTTGTGGGGTACAAAACCCAAAAAGACGACCAAGTGACCGTCAAAGTGGCAATTTCGCACGTCAGCGTAGAGGGAGCACGCAAAAATTTAGAAGCCGAAGTACCTCACTGGGATTTTGACAAAGTGAAAAACGACGCTCGCACAACGTGGAATGACGAATTGAAACGCGTAGCCGTTGAAACCCAAGACGAAGCTCAAAAACAACTTTTTTATACGGCTCTTTATAGGAGTTTGTTGTCACAGTACACTGGACAAGACGTGGACGGTCAATACATGGGCATGGACAAAAAGGTGCATAAAGCCAACAATTACAGCTTTTTTACGTCTTTTTCCTGCTGGGATACGTACCGCTCGCAGCATCCATTGCTAACCCTCGTCGCCCCCCAACACGTCAATGACTTTGTGAAGTCAATCGAGGCCAAAACCCACGAATTTGGCTGGCTTCCTGCGCAACATTTCCGCAATACCTATCGCCCAAGTATGGTTGGCGACCACCTTATTCCTGTCATTGTGGATGCGTATTTTAAAGGGTATCGCGACTGGAATATCGAAGCTCTTTACGCCGCCATGCGCCGCAAAGCCTTAGAAACGCCTCCCGACAGTATTCCTGCCAGTGCAGGGCGGGCAGGTTTGGCCGATTATATCCGTCTTGGCTATGCACCTTGCGACCGTACCACCGAATCGGTTCCCAACACCATGGAATTGGCCTACGACGACTGGTGTATTGCTCGGTTGGCCGAAGCATTGGGCAAAAAAGATGATGCTGCCTTGTTTTACAAACGCGCTCAAAATTATAAAAACGTATTTGACGCTTCCACGGCCTTTATGCGTCCACGCAGAGAAAACGGTGCTTGGCTCGAAGCCCTCGGTAACAACCAACAGGCCATTGACTCGGTAGGTGAGCATCATTATTACCGCTATTTCGATCCGCTTTTGGTAGGTCGCCGTCCCAATCGCCACTATACCGAATCAAACGCATGGCAATATTTGTGGTCGGTGCAGCACGATGCCTCTGGACTGATAAAGTTATTGGGAGGAAATCAAGCTTTTGCCGAACGTTTGGATACGTTTTTCAACATGGATGCGTCCATTACCCCACCCAAATACGTCGGAGTCGTGGGGACTATTGGCCAATATGTTCACGGAAACCAACCCTCGCACCACGTCGCATACTTGTACAATTACGCCGCTCAACCTTGGAAAACCCAATATTGGGTACGTGAGGTGCTAAAGCGTTTTTATCGTACAGGTCCCGCGGGCCTTTGCGGCAACGAAGACATGGGTTCGCTTTCGTCTTGGTATTTGTTGAGCAGCATGGGTTTGTATTCTGTAACACCAGGAAGTACTCAATATGTCATTGGTAGTCCGCTGTTTGATGAAGTAAGTTTTGCGGTAAAAGATGGAAAAACGTTTAAAATCATTACCCACAACAATTCCGACAAAAACCGCTACATCCAATCGGCCACGCTCAACGGAGAACCCTTTGACCGTAGTTGGATTGACCATACTGAAATCGTGGCAGGCGGTGAATTGGTGTTTGAAATGGGTGACCAACCTAATAAAACTTGGGCAACAAATAAAACGTCTGTGCCTTACTCTCAGAGTCTTTAGCTTTCTAAAACCTTGTCGAATCATTGTCATCAGCGTGCTAAAATCACCGCAAATGGAACACTGATGACACTGATTAAACAGATTGGTACAGATTAAAACAAGCAACAGAGTAATCTTCAAATGTATGAAAATCAATAAATTAGCCTCTTTTTTAACAGCCTCACTACTCGCTGTCGCACTTGTGACACAAGCCCAAGAAACCTACGCCGAAAAGCTTGGATGGCCCAAAGGCGCCAAAGTAGTGATTTTCCACGTTGATGACCCAGGGATGTCGTATTCGTCCAACCAAGGGACTATCAAGTCGGTGGAGCAAGGCGTCGCCACTTCGTGTAGTATTATGTTTCCCTGTTCGTGGTCGGCGAGTTTTGTCAACTACATCAAAAAAAGTAATCCAAACTTAGACGCAGGTGTTCACCTTACGTTGACTTCCGAATGGCGCGACTACCGCTGGACGCCGTTGGCAGGATTTCAGAACGTACCAAGTTTGGTTGACAATGAGGGTAATTTGTGGCATGAAGTAGCACAAGTGGTGAAAAATGGCACGGCCGACGACGTAGAAAAGGAGATTAGAGCGCAGGTAGAGCGTGCGCTGCGCATGGGACTCAAACCCACCCACCTCGACTCCCACATGGGGACGCTTTTTGCGCACCAGCCGTTTTTGGAACGCTACATTAAGGTAGGGGCAGAATATCAAATACCCGTCATGTTTTCTGGGGGTAATAACAAATTGCTCAAAGAATGTCTCAATTTACCTTTGGTAAAAAAGCTCAAAGCTGAGGGGAAATGGCAAGAAGGAATGAAGCTCCCCGACCCAGAATTGACCAAATCATCAACGGCTGTGGGCCAAAAAATTTGGCAGTTGGGTCTTCCCGTCTTGGACGATTTACATACCATCAGCGGCGATTGGAAACCTTCCACTCCCAATCCTTCACCCGAAGAATGGGGTAAGTACAAAGCCCAACAATTCATCGAAACCCTCAATGCTATGCAACCGGGCTTGGCCATGTTTATCGTCCATAGCAGCGATGTGACCGATGCCTTCAAATACATCAGTGCGTCAGGTGGCTCACGCTATGCGGATATGCTTTCGATGATGAATCCCGAACTGAAAGCTTACATCCAATCGAAAGGCATCATTCTTACCACATGGCGCGAAGTAATGGAACGCCGAAAAAAAGTGAAGTAAGCCCTCATTTGTCACCCTGTAAGGGTCTAAAAACCAAACGAATTAGCAACCGTTTTAGATGCTTACAGCATGACAGTAAATACATTTTATAGATAAAAAAGCAACAATGAAAATACGTTATTCTTTCTTCCTCTTTGCCTTTATTTGTCTCCTTCAAACCACCTTCGCGCAATCGCCCATCGTTCAATCTGCCTTGATTTTTCCTCCCCAAGAAAAACACGTCCACGGAAGTAGCCTTGTTGCCTTACCCAACGGTGACTTTCTTTCGGTATGGTTTTATGGGAGCGGAGAACGCACCGCCGATGATGTAAAAATCATGGGTTCACGCCTCAAAAAAGGTCAGTCAAAGTGGAGTGAACCTTTTTTGATGGCCGATACGCCTCATCTCCCCGACTGCAACCCTGTGCTATTTCTAAACCAGAAAGGCACTTTGTTTTTGGTATGGATTGCCGTACAGGCCAACCAATGGGAGCAATCCATTTTGCGTTTTAAAACTTCAACGGATTACAATGGCAACGGCGCCCCCGTTTGGAATTGGCAAGACAATATTTTGCTCAAACCCGACGACCGTTTTGCGAAAGAAGTAGCCGAAAAATTCAAAAAACTACCCGATTATTCGGCTGGTTGGGCGGGCTATGCTCCTAAATACGACAACATGATTATCGAAGCTGCCAAAGATGCCACCAAAAGAAGCATCGGTTGGATGACGCGCATCAAACCTCTTCAATTTGAAAACGGTCGCATTGTGTTGCCGCTCTATTCGGATGGGTATAACTTTTCGATGATGGCCATTTCTGACGATTTTGGAGCTTCATGGCGTCCGAGCTTGCCGTTGGTAGGTCGTGGGCCTATTCAACCCGCCTTGGCACTGCGAAAAAATGGTAACCTCATTGCTTACCTGCGCGACAGCGGAGACGAACCCACCCGCGTTCACATGAGCGAATCGTCCGATAAAGGCGAAACTTGGACCGCTTCGGTGAAAAGCGACATCCCTAATACGGCAAGTGTAGAGTTATTGAATTTACAAGACGGGCGGTTGGCGTTTTTGGGCAACGACATTGAAGATGGACGCTACCGAGTCAGTTTGTATCTTTCTGATGATGAAGGCAAAACGTGGAAATGGAAAACCCGCTTAGAAGACCACCCCCGCGATAAAGGTGGCTACTCTTATCCGTGCCTCATTCAAACTTCCGACGGGCTTTTGCACATCACTTACTCTGCCCACGCCGACAACAAAAATAAATCCATCAAATACGTGGTAGTGGATCCGAAGAAGGTGAAGTAGCTGAAACTCTCTTCTAACAAATCACTTGTCAGAAGAGAGTTTTAGTTGAATACCTACTACAAAACCTATCGTCACTCCTTCAATTTTGGCAATTTTATCGAGAGCTATATCGGTCTCTTTCAATAAATTTTCAGCGATTTTTCTTTTGTCCTCTACTCAACAGATTTAGATATTTCTTCAAAGTAGGATCTGTTGTTATCTCTTCAAGTCTATCAACGGCTGTTTCGTGCTTGTCTTCTTCAAAATCATTTAGTACTGAAAAAACTTGCCTCGGGTTTTCCAGGTTTCAAAAAAGTGGATAGTTAATGGCTCTGCTGTTTTGCATGAGACTTGGAATGACGGTCTCTATATTTTCTTTAAAAATCTTGCCGTACTGATTGAAGTAGGAAATAGATGAAGAATGGATAGTCGCCGAAAAGTAAGTTTTAGTTGTGCTATTTCTAAGGATTATCTAATTTGTGCTTTTTTAAAGCTTTAGTGTCGGCCTTACTGGTTTTAAGTAGATTTTTATAGCCCTTTTCACTTTATGAAACAACTCTTCACGTTCAAAAAGAATGGTTTATTGTCAAAAATATTTTTTTCTCTTGTTTTTGCCTTTTTATCCATTTCGGCATTGGCTCAAGCAGAAATTGAGACGGCCAAACGCTACCTCATTGAGAACGCTTCTAAACATAAGCTTTCTGCGTCGGATATAGACGAAATGATTGTATCCAGTGCGTATCTTTCTCCTACTACGGGTTGGTATCATGTGTATTTTAATCAAACGTATCAATCCATTGAGGTTTACAATGGATTAATGAATTTGGTTATTAAGGGAAATAAAGTAGAATACGTAACCAATAATTTTGTAGCTGATATTACCTCTACAACGAGTCTCAAGGCGATGAGCCTTAGCCCACTTCAAGCTTTACAAAAAGCGGCTGCCGATGTCAATTTAACGTCCAGTAGTTTAGGCGAAATCAGAGAAGTAAGTGTCACAAAGTTGTTAGATGGCTTGATTACGAAGGGTGCTTTTATAGACGAAAACCTTTCAAATGAGCGCATTGAAATTAAACTGTATTGGTTGCCTTATGTAAAAGAAGGAGAGAAAGAAACCGCGTCAAAAGTGGCCTTGACTTGGAATGTTCGATTTTTGACCAAAGACAATCAGAATAGTTGGAATATCCACGTGGATGCGTTGTCAGGAGAAATATTGCACAAAAGAGACGATGTAATTCACTGTAGTTTTGGGCCACCTCACCAACACACACCTTCGGGAGTGTGTGCTATGGGAATGCTTCCCCAAACCAGACAGGCCGCTGCGCTTGCTCCCAATAGTTATAATGTATTTGACTATCCGCTCGAAAGCCCTAACCACGGTAGCCGTTCGATTGTTAGCAATCCTTATACTAAATTTGTGCCTGCGGGTACGTGGCCAGGGCCTACCAATGGCTGGCATGACTATGAAGAAAATGCTTTGATTGTTTCCCATACCAATACGAGAGGGAATAACGTATGGGCGCAGGAGGATGCCAACAATAATAATGGAACAGGGGCAAGCCCTACTTCGGCTACTTTAGAGTTTGACTTTCCTTATACCCAAGCTACTGGAACAGCTGCTGCTAATCAAAATGCAGCCATCACCAATTTATTTTATTGGAATAATCTTATCCACGATGTGCTTTATAGGTACGGTTTTGATGAACCCAGCGGTAATTTTCAGAAAGATAACCAAGGCAAGGGAGGAGTAGGTAATGACTTTGTCTATGCGGATGCCCAAGATGGAGGCGGAACCAGTAATGCTAATTTTTCGACACCAGTGGATGGAGGAAATGGACGAATGCAGATGTATTTGTGGAGCAATGCGGGAGGCTACCAACCTGATGGAGATTTCGATAATGGTATCATTTCCCACGAATATGGCCACGGTTGGTCCACTCGTTTGACGGGCGGACCTGCAAACTCCAGTTGCCTTAACAATGCTGAACAAGGGGGAGAAGGTTGGAGTGATTATTTGAGTTTGATGTTGACTACCAACTGGTCGGCACAGACTCCCACGACCACCAGCGCGAATATTCCCCGCGGGATTGGTACGTACGCTTTAGGACAAGCTACTACGGGAGCTGGAATTCGTCCCTATCGCTATTCGTACGATATGGCCAATATCAACGCTCCCGTCACTTATGCCAAAGTAGGAGATGCTGACAATTTTTCTCAGCCGCACGGGATTGGCTCCATCTGGGCGACTATGCTTTGGGACATGACTTGGGAGATTATTTTGCAGGATAATTTCATTGACCCCAATGTTTATAACACCCCAGCCAATATTGCAGACATGAAGGGGAACATAGCGGCCTTAAAATTAGTGAATGAGGGATTGCGATTACAGCCTTGTAGCCCCAGTTTTGTACAGGCACGCGATGCTATTTTACAAGCCGATCAAATGCTGTTTGGGGGGCGTTATCGTTGCGCCATCGGACGGGCATTTGCTCGTCGTGGTTTGGGTTTATATGCTTCTACGGGAGCATCTTCCAACGACCGTGTGGTCATTGAAGATTTTACGCCCATCACATCTTCTTCCGCCGTGACGTTGACTTCTTCTTTAAACCCATCAACGATTTGTTCTAACAGTAGTTTTAGCTACGTAGCCACGGTTTCCAGTAACACCACGTCTTACAGTTGGTCACGACCTGCGGTAGTGGGAATTAGCAACGCTGCTGGAAGTGGTAATTCGGCCAGTGTTAATGAAACCTTGATAAATACAACCGCCAGCCCAATTACGGTGAAATATTTTTTTACGTTGAGTGAGGATGCTTGTGCAGTTCCACAGGCGGTAAGTGTAGTGGTCAATCCTTCAGTTACGCCTACCTTGGGTAGTTACAGTGTTTGTCAAAATGCTACAGTTCCTATGGGAGAGGGGTTGGTAGCTGCACCTGCGCTTAGTAATGCAGTGAACGGTACGTTAACATCTAATTCTCCTTCTTATAAAAGAGGTACTGGAAATAATACCACCGTTTATACTGCTGCAACAAGTGCAGGAACAAATGTGTATTACCAAGCCTTCACTTTTGTGGCTCCCAGCAGCGGAAATGTTACATTTGAAATAGTAGAGGCGGCTCTAACGGGTACATACCCTTATGATACTTACATAACGTTGTACCAAAATTCTTTTAATGCAGCCAGTCCCGCTACCAATTTTCTACGGGGTGACGACGACAGTGGCCCGTTGCAATATTCCTCAAAATTGACGCATAGTTTGGTACAAGGAATTACTTACGTAATGGTTGTAACGACTTATACCAATACGCGTACGGGAACATTTAAATTGCAGTCAAGTATCCCTGTTTTTTCAGGTACAAACAATTGGTATAAAAATGCTACGGGTGGTTCACCCCTAACGACGGGGAATGTTTTTAATCCAGTAGGGGTAGCAGGTTCAGGAATTACCAATACTGCCACGCCTGGTACTACTACTTTTTATTTGGCTAACGCTGCCTATCCTGACTGCCGTACGCCCGTATCTTTTACAATAAATCCGTTTTCGGGAGGAACTCTGACGGGAGGAGGGACTTTCTGTGGGGGGAGTAACAGTACTCAGTTTATTCTAAATAATCACGTTGGTACTATTTTAAAATGGCAATCGGCTTCCGATGGGGCTTTTACAACCCCTTTTGATATTGTCAATACAACCACTACACTGAATGTTTCCAACGTTACTCAAACGACCTACTATCGGGCAGTGATTCAATCGGGCAGTTGTACGTCATATTCGGGGAGTGGCATGGTGAGTGTAGATGCTCTGAGTGTGGGAGGTAGTGTGACGGGTGGCGGTACGGTGTGTGCTGGGAGCAACACGAGTGTATTGAATTTGAGTGGACAGGTGGGATTGGTACAGAAGTGGCAGTCGTCATTGAGTTCGGATTTTAGTGGTGCGGTTGACATTGCCAACGTGACGACGAGTTTGACGGCGGTGAATTTGAATCAGACGACCTACTACCGCGCGGTGGTCAAGAGCGGGGTATGCAGTCAAGTGAATTCGGGGAGTGGAGTAGTATCGGTAGATGCCTTGAGTGTAGGGGGCAGTGTTTCGGGGGGAGGGGCAGTATGCGCTGGGACGAACACGAGTGTGTTGAGTTTGAGCGGACAGGTAGGATTGGTACAGAAGTGGCAGTCGTCGTTGAGTTCGGATTTTAGTGGTGCGGTTGACATTTCCAACGTGACAACGAGTTTGACGGCGAGCAACCTGAGTCAGACGACCTACTACCGAGCGGTGGTCAAGAGCGGGGTATGCAGTCAAGTGAATTCGGGGAGTGGCGTAGTATCGGTAGATGCTTTGAGTGTGGGAGGTAGTGTGACGGGTGGCGGTACGGTGTGTGCTGGGACGAACACGAGTGTATTGAGTTTGAGCGGACAGGTGGGGGTAATTCAGAAGTGGCAGTCGTCGTTGAGTTCGGATTTTAGTGGTGCGGTTGACATTGCCAACGTAACGGCGAGTTTGACGGCGGTGAATTTGAGTCAGACGACCTATTACCGAGCGGTGGTCAAGAGTGGGGTATGTAGTCAAGTGAATTCAGGGAGTGGAGTAGTATCGGTAGATGCCTTGAGTGTGGGGGGCAGTGTGACGGGTGGCGGTACGGTGTGTGCTGGGAGCAACACGAGTGTATTGAGTTTGAGCGGCCAGGTGGGATTGGTACAGAAGTGGCAATCGTCGTTGAGTTCGGATTTTAGTGGTGCGGTTGACATTGCCAACGTGACGACGAGTTTGACGGCGGTGAATTTGAGTCAGACGACCTACTACCGAGCAGTGGTCAAGAGTGGGGTATGTAGTCAAGTGAATTCAGGGAGTGGAGTAGTATCGGTAGATGCCTTGAGTGTGGGAGGTAGTGTGACGGGTGGCGGTACGGTGTGTGCTGGGACGAACACGAGTGTGTTGAGTTTGAGCGGCCAGGTGGGGGTAATTCAGAAGTGGCAATCGTCGTTGAGTTCGGATTTTAGTGGTGCGGTTGACATTTCCAACGTGACGACGAGTTTGACGGCGGTGAATTTGAGTCAGACGACCTACTACCGAGCAGTGGTAAAGAGTGGGGTATGTAGTCAAGTGAATTCAGGGAGTGGAGTAGTATCGGCGAAGCCTGTCCCTACTTCCGCCTTGACTGCCAATAAGGTAGATGTTTGTTCCAATACGGAAGTTACTTTAAATGCCAATTGTTCTATTCCTGCTGCGATTGTGAACTGGAATCCAGGAGCGCCCTCGGTATTTCCTACTACCCCCGAAACTACCTATACCTATCGAGCCAGCTGCTCTTTGAATGGCTGTGTAGGCAATGAATCGAGCGTAGAGGTACGGACGCACCGTATTTTGGTGGATTTGAAAGATTTGGGTGTGGGGGCTCAACCTAAAGCCATTGTGCAGGCAGTAAAAGACAATTTGGCCCCAACCAATCTTATTAATGCCCCTGTTTTTCCTCGTTTGTGGACAATTCTTGCCAATGGTTGCGAACCTTCCGAATCGGCAGTGTTCAAACTTTCTGGACCTATTAGCTTTAGTACGATTGATAATGACCTCTCCTATGCGATGTTTGCTAACTTAGGGGAAAATTACTTTTCCGTCAATCACCCCAACTACGGCAACGGGGGCAGTTTCCCCAACGGTACTTACACCCTCACCATTGATTTGAGAAGCCAAGACGGCGTGGGTGGACCTTTCCCCAAAAACCGCGTGGCAGTGGGTAGTTTGTTGGCTACCAGAACGTTGGAGTTTACCGTCGGCAATACAACATCGGCAATCGGCAGTCGGCAATCGGTGGTGGGTAGTGAGCAGTGGGTAGTGGGCAGTGGGCAGTTTGCAGAGGTTGCGCCTAATCCAGTTTCCAATATCATGCGCTTGAAAGTGTCGGATGCCAAGGGGAAAAAGGTGAGTGTAAGTTTGGTTGACGCCTCGGGGCGAACGATGTTACAGCGCAGTTTTGTACCCGAGACCCATCAGCACCAAGAGGAGTTTGAAGTCAGCGAAATCACCAGTGGAATGTATTTCTTACGAGTGAATACCCTCGATAAAAACGCCACACTCAAAATTGTGAAAATAGACTGATAAATTCTATCCAATGAATAGCATAAATCGGGCAGATCTTTAATGGGACTGCCCGATTTATGCTATTGAGCCATTTTATAACATCTGATGCGTTAGCAAGAATTTTTATCATTAGTTTGTTACAAGTTTTTTCTTTTATACAAATGAAGATTCGTTTACGCCCCGCTTTGCTCATTTTCCTGCAACTTTTTGGTTTGTACGCCTGTGTAGAAACTTACGATGTTACCTACAATCTCGATGCTGAACTGCTTACTGTTGAGGGGTTTGTGACCGACCAAGTTGTTTCTACCATTAATATCAGTAAGTCGCGTAGTGTGGAAGATAACTATTATTCAGTTCCGCTAAAAGGGTGCAACGTTGAAGTTGCGTTGGGAGATGGAAGTGTGGTGGTTTTTAAGGAGCAAGCCGAAGGCGTATATGTTTCTCCCACCAATTTTCAAGGGAAGGCAGGAGAAACATATCAATTGCGCTTTCGTACGCCCGATGGTAAAACTTACCAGTCTTCTAAAGAAAAAATGGGAGTTGTGCCAGCGATTAAAAAGATTTATCAGCAGTTTGATAAAAATGGGATTCTGGACAAAACGGGTAAACGCGTAGTAGCCTCTTCGGTAAATATTTATGTGGATTTTGATGATCCCAAAGATGCTAAAAACTTTTATTTGTGGCGCTGGAAACGCTATGAAGAACAATCTATCTGTATTACTTGCACAGGAGGAAGGCTGATTGGGGGGAAATGTGTGACGGTCAACTCGCGCAATCCACCCACTTACGATTATCAATGTGATAGACTTTGTTGGGATATTTTCTACAATAATGAAATTAATATTCTTGCCGACGATTTTTCTAATGGAAATAGCGTAGAAGGACGACTCATCGCCAAAGTACCTTTTCATTCCTACAGAGGAAGCTTACTTGAAATTGAACAAGTAGGAATTTCACGGGAGGCGTACTTATACTATAAACTGCTCAACGACCAAGGTCAAAATACGGGTACCCTTACCGATACTCCTCCTGTACCCATCATTGGTAATATTCAGAATGTCAATGACCCCAACGACAAAGTGATTGGCTACTTTGGGGCTGCCAGTGCCAAATTTGTAAGTTATTGGGTGGACAGAAGCCTCTATAAAGATCCAATCTTGCTGCCGCTTCTTGGGAGAGAAACAAATGTAGACATTAATGCGTTGATTCCTCCATCTTATCCTTGCGAGTTGAGCAAATACCGTACTCCTATTCGTCCAGAAGGTTGGCAATAAATGCATCATTGTAAGCCTCTTACTTCTAAGCCCATGATATTGAATCGTTTACTTTTCTTTTTGTGTCTGTTTGGTATTGGAGTAGCTTCGGCCCAGCAACGGGTCAAACAGCCTCTTGGTCGCTCTTTGCAGTTAAGTGGTATTGTCCGTGATTCGCTCACGGGCGAACTCATTAATAATGCGGCCATTCGGTTGAACTTTGATAAATCAGGCCTTTATACAGATAGTACAGGTACCTTCTCAATTATGCTAACGGAGTCTGATTATGTCTTGATTATCAGTCGGTTGGGGTATCGTCCACACCGTGTTAAATTTAGACTTAGTCGCAATACGCACTTAGATGTAAAGCTAATGAGTGTGGCAAAAGAGTTGGAAGAAGTCGTAATTTCGACCCAATCGGTAGATGAAAACGTTTCACGTCCGTTGCTTGGCGTCACCCAAATGAACATCAAGACCATCAAAAAACTCCCCGCTATCATGGGAGAAGTGGACGTGTTGCGTAGTTTACAAATGTTGCCAGGCGTAACGTCGGTAGGGGAGGCTTCCAACGGAGTCAATATTCGTGGGGGGGCCGTTGATCAAAACCTTATTTTACTGGACGATGCACCCATTTTCAATCCTACGCACTTATTTGGGTTGTTTTCGGTATTTCCACCCGATGCCGTATCGGGGATGGAATTGTACAAAGGCACTACGCCTGCTCGCTTTGGAGGGCGAGCGGCGTCGGTATTAGATATTTCGATGTCAAACCCAAGTTTAGATAAATTTTCACTCCAAGGAGGTATTAGTTTCGTAGCCAATCGTCTGACTGCCGAAATTCCTTTGGTAAAAGACAAAGTCGGTCTTTTGGTGACAGGGCGCGGTGCGTTCAACGATTTTGCTTTTCAGTGGGGGCCTCAAAAATTAAAAAATATCCGAGCCAGTTTTGGCGATGCGGCTGCCAAGTTGTTTTGGCGAATCAATACCAAGAACACGTTCTCGCTTTCCAATTATTACAGTACTGATTTTTTTCAAACGGATTTACTGGGCGGAATCAATAATATCAATTCGGTTTCGACTCAGTACGATTACAATACCCTCAATTTTACAGGGCGGTGGTTTCACGTCGTCAATGACCGTCTCAATGTCCAAACAACAGGGGTGTATAGCCAATACCGACCGCGCATTTTGCTCCCTGAATTCGACAGTGACAATAAGGTGACAATTGGCTCAGAAATTTTACAACGACAGATTAAAACCAATGTCAATTACCTTCCCAACAAGCGTCATAAAATGGAATTTGGGGCGAATATGACCCACTACCAATTGCAACCAGGGACGCTCAACCCAGGGACTAATCAACGGGTAAATGCCCAAGCCGTGCCTACCGAGAATGGCATAGAGTTGGCGTTACACGCCGAAGATGAAATTACCATCAATCCAAGAATGACGGTATCGGCAGGACTTCGTTATTCGTATTTTATGGCTTTGGGTCCAGCTTCTGTAAGGTCTTATGCTGCTGGAGGTCCTAAGAATGAGGAAACTATCGTAGATTCTACTTTCTATGATAGCGGTAAAGTGATACAAAGTTACGGTGGTTTTGAGCCACGTTTTGGGTTTCGTTATAACTTGGATGGACTCTCTTCGCTCAAGTTGGGTTACAATCTCATGCGTCAATATCTCCAAGTGGTATCTAATACAACCACCCCACTCCCTACTTCGCGTTGGAAAATGAGCGATGTGCACATTCGCCCACAAGTGAGTCAACTTTTTACCGTGGGTTATTTCAAAAATCTAAAAAGTAACATCTACGAATTTTCGTTGGAAGCTTATTATCGCATCACCCAAAATATCTTAGATTTTAAGCCAGGAGCTGATTTTTTATTGCAGAATTACATCGAAACCCAAGTTTTACAGGGACAAAGTAAAGCCTACGGTTTGGAATTGATGGCTACCAAGAAAAAAGGAGAAATGACGGGCTGGGTCAATTATACTTATTCACGGGTATTGAATCAAGTCAACGAAGGTACGCGCTTTACTGAACGTATCAACGACGGGAAATGGTATCCAGCCAATTTTGACCGCCCCCACAACTTAAATATGTCGCTCAATTTTTCCGAAAACAAATACCATAGCCTTTCCTTGACGTTTACTTATGGAACGGGACGCCCTTATACTGTTCCTAACGGCTTTGTGAGTTTTCAGGGGAAAGCCTATCCTTACTATGCCGAGCGTAACCAAGGTCGTATCAAAGACTACCACCGCCTCGACTTTTCATGGCAAATCAACAACCCTTCCCTCAAAGATAAGCGATGGGTGGGGAGTTGGATTTTTACCGTGTATAACCTCTACGGGCGCAAAAACCAATACTCGGTATTTTTGAAAACCCAAGGTACGACTTATACTACCTATCAACTGCAAATTTTTGCCTCACCCATCGTTTCATTGGCTTATAATTTTAAGTTTATGTAGAAACTAAAGTCTGACCTTGGTCTGACTCGCCTAAATGAACTTATTCCAATAGAAATATTTATCAATAACAAACCAATGGCAATTCATTATTCACTTCAAGACGGCGTAGCTATCCTCAGTTGGAATATGACGAGCTCGCCCATGAACGTCTTAAACGACGAGTCGGTCCCTGCTTTTGCGGAGGCTTTGGAAAAAGCGTACAATGATGACAACGTCAAGGGAATTATCATTACTTCTGCCAAACCAGAATTTGTAGCAGGGGCCGATTTGAAAATGATTTTGCGTAATCAGGGAGGCGACCCCGCCGAAATGCTAAAAATATCGGTGGGCTTAAACCAACTTTTTCGCAAAATTGAAACCAATGGTAAACCCGTAGTAGCAGCTATCAATGGTACGGCTTTGGGGGGAGGGTTAGAAATTTGCTTGGCGTGCCATTATCGCGTAGCGCTCGACAACCCCAAAACCAAACTTGGGCAACCTGAGGTAAAAGTAGGACTTTTGCCCGGAGCGGGTGGAACGCAACGTCTGCCGCGCATGATTGGGATGCAAGCCGCTTTGCCTTTGATTTTAGAAGGAAAAGAACTGAGTCCAAAGGATGCCTTAGGGATGGGAATTATAGATGCACTGGCAGCTACGCCCGAAGAGATGATGGAAAAAGCAAGAACTTGGATTGCAGCCAATCCCAAACCCATCAAGCCTTGGGACGAAGTCAACAAAAAAACGGGAAAAATTCAGGCCAAAGACAATTATAAAATCCCTAACGGAGCCGTGTTAAGCCCCGTAGGAATGCAAACTTTTACGGTGGGTACGGCCATGATGATGGATAAGTCGAAGGGAAACTATCCCGCTACGCAGCACATCATGTCGTGCGTGTATGAAGGCTTATTGGTCAACATTGACCACGGAATTGTGATTGAGTCGCGGCATTTTGTACAGGTAGCTACTTCTAAAGTGGCTGGTAATCTGATTCGTACGATGTTTTTGGGGATGAACGAAGCCAACAAAGGCGCGAGCCGCCCCAAAAATATTCCTAAAACGGACGTGAAAAAATTGGGCATCTTGGGTGCGGGGATGATGGGCGCGGGGATTGCCTACGTGAGTGCTGCTGCGGGTATTGAAGTGGTACTCAAAGATGTAAGCCTCGAAGCTGCCGAAAAGGGAAAAGATTACGCGCGCGGACTGTTAAAAAAGGCAATAGAGCGAGGTAAAATGGATGCCCTTAAAGCCGAAGGCATTTTAAGCCTAATCAAAACCACTGCGGACGTAACCGACTTGAAAGGCAGCGATTTGATTATTGAAGCTGTTTTTGAAAATCGTGAGCTAAAAGCGGCGGTGACCAAAGAAGCGGAATCCATGTTGGCAGAATCAGGCGTATTTGGTTCCAATACTTCTACGCTGCCCATTACTGGTTTGGCCAAGGCTTCCGCCAAACCTGAAAATTTTGTTGGGATTCATTTCTTTTCGCCCGTGGATAAGATGATGTTAGTAGAACTCATCGTGGGAAAAGAAACGTCGGATTATGCCTTGGCGGTGGCCGTGGACTATACCCGTAAAATCAAAAAAACGCCCATTGTCGTCAATGATTCGCGTGGTTTTTATACCTCACGTTGTTTTGGAACCTATACTTCTGAAGGAATGGAATTGTTGAAAGATGGGGTAAATCCCGTTTTGATTGAAAATGCCGCTAAAATAGCAGGAATGCCTGTGGGGCCACTTGCTGTCACCGACGAAGTAGCCTTGGATTTGGTCTATAAAATCTCAGGGCAGGCCGTCAAAGACGGCGTATTACCCGAAACAGACAC
>JBGAUP010000473.1:0-2397 GCA_044228585.1 Runella sp. | reverse complement strand
TGTGAAAATCCTTAAAATCTGTGCTATCAGTGTGCTAAAATCGTCGAATATGGCACACAGATGACACTGATTTAGACCGCGACGGCGTACCGTAAATTCACACTGATTTCTATCAAAATGAAAAATCTTCGGGTTCAGTACTCGTAGTTCTTATTTTACAAATTTTAGGAACTCAGATGTTCAATAAGGCTGCTTTTTAGGTTGCGTGTCAGACCTGCGGTCAGACTTGACCATTGGCCGTTAAGCCATTGTGCCTTTTATCACTTCTCTTTTTTCGGGGCTATTTTTGTTGTTTTCCGAAACACTATTGAGCAAGGCTACCGTTACGTTATTCCCCTCAAATTTGACGGTGAGTTTGTCGCCGTGGACTTGGTCTACAAACTTGAAATTGATTTGTAAGGTAGTGTCATCGAGCCAAGTAGCGGTGGAGGCGATGCGAGAAAGGACTGTAGTTGGATTGGCAGCGAAGGGATTTTTACGTTTGTTGGGATTTACTCGCCATTTTTCCCAGCCAAATCCCACTTTTTCCATGCCATTACCGTAGTTGACGCGTAACACACCCGCATCTTCAAAAAGCCCGAAGCCGATTTGGGTCAGTCCAAACGCATTTTTTTCTACGTTAAAGACTTTGTCGGAATACTTACTCATCACGGGCGACGTGATTTTTCCAGTAGGAATAGGTAAAGAAAGAGCCGCGATTTCAGCTTTGAGCGCAGCCAATTCTGATGAATTTTCGGGCAATTTCCCATTTTTCAAAGCAGGCAAAATGGTTTGATAAGCCACGTCCATTGTCTTTTGAAGATTGAAGCTTTCGCAGGTCATCACCAACACAGCATCTTGTTCGGGCATGACCATACAGAATTGCCCGAAAGCCCCGTCACCTCGGTAAAAGCCTGGTTTGCAACGCCAAAACTGATAACCATAACCCTGCGACCAATCGTTGTCGCCTGCTTGTGAAGTAGTTCGTTTGCTGGTTGCTTCCTCAATCCATGCCGCAGGTAGCAGTTGTTTGCCCTGCCATTGGCCTTTTTGGAGGTAAAACTGTCCGAATTTGGCAATGTCTTCGGTGCTGACACGGAGGCCATAGCCAGCGGTGTTGAGTCCTTGCGGCGATTTTTCCCAGTCGTAGCCGATGATACCCAGCGGTTTAAACAACCGAGGTTCTAAATATTCTTCGAGGGTTTGTCCCGTCACTTTATGGACAATCGCACCGAGTATGTAAGTTGCCCCCGTGTTGTACATAAAAAACGTACTGGGTTCGTGTTCAACGGGTTTTTCAAGAAACGATTTTACCCAATTTTGGTCGGGTTTGGCTCGAATATCAGGCATCGAATCGGTGTGGTGTCCTGTATTCATGGTGAGCAAGTGTTTGATTTTCATTGCTTTCAAGTTGTCGCTCGCATTGACAGGCGTATGCTCTGGAAAGAATGAAATCACTTGGTCGTTGACGGTAATTTTGCCTTCATTCACCAAAAAACCAATCGCTGTACTTGTGAAGCTTTTGGAGAGCGAGTACAGGGTATGTTTGTTGGGTGCTTCAAAAGGTTTCCACCAGCCTTCGGCTACCACATTGCCGTGGCGTACCAGCATAAAACTGTGCCATTCCAATCCTGATTCTTTGGTGGCTTTCAAGAAATTACGAACCCCTAAAGAGTCCACTCCCTGAGATTCGGGGGTTTGGCGGGGGAGGGTAATGACGTTGTCGTTGGCAAACAATTCAAAATGGGGCAATAACCCCAAACCAGCAGCAGCTGCACCCGTGGCTTTGATAAAGTTTCGGCGATTTGTTTTCATGTCGAGGGGATAGGTTAAAAAAGGGAAAAGCCGTTAACTGTTATTAGTTAATCGTTATTTGGCAAAAATGTAAGTATCTAATATTAAAGGGATTGAAATACGAAAGCACTTTTGGATTACTGTCCTGCTTTTTCGTATTTCAGCATTTTACTTGCCCAAGGAATAAAATGCTGAAAATTGGGCTGGTCAGTGTGGCCGCCGTCATGCTGCCGCCAAGCCAATTGCCCATTGTGGAGAGCAGTAAGCACGGGCGGCATCTTTTCTTTTTGAGGGTCATTGGAAACTCCTAAATCGTTTACTCCCAAAAGTTTATAAACACTTCCTGCTGCAATCGTTGCCATGTAACTACCTTGTTGGTCGAGCCATTTGGCATCGCCTTTTTCAGGAATTCCGTAGCTTACATAACAAAGACGTGGCGCACAAAGGGCAATCAGTTCATGCGAATCTACCGACAAATCACAACCTGTTTTTTTGCCAAAGCTGGATTCTTCGGTGCCATATTTTAGATAATTTCCCGCCATCCAGTGGTACTCACCGCTCGCTGTCAGGCTTTCGACGGCTTCGCCAAACACCCGCCGATGCAGGGTAGTGCCACCTTTGCCC
>JBGAUP010000090.1:0-19765 GCA_044228585.1 Runella sp. | reverse complement strand
ATTTCGCCAAATTGCGGGGTTGGTCCACATTGCGACCACGCATAACGGCCACATAATAAGAGAGTAGTTGCAAAGGAATAGACGACAATAATGGCATCAGGATTTCGTGCGTTTTCGGGATTTCTATCACAAAATCTACTAAGGTTTGAATGTGTGCATCTCCTTCGGTTACGATAGCAATCACCCGACCTTTACGGGCTTTAACTTCTTGAATGTTGGAAACTACCTTTTCGTAAGAACTGTCTTTGGTGGCAATAAACACGACGGGCATATCTTCGTCAATCAAAGCGATGGGGCCGTGCTTCATTTCAGCCGCGGGATACCCTTCGGCGTGGATGTAAGAGATTTCTTTTAGCTTGAGTGCGCCTTCCAAAGCTACCGGGAAGTTTAGGCCGCGACCCAAATAAATGAAATTGCGGGCATACGTGAAGATATAGGCTATTTCTTTGACCTTGTCGGCAGCTTTGAGTACTTGTTCTACCTTGCGTGGAATATTCTCTAATTCAATTAATAATTGACGGTATAACTCTTCCGAAATTGTACCTCGTTTTTTTGCAATCGCAATGGCCATGAGGGTTAAAACAGTCACTTGAGCGGTAAAAGCTTTGGTACTTGCTACCCCAATTTCTGGTCCAGCGTGGGTATAAGCACCCGCGTGGGTTTCGCGAGCAATAGAAGACCCTACTACGTTGCAGACACCAAAAATCGTAGCTCCTTTCGACTTTGCCAATTGGATGGCTGCCAAGGTATCGGCGGTTTCACCCGATTGTGAAATGGCAATCACAAAATCCTTTTCGCGGATAATAGGGTTGCGATAACGAAACTCGGAGGCATATTCTACTTCTACGGGAATACGGGACAACTCTTCAAAAATGTATTCGGCTACCAAACCCGCATGCCACGATGTTCCACAACCTACAATAATCATGCGCTTTGCATCGGCGAGTTTTCCCATATATTCGCGAAGCCCTCCCAATTGAAGTATCCCTTCTTCGCTATTGATTCGTCCGCGCATACTATCGGCGATAGAGCGGGGTTGCTCGAAGATTTCTTTCAACATAAAATGATCGTAGCCACCTTTTTCAATGGCTTCTAATTCCATTTCAAGTTTTTGGACGTAAGGGGCTTGATGTTCGTTTTCAAGGTTAACAATTTTTAGCTCTCCGTTACGGACTAAAGCAATTTGATTGTCGTCAAGATAAACTACATCTTTGGTGTATTCGATGATAGGAGTAGCATCAGAGGCAAAGAAGAACTCGTTTTCTCCAACCCCAATTACCAATGGACTACTTTTGCGAGCTGCGATAAGTTGAGTAGGGTCGTCTTCTGACATTAAGACAATAGCATAAGCTCCTACTACCTCTTGCAGTGCTAATCGAACAGCTTCTTCGATTGAACAGTTTGTTTCCTGCTGAATATCTTCAATAAAATGTACGAGTACTTCTGAATCAGTTTCAGACCGGAACTCATGGCCTTTTTTGAGTAACTTTTGTTTGATGGTAGCGTAGTTTTCGATGATACCATTGTGGATTATCGCCAGCTTCTTATGAAAAGAATAATGAGGGTGGGCATTGGTATCATTGGGTTCGCCGTGGGTAGCCCAGCGGGTATGTCCTATCCCAATGGTAGCCTGTAAATCTTTGGTTTTAAGTTCGTCTTCAAGGGCTGCTACTTTTCCCTTTTTTTTATAGATTTTTAGACCTTCACTGTTGAGTAGTGCTACTCCTGCACTATCATATCCACGGTATTCGAGTCTTTTTAAGCCTTTTATAATGATGGGGCAGGCTTCTCTGTGACCTACATACGCTACGATTCCACACATGTTGAATGATGTTTAAGGTGAGTAGGAGCGATGGTTGGTTTTTAAAAAAAATTACCAACTAATTTCTTCCTAAAAACTTTTTTAAAAAACTTGGTTTAATACAATCAAAGTTAATAAAAATAGCGAAAAGTAAAGAAATATTACAAAAACAAAAAGTGCGAAAGAAACTTCTTTCGCACTTTTTGTCAATTACCTAAACTGAGGACTCTTTACTTGGTGATGGTATAAAACAACATTAGCTTCACATTATCACGGGTAGGATTAATTGTCAAGCGGTCAAGTTTATTATTCATAAAAGGGTAGTAGCTCGTCAAAGGTTGAGAACTATTCGCGTATGATTGAATTACATCCGAGAAACTCACTGGCATTAGTAGCAGTCCTGTACTTTTCTTAAAACCTATTGATGCCGCTTGTAAATAAGTAGTTAGCACAAAATTATAGTTCCGAAATTTAGAAGAATAAGATACTACTTGGGGCAATACGTAAGTCTGAAACGTGGCGCCATCTACGGGTAATAGCAGTTCGGTACCTCCTTTTGACCTGAGCAGACGATTGGTTTCATCCGTTTCTGCCATGGTGAGTCCAGAAGGAAGTCCGTACAGCCCTCCAATGTGCTTGGGCTGCTCAGGTACAATGTTCAGTTCGGCTCGATTGATAGCAATGCTTCCATCCTTAAACAATTTTGATAGGTGAGGGAACTCAATTTTAGTGACTACCCCAAGGGCATCCTGAACATAATTAAGCCCTCCCGTTTGTGTAGCAGATAAAGGCTTCAGAGGTTGGAGCTGACTTAATGCTGTACCTTGTCTATCCGCTTTTACTTGATTGAATCGCTTAGAGACGTAAAATGTTCTCGCCAAAGCAATTGTATCGGCAGTATTGTGCAAATACATATTAAGCAATGTGCCAGTAGATGAAGGGGAGAAACCTATAACCATGCTATTGCTTGGGGACGGAATCAACGTAAACCCTTTGATTGTTTGAATAAATTTAGCCGCAGTACTTGCTTCTGGTTTTCCACTCAAGTCAAAAATCTGCTTTCCAAACGAATTGGGCAGTTTAAACTGAAGGGTGTTTTTGGTAGAAGGCGAAGGTATTACTTTGACTTTGGCGATAGGGGTAGGGTCATACGCAATCGCGCTATGGTTGTAATACGTTTTACCCGTAATAAGCGTATCGGTTAGACGGTGTAGATTCAGCTCAAAAGGCTGGAGCGTATCTCCGTACAAGTACGAATAAGCTATATCCAAAGTAAGAGAATCAAAAGCGTAGGTGTTAGTATTGCTTGTGCCATCCGAATTTAGGTTTAAATTCAGGGCGCTTCCCATTTCAAAGAAAGGCTGTGCTGTCACAGTGCCAAAAAGAGGATCTCGGTATCTTCCTGCCAATAATTGTTGGGTGTTTGAAGTACGAACCGAATCCAACAAAACAGTACTTGTTTTGACTGTAAGGGTATCGGTAAACAACACTTCTGCAATTACCTCGGGAGGAAGGCCAATTTCCTTAGGGGCTTCGCAGGAGGTCAGCGTAACGACTAAAATGGTGATTACACTAAGTGTGGCTTTAACCAGCCAGCTCATTGTAGAGATTGTAGTAGGTATCGGTAAAATTTTCGTCTTCTTCGACCAGTTCCAGCTTGCGTTCGGGCAATTCATCAAAAATTTGGTTTAAACTTTCACTAAAATCATCGTTAGCTTTCACTACGGCATCGGCATAGGCACAACCAATTTTTACAAATCCTTCAAAATCAGCAGAACGCAAATGCGCCAGTGCCTCATCGCTAACGTCCATGGCTTTGGCTTTATCCAAAATACCTTCTTCAAATTTATAGTTGAAGGCATTGTTATAAGCAGTAAAAACACACTTGGTATCCTTAAACATAGGATCGTTTTTGTAAGTGGTTTTTAGATACAAAGGAATCAGGGCGGTCATCCAGTCGTTGCAATGAACTACGTCAGGCGCCCAACCTAACTTTTTGACTGTTTCGAGGACGCCCTTGCAAAAAAAGATAGCCCGCTCGTCGTTGTCATCAAAGAAATTGTTGTCCTTGTCTAAGAAAACGGACTTCCGATGAAAATAGTCTTCGTTATCTATAAAATAAACTTGTAGTTTGGCGCTTGGAATGGAAGCGACCTTGATTACCAGCGGTTTCTCGTCGTCGCCGACTGAAATATTGATACCAGAGAGGCGGACAACTTCGTGAAGGCGATTTTTTCGCTCATTGATGAGTCCAAAACGCGGTACCAAAATGCGAATCTCCATGCCGCGTTCCTGCATTGCTTGAGGTAGTTTTCTTACATATTCGGCTACCTCGGTGATTTGGAGAAAGGGGTTTATCTCGCTGGCTACATACAAAATCCGTAGTTTACTCATAGGCTTTGGTGAAGCTTGATAGGATTGGTTTTGAAGAAAAATTTTGCAAAATTATACAAAATTTTGGCGAATTTCAACCATAATGCCCGATAATTATTTGATATGCTTTAAAGGTCTTACCTTTGTTTTTCCGTTTTTCTAAATACCATTCATTTAAACACATGAAAACTCCGTTGATTGAGAGTATGTTGGGTTGGGCTTCATTGGGCTTTTTTGTTTTATGGATTCTGGAAATCCAGCGTACTGAATTTAAGGATAGCTATTGGCTTATTATGCTTTGTCTATCATGTTTATTGGGTTTTCAGTACCTGCGCCGCCGCCGTGATGCCGAGCCTATGCTGTCGAAATATACCCCTGAAAATAAACAAGCCAAGCCCAAAGCAACTATAAAACCTTCGATAAGAAAGAAGAAGTAGGAGGCAGGAGAGAGAAGTGAAGAGGCAGGAAAAAAAGTCAATTTGAAATTCAATCAACGTGTGGAAACTAAATGAGAAAAAGAACTACTCACTCCTGGTTTCTTGCTATTCACTCCTGGTTTAAATCAACCACAGCGTAAAGAAAAATACTCCATCTCCCAACCAACGGTAGCGTTCTTGAGCCATAGCCTGAGCCGGTTGCCGCTTGAGCAGGTGCATACAAAGACTCATCATGGCAACTGTGATGGACGTTCTAACACAATACCTGTGTTGGGTGAATAAAAGCGCAGCGAAAGCCGTTAGAATCACTACAATCACCAATCCATTAAGAATAGTGCTCACGGTTTCAGTCCCCCACGCAATTGCTAACGAATAGCCTTCTTCTACTTCAAAAGATTCAAACCAAGAAAACAACAGTAAGTTTTGGAAAGCCAATAACCCAAAAAGTACCATAAAAACAACGCTTTCCCAAGAAGCATTAGGCGTTGTGCTAAGGGCTGTTCCCCAAATACCGAGCGTATAGATTAAAGCAACAAAGGGCTCTTTAAGCAGTTGAATGTTGCTATGGGGTGCGGTTTTATAAACTACCCACAAATAAACAACTGCCACTATTGCCAATCCAAAACCCATCAAGAGCATGTTGGAGGGTAGCCAAAACAAGCAAATAAGCCCTGAAACACCCAAACCTGTGACGATTTTGAGAAGAATGGGTTCATACTTGGCGTGAAAGCGGTGTCGAGGGGTGGAAGTAAAGTTGGGTTTACGGTTGTCGAGTAGGCGGTCTATCACATAAATTATAAATACCGAAATACCTACCAGCAATGTGGATGCCCAATAGACCTTACCGTGGCCATCGGGTAAACGCAATGCTATGCTGTGCGTAATCATCGCACCCGCTACCACGTCGAGGCTTAGCCAATGGGCGCGTTTTAGGTAATAACCGAAGATGAAAGCAATGTTTTCTAACCAAGCCATCCCGTACTCACTTTTCCTGTACTCAGGCTTTGTTTTATTTCTCGGATTCGCTCGTTGAAATTCCAATTGTGGAAATCCACGTTGGGTAAACAGGTCGCTTCTAAATACTCCATAATGGCAGGATGATGAGGTACGCGCTGCCCTGACCGTACGTCAATGTATTTGGAAGTCACCCAAAGCACATTTTTGAGCTGAGTACGGGTGTCGTCGGTCATAAAATATTCCGTAACGATGGTATCTTGACTAAAATAAATCAGTCGTGACGTGATGCGTACCCATTCACTTACCATCGCAGGACGAACGTAGGCGATTTGGTGCTGATATACCACCCAGCTTTGACCCAATTCTCGAAAAAGTCGCCCAAAATTGAATTCATACAACTTCGCCACTTGGTCTTCGCGGGCGTTGAAATAGTAATCAAAATATTTGGCGTTGTTGAGGTGTTGCAGCGGGTCACAGTCCTGAAAACGAATCACCATGCGCGATTCGGGTTCTTTGGGATATTCTTTGTTGGGGATGCGTTCAAAAAACATGGAGGTATTTTATCGTTGATTTTTTCGCAAAAGAACGCAATTTTTACGATACCAAAACGCGACTAAACCGATAAAAATGGAACAACTTCTGGAAGTAATGGGTAAGATAGGGTTGGTTTCGGAAGAATTGAAACTATTTTTAGAGCAGCACTTAAAGCGTCATGTCTTTCCCAAAAGACACGAACTACTGAGTGCTGGCCAAGTTTCTAACAAAATGTATTTCGTGGAAACGGGATTGCTGAGGGGGTATTATCTGAAAGATGGTAAAGAGGTGACAACGTGGATGATGCCCGAAAATGAGTTTGTGGTTTCAATTCTTAGTTTTTTTACCCGTCGGCCCAGCTACGAGTACATCGAAGCCCTCGAAGATGTTACTCTTTGGGAATTGTCGTACGATAGACTTCAACAAGCTTACGTGCTTTTTCCCGAGTTCAATCTTATCGGACGTATTTTAACCGAACGCTACTATGTATTGAGCGAGTACCGTTCTTATTACTTACGAATGCATACTGCCGAAGAACGCCTTCAGCTACTGCTCCGAGATTTTCCGACGATTTTAGCCCGTGCTAAACATAAATATGTCGCATCTTTGCTGGGGATTTCGCCCGAAACTTTGAGTCGGATTTTGGCTAAAAAATGGTAGAAAGTGGACAATAATTAAGTGATTGCTTTTGTACACACTAACAGTCGTTTGTCGCCATTGGCTAAAGTCGTTGCCAAAATATACACCTCACCTCCGTCTTTTAGTTTTAATTTTTTGCGAAGTTCGTCGGTTGTAACGGGAAAATTACGGACGGTAAGGTTGGCTTTTCCATCGGGCAAATAAGGAGCGAGAGCTTTTGAATCGGCTTTTAAGATAGCGTTTAGTTCAAAAATCCTGCCTGGAAAGTTTGTCACTAAGTTTTCGGAAGTATATAGGTGGCTATGGGGCGCAATCTTGGCGAGACCGAAGGCATTGGCGATTGATTTAAACGCGCCCGCTTTCAAAATAGTGGCGTTGGGTTCATACACATATCGAAGTGGGTCGCTGAGTTTTACCGCGAGGGTTGCTTCATTTTGCCACTGAAAATCAAATATTTGCTGGCTACCGTCATTTCTGAAATTGATGGCTTTGATAAAACAATCTTGGGCAAGAGATTCGCCTTGCTCTATTTCAAAGAGGAGCTCTTTGCACTCATTTTCAATGGCAACAACGTGAATTCTCTTGATAGCAGGAATGTCGTTGAGGGCTTGTTTGAGGTCTAATAAGGGAGCTGCTTTAATGAGAATTTTTTTTGCTTTTGCCAAAAAAAGTGGCAAATGAGCTACAACATCGGGTTCACAATCTCTTAGCCCTACCACGCGACGATTGTCGGCGGTGCGGCGAGCGGGGTCCACATAGAGTACATCGGTTTGGGTGCTGAGTTGGTGCAAAAAATCCAAAGAATTGCCGTGAAAGGATTGTATATTCTTGGCTTCCAATACTTCAAAATTATGGCGAGCACATTGCACCAGTAGTTCTTTTTGTTCTACATAATTAACTGATAAGCAATGTTTTGAAAAAAAATAGGTGTCTATACCCATCCCTCCCGTAGCGTCAATTAACTTTTGACCAGCTACCAAGGATGCCTTATAATGCCCCGTTAGTTCAGAAGAACTTTGCTCTACTGATACCGCAGGTGGAAATACCAAGCGCGGCTCTGCGTACCACGTAGGTAGCTTGAGCCGCGCTTTTTGCCTTGCTTCGATTTGGGCTATTTCAAACGCTTTTTCTTGTCCGTACTTCAATAAAAGAGAAGAGGTATTGACCTGAATATGAGCCTGAATAAAAGAAATTTGTTCGTTAGAAAGCGTCATATTTTGCCACTACCCGAACGAGTTCACGTTCAGATTTTAGTTCCATTTTTTCTTGTTCCAAAAGCGCCTTGATAGCAACTTCTTTGTCAGAGAGGGCCTCCAAAACCGATTTTTTATTGCGTTTGATTTTGGTCATGGTAGCATCGGCTTTCAAAAGGTAGTACTCGTTGGCGTCTTCATAAGTGTCGTAACGAATGTTGTTGCTATATGGGTCTTTGTAATCGGCTTTTTTGAGGTTTTTCTTGACGAGTTTTAGCAAGGTGGTTTTTCCTTCGTATAGTACCAAAAAATACACTTCACGCATATCGTATTTGGCAGTTTGAGCTTTGGGATAGCGTTTGAAGGTGAAATTGGCTTTGGTGACGGGGTCGTTGATGGTAAAAGATTGCACTTGATACGGAAACACAATCAACGAATCTCCCGAAGGGCGTTTCATCATCAATTCTTTGGTATAGGCGTTGTATTTGAGCGGTACCTCGTTAAAAATTTTTCCGTCCACAAAAGCCATTTGCCCGCTAATCCACTCGGAAATAAAAAAAGGAGAGCCTTTGATACCTTCATAGCGAGAGTCGAACGAAGAGGTAGTATAAGTACCCATATTGAGACGTCCGTCCACGTCACGGATGAGATTGTTGGCGTTTTCGGTTTGTGCAAAGAGAGATTGGCAAATAAAGATGCTTATGGCAAATAAGGATACAATTTTCATGGTTTTGTTTTGATTGGCTGTGCAAATAACGCTAACATAATAGGTAGTTCAAAGCTACAATAGATAAACGAGGAACAGAAGCCGACGGAAAGATTATTTTCGGGGGGTATCATTGAAATTTTCTGATTCCCTAAATATAACCGTGATTGTGTGCTTCGTTGAGAATTTCACTAAACAACGCTTTATAATCGGTTGATGGTTCCTTGGCGAGCAAATCAATGGTGGCTTCCATACGCTGTTCCAAAAGTGCAGGCAACTGGTATTGATACGGCAGTAATAAATTCTGTAGCTGAATGCTTGCCTCTGAATATCGTTTTTGGTTACTCAAAACTGCTACCAATGTCCAGAGTGTGATAGAATTAGGAACAGGTATCCCATTGTGAAGCCGAAGGGCTTCCATAGCCTGATTTTCGGCTTCTTCTACATCTCCCTTTTTCCACGCTAACCACACATAAAGTCCTTTTACTGAAAACAGATAAGACGGTAATTTGTGCGAGGCTTTTTCTTCCATCAAAGGGGTATAATGAGCCACTAACGCTGTATTGTGGGTTGCTACACCGACCCAATTTAAAAATTGGTAGCTCACTACCTCATATTGGATATTCCCTATTTTTTGGGCCAATTCAAGGGCTGATAACAACTGTTTTTCTGCCTTTGGCAATTGCCTTGAGAAACAATAGGCCATGCCCAACAATGAAGAATGGTAGGAAATAAGCCCAAAATCTTGGATTTGATGAGACAACAGTAGGGCTTTTTCAGCAAGTGTCGCTTGTTCTTCTGTTAAAACGAATCGTTGGCTACGCATCAAGAAGAGTACCCAGCGTCCTTGCCATAGACTTTGCTGGCGAATGCTTCCTACCCGCTCTGTTGCTTCCTGAATATCTGTAAGGATGGATCTCATTTCCTCAACGCTGTTGAGCCAATAAAGGCTCCACGCCCGCGAAAGCTGTAAGTCAATCCATGATTGCCACTGGTCTATGGAAGCTGATTGGGTGGGTGACCCCAACAACTTGAGGGCAGCATCATAAGCCACCAACTCTTGATGGGGCTGTCGCTGGGGTACGTAGCTTTCACCAATTTTACGCCATAAACTCGCTTGTAATAAGACATCAGCGGTGGCAATGGCTTGTAAGGCATATTGGTAAGATTGCCGCGCTTGGTCGTATTTGCCCAGCAATACCCTCACTTCTCCTTGGTGTTCGTAGAGGCTTACTTTTTGTTGCCAATCCACTTCATCGGCTTGTTCTACTTCACGAAGTGCCTCAGCGTAATAGTGGTCTGCTTCGTAATACGAGTAAGTGAGTCGTGCTTTATCGGCAGCAATGGTCAAGTAATGAATCGCTTTGGGGTGGTTTTTGGCCCGCTGATAATGCCAAGCCAACGCCGAGGCCATTTCATCTTTTTGATTGACAAAGAGACTTTCGAGGGCTTCGGCGGCGTATTGGTGGAGTTCGCGCCGTCTGGTAATTAGCAATGTATTGTAAGAAACATCTTGGGTGACGGCGTGTTTGAAAATGTAATCATAGACCATCCGTTGGCGAATCAACTCACGATCTTGCAAAGATTGGAGCGTTGGATTGAGCATCACGTGTTTTTTGCTTTGCTCCACCAAATACTCCAATACTTGCTTTCCAAAAAGCCGCCCAATGACCGACGCATTTTGCAATATTGTTTTTTCTTGAAAGCCCAATCGGTCTATACGTGATTCGATAACAGCCTGTAAAGTATTCGGAATGTGTAGCCGCTCTACTTCTTCTCGAAGCTGAATTTCGCCATCTTGCCAATACAACAGGCCCGTATCCAACAAGGAACGCAGCAATTCTTCCAAATAAAACGGATTGCCTTCGGCTTTTTCAAGAATCACCTTTCGGGTTGAATCGGGCAAGTTTTTGATGCGTAAAAGGTTCTCAACCAACGTATTGCTTTCTTCGTGGCTGAGAGGAGTAAGCTCTATTTGTTGGTAATATCCCGAAAGTTGTACCCATTTTTTCTGATAGTTTTGCACCAATCCTTCGTGTGGGCGAAACACCAACAGATGCAAAATGGGGTTTTCACCTGTTTGTTGAATCAAATAGTCAATAAGCCGCAGCGACGAGTCATCAGACCAATGTAAATCTTCCCAAACCACCACAAGGGGACGATGGGTGCAATAAATACTTAGCCACTGGGTAAACGCCTGTTGAATACGCGCTTGCATTACTTCGGGCGATATGGCCTTGAACAACAAAGCGGTTACATCGTCCAACGGTACTCCTCTCAAACGAGCTAAATAAGGATACAGGTCGTTGACTTGTTGTGGTGCGTGAGTTTGAAGATAGCGCAATAACGTTTCGCCTGCCTGGGCGGCAGTGGTGGTGGGAGGTAACTGCAATGTGCTGTTTAACAGTGAAATAGCTACTCCGTAATTGTCGCTTTGGGTAAATGATTGACCTCTTGCTTCTATCCAAGCTACGTCGGAAGCAGATACGCGCAATTCTGAAAGCAAGCGGCTTTTTCCGAGCCCTGACTCCGCTACGATAGCAATGGCTTTGCCTTGATTTTGCTTTAAATCCGAGAGCGCAGATTGAAGTAAAGCTAAGTGAGTATCTCTCCCAATCATGGGTGAGCGGAGGCCTTCTATGCCTCGTACAGATTGAGGAATGGGCTTTAAACCCAACAGCCGATAAATGGCCACGGGTTGTGCTTTGCCTTTGACCGAAATAGGCGCACGAACTTCAAAATCAAACAAAGGAGCCGTCAGTCGGTAGGTTTCGTGACCCACCAAAATCTCGCCTGTCACCGAAGCATCTTCCAAGCGGGCCGCTAAATTGACGGCATCGCCCATGACAGAATATTGCTGTCGTTCGGTCGAACCCACTCCCCCTGCAATCACCGTTCCTGTATTAATCCCAAAATGCAGCCCCAAATTGGTGTGATGCTTGGCATTGAAATCGGCCAATTGTTGCATCATTTCCAACGCAGCTCTAAGGGCACATTCGGCGTCGTTGTCGTGGGTATGAGGAGCACCAAAAAGGGCCATGATTTCGTCGCCAATGAACTTGTCTATCACGCCACCATAATGCTCAATGACAGGCACCAACAGCGAAAAACATTGGTTCATCACATCCCTAACTTCTTCGGCATCCAATCGCTCCGACATCGAAGTAAAATTGGAAAAGTCGGCAAACATCACCGTCACCAACTTTCGTTCGCCTTCCATAGAAGTGGGCTTAGGTAGGGGAGGGGCTGGGGTTGTTTCCAGTTTTTCCAAACTTAGCCGCAAACTTGCCAACGCGGCCTCTACGGCGGCATCGCCCAGCAGGGGGCGTTGCGCTTCGAGCAGCGACATGGCCTGCACAATCTTTTCCTTCTCTGCTTCCATTTTTAAGGTAGTTTTATCACCAATTTTCCCCTTACGTGTCCTTTTTCAAGATAGGCTGTAGCTTCTGGAATACTTTCTAAGCCTTCATAAACTTTGTCTATGTGGACTTTGAGTTTTTGCTCGGCTACCTGATTGACGATATATTCTACATCATTGAAGTTGGGCTTCATCATCAAAAGGGTAAGTTTTTTGGACCGAAATGGGTTGCCCAATGTGCTTAACATTTTGGCAGGGCCAGGTACGGTATTGACAAAAATACCACCTTTACGAAGGGCAGCTTTGGCTTCTCCAAAGGTGTATTTATCTACCGAATCAAAGATGAGATTGTAGGTGTCGGTTTTTTCAAAAGGGTTTTGTTGGTTGTAATCAATGGCATCGTCGGCCCCCAAGCTTTTGACAAAATCTAAGTTGGAAGCACTACAAACCGCCGTCACTTTGGCGCCCATTTGATGGGCAATTTGTACGCCCAAATGCCCCAACGCCCCCGCCGCACCCAAAATGAGTACGTGTTGGCCTGATTGGAGTTTGCCGAGGTCGCGCAGGCTTTGCAGGGCAGAGATGCCCGCAATGGGCAAAGCACAGGCTTGTTCGTCAGAAAGTTGGGACGGCTTGTGGATGAGTTGAGAGGCACTGGCGACCACATACTCAGCATAAGGCCCTGCCTGCTTGAAAGGGTCTATCATCCCGATTACGGAATCGCCTGACTTAAAAGTAGTTACATTTGCGCCGACTTGGGCTATTGCTCCCGCAAAATCGGCCCCCATGATCATGGGCAGTTTGCGCCTTACAAACATTTTTGCCTGCCCCGAACGGATTTTGAGTTCGAGGGGCGAAATGGTCATGGCTTTGACTTTGACGAGTACTTCGTCTGCGTTAAGTTGAGGAGTAGGCACCTCGCCGATTTGTAGGGCATCAAGGCCACCATAATGTTGAAGGAGTAGGGCTTTCATGCAAAGGATGGTAAAGTTTGTGAGCGATTCTATAAACGTAAAAAAAATAAAATTGCCCCACTAAAACAAGAAAAGGCTTTTTAGCCTTGCTGGTGTGTGTTGCAGCGTTTTTGAAAAACCCACAGGCACTTTCCAAAAATGAATGAGCTTATGACCTGCGGCCATAAGAATGTGAGTGCATCAATGATAGGTTTGCGCTGCCTGTAAAGCCCAAAATTGAGTTAATTAGGGAAAATTTTATGCTTATTTTTTACTGATTTTATCTAAAAGATCACTTATCAGTTTGATAAAAGCTCATATAAACAGGCTCTGTTGCCAAATAAGATAAATACAGTTGCCAATATTTTTCGCCTAATTCTTTTCCATACTGCTCCGTAAAAAAGTCAGAAATATCATAGTTGGTATTAGGAATGTATGGATCCATAATCCAAGCATACGTCCAAGTAGAATCTTTGTTCTGCCTTACAGGTTCCATCCATCTCGCTGTTTTGTTTTGGGCAATTTTCATGGGGTCTTTGCTGCGATATTCAGCTTTGTAAAAAATTTCATCAATCCATTTTTCAAAATCTTTTTTTGAATCATTCTTTACCTTTACTACAATCACAAATACTTTTTCTCCTTTTTGGGCTCTATTTTGGGCTTTATCGGTTTTTGGCCAGTAAGCAATGGCAGGTCTTTTATTTTCGGCATCAGTTTGGCAAATTGCACAACTAATCGGCAATAAGGCAATGAAGATTGATACAGGTATTTTCATGTTTTATAAATCGGTTTTTGGTGATAATACTGGTGATAGAGGCAGTAGTTGGTTCATGCTTGCTGGTGTACGATTATATCGCGCACCGCAGAGTTACTCTGGCATTCGCTTTGCAAAAGCGAACGAGCTTGATCTGATATTGAAACTCAGCTACTATTTCTTCTCGGGCAAATCAGTATGCTGACCGCCTACCATCATCCATTGCCCATTGACAGGGGCAAACACATACGTAAAAGTACCTTTCCACACTTGTATTTGCGTAGGGTTGGCCTTGCTGGCCAACTGCCCCGTAGCCACTGCCGTGTTGCCAAACTGCTGAATTTGCAAACCACTGATGTGGCGTTCTTTCTCACTAAAAGCGTGGGTGTAGTTGTCTATGATTTGCTGGGTGGTTACGGTTTGCCCTGTGCCAAACACAAATTTCATCTTGGGGTCTATCCGAGTAGTTAAGACACTGATAGGGTCTGTGACAAACTTGTTGGAGAACTCCATGAACTCGGCTTCGGTGAGGGGAGCGGGTGGGATGGGGGTGTGCTGTGAAGACACAAACATCCACTTGCCGTTTCGTTGTTGAAAGGCGTAGGTGCAAGCCGCTTGCCCTGTTGATGTACCGCCCTTGCCATTGGGGCGAACTGTGCTGTGAATACCGCTTACCACGGCCAAATCGCCCGACTGAAAGATGACTCGTTGGAGCACTTCTGTACTGATTATTTTTTGCGCATCGCCTGCTATGATGTCGGCACGGGTCTGGTATTTGCCTTCCGAGTTTATATACCTAAAATCATCTGACAGGCGATTGGTGAAGAAAGCTTTGGAGTTATTTTTATATTCTTCCAGTATGGCATCAAAATCTTTGGGGGTAAATTGTGCCTGTGCATTTGTGGCGCCGAATATCATCAGAGCGAGGAGCGTAATGAGTAGTTTTTTCATTTTGTTATTGGTTTTAGGGTTCAAATAATCACTTTGGATAATTGGAGTGTGCTTTTACTTTTTTGATTTACTGGATGTGTTTATCATCATTTCACTCGTACCCACTTATCTACAAACTGTCCCCAAGTAGTGCCAGGCAATTCTTTTCCTTCGGGGTCCCAGACTTTTTTGTGCCCTACCATAATCAAAGTATCACCTTTCATGCTCCACTCTTGTTGTCCTTTCCAGCCGAACCATTTGGGGTTTGAGCCATATTTGAAAGTTTCAAAATATTGCTTGCCATTCACTTCAAAAGTCCCTGCATACGCATTCTGAAAACTACCATCATCTTTTTTCATGATGATAATTGAATAGTAACCTTGATTGAAAGATTTGAACTGTGGGCTTTGGAAATTTAGTTTTTGGCCATTTTTTTCTACCAAAATCCAATTGCCGTCAATGGGCGACTTTTTCTGGGCAAAACCTGCGGTATTTAATGAAAGCAGGAGCAATAGGGGAAATAGCTTTTTCATCTCAATTGATTGTTTTATGTGTAATTGTTATCCTTTTTTATTCCAAAAATACAGCGAACCTAAGCCCAAACCACCCCAAATCGCCCAATCAACGTAGGCTGTGCTTTGAAGTGGGATTTGGACTACGTAAGCATTGTACATCCCCGCCGCCAGCGATGCCAAACCTGTCCAAGCGAAGCCCAGCAGCGCGACACGCATGGCTTCTTGATTGGCGTGCCGCCATAGCAGCAGCCCAATAATACCCAAGCCAGCATCCAGCACACCAATAAACCGAAAAAGAGCTACCTGATAGGTGTTTGCGGTGTCGCCTCCAAAATAAGCCGCTGCCGAAGCAGGAACAAAGAGCATAAACAGCCCAAGGGCCAAGGAATAAACAGAAACAATCAAGATAAATGTGGTACGTGACATATTAGTAAGTGTTTAGGATTATTGTATGTAAAGTTGATAGGTTTACTTTTCAAAACTTCTCATGGTTTTCTATGATATTGTCTCATGGAAAACCATGATTTTTGGGGGATTGGTTTACCAAAGTGAGATAGTTTAAGGATTTTGGTGGAGGGTTCAATAATGTCACTTTGACCGATGAACTGTATAGTTTTCTTTCTTTTCACTATTACTTTCAACTGCCCAAAAACTCTTGGCATATCCGTCCCCCAATTGCCTACATTGCTAAGGGTTAGGCTGGCCTATGAGTTTGTCTTAGGGGCAACGGTGATGCTTTGTTTCCTCCTCGCTACCTTTACCACAGATCCATCTTGCATCCGTATTTGTAGCTTACTGAAGGCAGTGATATAGTGGCGGTTGAGCAGATGGCTTTTATGCACTCGTACAAAGCTTTCGGCCAAGAGCTCTTCATAAAAGCTGATATTTTTGGCGATAAGCAGTGTCTGTCCATTGGTCAAAACAAAGCGAGTGTAGTTGCGGTCGGCTTCGAGGCGTACAATATCCGTGATACGGAGCTGTACTTTTCCGCGCAGCAAGCGCAGGTGCGTAGGGGGAGGTGGCGGAAGAAGGCGCATAAGGATATGAATGAGTTTATAAAATAATGAACGGGGCAAAATTGCGGCAAAAAGATCTTAATTCATCTCCCCAATTTTGGTGGGATGGATGTGACAAATTTCCATCATACTTACAAAAATTCTTCTCATGGTTTTCCATGATATTGCCTCATGGGAAACCATGATTTTTGGGAAAAACGGAAGCAATTCTGTACTGATAGAACCTACTCTATAGGTTTGTAAGGAATTTGTACGGTTACTTTCATGCCTTGCTGAAGGGCTGAGTCTATTTGAAGACTACCGTTGAGGAGTTCGGTACGGGCGTGTAGATTGGCGAGACCGTTACTGTTTTTTTGTTGGGCTTGTGTCAAATCAAACCCCTGTCCGTTATCGGTGTAATGCAACAAAAGGGTTCGATGTTTATAATTGAGATAGAAGACTGCCTCGGTAGCCTCGGCGTGTTTGAGGGTATTTTGAAGTAACTCCTGTGCAATTCTATACAAGTTTACCTCGTATTCGTCGGGCAAATGAGCAGGAAACACCCGACTCGCATTCACAATCACGAAGAGTCGCTGGCTTTGATTAATGAGCGCAGCACGTTCGTGCAGTGCTTTCGCCAACCCTTTGCTTTTAAGGTTGCGTGGACTCATATCGTTGATTAACCCTCGTAAATCGTCGAAGGTAGTGTCCAAAACGCCCTCTAATTTGGATTTGAGGGCGGTGGCCTCGACATTCCCAAGTAGTCCTACCATAATTTTTAAAGCCGTCAAATTGGCGCCGATACCATCGTGGACTTCTTTGGCAAACCTACTGCGCTCTGTTTCCTGCGTTTGGACCATTAGTTCGATTTCTTTACGTTGCTGTTTTCTTAGCCTACGCACACGGTAGTAATAAAAGCCGTAGAATGCTACCAAAAATCCTCCCCCCAATATGAATTTAAACCAAAGTGTCTGCCAAAAATAGGGTACTATCACAATCCTTATTCGGGCTGGTGTAGGAGTCCAGTATCCATCGCTATTAGCTGACTTTACCTCAAAGGTATATTGGCCTGCTGGTACTTGTACAAATCGCGCCACCGTTTGCCCATTGGCATTAATCCACGTACTGTCTGAACCTAAGAGGCGGTATTGATAGCGATTGACACCTTCTGAAAAATAATCAATCGTGCTGTAATGAATGGCAAAGGTGTTCATGTCAGGGGGAAGGGTGACTACCTTTGCTTCGCTGATGACTTCGGGTAGCGGGTAGGGTTTTTCTCTGACTGTCAATTGGCTTAGATAAGGATTACTCAAGTGGATGTTGGGGCGAATATCGCTTGGGTAAAACCGATTAAAACCACGACTACCCCCAAAGTACATTTCGCCGTCGGGCATAATACAAGCAGTACGAGAGTTAAAGTCATAACTTTGTAGGCCGTCTGAGAGTTGGAAATTGTCCACCTTAGCTCCATTTTTATAAATTCTTGACAGTCCCCGAGCACTACTTATCCAGAGATCTCCTTTGTCGTCGGGGAGTACATCATATACATATTCACTCGCAAGTCCGTCTTTGGTAGTCCATCTTTTGACTTGCCAATTTTTCTTAGAAATGACAAGCAACCCCGTGGCAGTAGCACCCAAAATACGCTGCCGAGACACATCGTCGAAGCCATTGCGAAAGGTAGCACCAGCGACGGGTGGTGTTATAGCCCGCCAGAGGGTATCTTGCAAATGGCCAATGTGCAGTTTCCCGTCAAGACTTACGTACAACTTACTATCTGTTCCACAAAGGCTTACCCTGCCGTTGTTTCCAAAAAAAGGAAGCCGCTTGAATCGGTTATTACTCCTATCGAAGAGAAAAATCCCTGATTCAGTGTTAAGGATGAGTTGATGAGGGGAGACCTCAAAAATATCCCGAATGGTATTGGCAAACTTAGAGGTGGCTTGAAGTGTATCAGGATTGAGGTAAGTGATTACTTTTTTAAGGGAAGGTACATATTGACCCAGTCCTTTTCGTGCCATAATCCAAATAGAGCCATCAGTACAGCGAAAAGTCCGTCCGCCCGTCCTATTGAGCCTATCGTTGGGCTGTGGGAGAGAAAGTTGATTGGTTTTTGGGTGGTATAGCACTACCTTGAATTCGTCCAAATTGATCCTCAAGAGGCTATCGTTGAGGGTTAGAAAACCCCGATTTGAAAACTTTATGGGGAGGTTGTGGGTACTGGCCGTAATCTTTTGAAATTTGGGCAATACAGGGTTGAGTTTATAAAGGTAGTTGTAGTTCCAAACCCACAAAACCCCATCCCCGAAAGTTTTGTAGTAAGGATAGGGGGGATAACGCGCATCAGGGATTTCAATGATTGAGTTGTGAGGGGCATAAAAATCTTGGGTAGGTGGGGCGTTTTGTAAAGATTTGAAATCATAACTCAACAATGAAGCCGAATAGTCTTTTCGGGCAAAGTAAATCCCTTTGTCGGTCAGTTTGAAATTAGTAAAAAAAGTGGGTTGCCCCAGCTTATTGGAAGGGTGGCTGCTGAATAAATAACAAGACTGGAAACTTTGGATGTCAAATCTTAGAATCCCCTCTAAAAGATGAATCCAGAGGTATCGCTTTCCGTCATAAACCGATTGATGGTCGTAGAAATTATTGTCAGTAAAAAGAGGTATATCGTGCAGCACTATCACTTTGCGACGGGTCGCAGTATCATAGTAAAACAACTGATGCGTAGCGGGTGCTAAACACCACAGTTTATTACCTACCAAGGCCAACGGTTGCCCTTTCAATGCCGCCCAACCGTTTTTTGTTTTTTCTTTGACATAAATATATCGCCCTTGGGCTTTTTCAAAATAGGCAATAATCGTATAACTTTCATTAAAGCCTTTGATTTTATTGATTCCCAACCAAAAGTTGCCCTTGGGGTCTTCTACAATGGTTCTGACCAAATCTACTGGCCGAATATGCTTATTTCTAAAAACATGGAACTGATTGCCGTCATAGCGACAGAGTCCTCCAGGCATACCCATCCAAACCCACCCTCGGTGGTCTTGGTGAAGGCAATTCACAGACCCAGCAATAAACTCCTTATCGTTGTCAAGAACAGAAACATGGTATTTTTTGAACTGCCCAAGGGTTGGGATTACCCACAAGCAAGCCAATAAGCCGAGAATACTCCAACGATGTTTTGACAATAAACGCAAATGATTGAGAAGGTTGATACTGAATCTCAAAATTACCATTTCCTTAATATCAGGCAAATGATGAAATTCAAACTTACTTCACCAACCCATGCCGCATGGCGTATTTGACGACCCCTGCCACGCTCTTGACATTGAGTTTTTGCATCAGATTGCGGCGATGACTCTCTACGGTTGGAATACTAATACACAATACTTCGGCGATTTCGTTGGTCGAAAACTCGTTGGCTATCAGCTTAATCACCTCTATTTCTCGGCTTGTGAGGTGCAAGATGGTATCTGGGTTGGCGTCGTTGAGGTCGTTGGTAGCCGAAAATGATAACTCTTCTATGACTGCATCACTGTAGTATTTTCGACCTGCCATGAGGGTATGGATGGCTTTTTCGAGTTCTTCCCGTCCCGATTTTTTGAGTACATACCCGTTGA
>JBGAUP010000472.1:0-2404 GCA_044228585.1 Runella sp. | reverse complement strand
ATTGAGCCACATACCCACGTGGTGTGGGTGATCTACCCGCTCGCCTGGGCGAGGATTGATGGGCCATCCGCGGGTAATGTCGGTACCGTTGGCGGTGCGAAGCGGGTACAGTACTGCTTTTTTGAGTACATCGGGACCTGGGTAAAAGTAAGCCGTAAAAGGTTTACCGTCAATGGTTACTTCTACTTTTTTATCCGCTGATTTATCAGTCAAAACAACCCCCTTTTGGGCTGAAGCAGAAAGAGTAAGAAACACTAAAACAGAGCAAAAGATAAATTTCATGCAGTTTATATAGTAATTGAATAATAGGGAATCTCCTCTTTCAAATACGAAAATTTCCCCCAAAAAGGCTATAACAAAAGCCGATAGTTTCGTCTTTTTACCTACACTTTTGTAAGTTTGCGCCATGGCAAAAAAACGAAAATTTTACGTGGTATGGGAAGGCCGTAAACGCGGCGTATTTACGGAGTGGGACGAATGTGAGGCACAAATCAAGGGGTTTCCCGAAGCAAAGTTCAAGTCTTTTGATACGTTAAAAGAGGCCGAAGAAGCCTTGAAAGAAAATTATTGGGATTTTGTGACGCCCAAAAAAGCCAAGCCTGTTCTCAAAGAAGCGCCCGTGGCTATCGGCAATCCCAATTTGGAAAGCATCGCCGTAGATGCGGCCTGGAATACTGCCACGGGCGACGTAGAATATCAAGGGGTTTATCTTCGGACGGGGCAAAAACTCTTTCATCAAGGGCCATTCCAGGATGGCACCAACAACATTGGGGAATTTTTGGCGATTGTCCACGGACTGGCGTACCTCCAAAAACATCAAAGTAATTTACCCATTTATTCAGACTCAAAAACAGCCATAAGTTGGATAAAGCGTAAACATGCCAATACCAAGTTGGAAGTAACGCCCCAAAATAAACAACTCTTTGAGATGCTTCAACGAGCTGAAGAATGGCTGTCTAAAAACAAGTTTTCTAACCCAATCTTGAAATGGGAAACCGAATATTGGGGTGAAAACCCCGCCGATTTTGGCCGAAAATGACGAAATCTTATCGCTTGTCATTTATTTTGTGGTTTTCCTACCTCCGTAAATATCATTTGGTGTAATTTCGCGTACAAAATGCGCATTTTGCCCAATGCCCCGAATCCCCTCCCCCTTTTTTCGCTTCAAACAATTTACCATCTGGCACGACCGCAGTGCCTTACGGGTTTGTACAGAAGCCTGTATTTTTGGGGCTTATGCTGATGTGTCGCAAGCTACTCACGCACTGGACATTGGTACTGGAACGGGATTGCTGGCCTTGATGATGGCGCAGCGAAATGCGAAGATGCTGATTGACGCCGTCGAAATCGAAAGACAAAACTTCGAGCAAGCCCTTGAAAACGTGGCACAAAGTCCCTTCTCCGAACAAATTTCGGTGCATCTCGCAGCCATTCAAGATTGGAAAAAGAAAGACCAGACCTCTGGCATATCGAAATATGACTTAATTGTCAGCAATCCGCCTTTTTTTACGAAACACCTTCTTTCGGCGGATGAGGCGCGTAATCGGGCCTTGCATACGGAGACCCTGTCTTTGAACGATTTAGCAATAGCAGTGTCGCAGCTATTGGTAGCTCATGGGCACTTTGTGGTGTTATTGCCTCCTTATGAAACCCAGTGCTTGACTGATACACTTGCTACTTTGGGGCTGTGGCCGACGCGACAGCTACAAATATTTCAGCGTTTGGGCAAACCAATCTTTCGGCAGATTACTACTTTTGAGCGCAAAAAAACCAACCTTTCTACCCAAATACTCTATATTCACAATTCAGAAGGCAAGTATTCCGACGGATTTAGGACTTTATTGAAGGAATACTACCTGATTTTTTAGGACGATAATAAACAGAATTCATGCGAGAAACCATTTCAACTTACTTCCAACATCTGCAAGACCAAATTTGTCAATCCCTCGAATCTGCCGATGGACTCGGGCGATTTCAAGAAGATAAATGGCAACACCACAGCGGCGGTGGCGGGCGCACCCGAGTGCTTCAAGCAGGTAATATCATCGAAAAAGGAGGCGTCAATTTCTCGGCAGTGCAAGGACAGACTTCCGAGGCGCTGATGCGTCAAATGAACCTCTCCGAACAAGCCGATTATTTTGCCACGGGGGTTTCGATTGTCATGCACCCCGTGAGTCCGATGGTTCCTATCATTCACATGAACGTCCGCTATTTTGAAATGTCCAATGGCGTGAGTTGGTTTGGGGGAGGGATAGATCTCACGCCACACTATGTAGTAGAGGCCGACGCCCGTTGGTTTCACCAACAATTGAAAAATACCTGCAATAAGTACAATCCTGACTATTACCCAAAATTCAAGCAATGGGCAGATGACTATTTCTACCTTCCTCATCGTCAGGAAACC
>JBGAUP010000089.1:0-20331 GCA_044228585.1 Runella sp. | reverse complement strand
AGCATGATACACATGTCAGGTACTTTTCGGGCGTTGTTTCGTAAAAAGGAAGCCAGTGAAGCCAAAGAATGGTGAAGTTTTGTGATGTCGGCTTCTTAAGACCGACATCACAAAATCAGATTATACGTTGAATCGGAAGTGCATAATGTCGCCATCTTGTACGATGTATTCTTTCCCCTCAACCGAAATTTTGCCCGCATCGCGGCAGCCTGCTTCGGTTTTATACTGGACAAAATCGGGTAGCTTAATAACTTCGGCACGAATAAATCCTCGTTCAAAGTCGGTATGAATGACTCCAGCGGCTTGCGGTGCTTTCCAGCCACGTTGAATAGTCCAAGCTCTTACTTCTTTTACACCCGCCGTAAAGTAAGTAATCAGGTTTAAGATGGAATAAGAAGCCCGAATCAATTTGTTGAGTCCTGACTCTGTCAACCCGTATTCTCCCAAAAACAAGGCTCTTTCTTCGGGATCTTCCATTTCGGCAATTTGGGATTCGATAGCCGCACAAAGTACAATCACTTCTGCGTTTTCGTCGGCTACGGCGGCCTTGAGCTGATCTACGTACTCGTTGCCCGTCAAAATAGAGTTTTCATCTACATTGGCTACATAAATCACGGGTTTAATGGTAAGGAGTTGTAGGTCGGCAATAGCGGCTTTTTCATCGTCGGTCAATCCTACGGCTCGAACGCTCTTTCCGTGCAATAAAGCTGTTTTGACGCGGTTCAATATTTCGAGTTCTACTTTAGCTTTGGCATCGCCCACGCGGGCGGCTTTCTCAACGCGAGCGTATTTTTTCTCAATAGAATCTAAATCCTTGAATTGAAGCTCAAGGTCAATAATTTCTTTGTCACTCACGGGATTGACGCGCCCTTCTACGTGCACGATGTTGTCGTCGGCAAAACAACGCACCACGTGAATAATGGCATCTACTTCACGGATGTTGGCCAAAAATTGATTACCAAGCCCTTGCCCTTTGCTGGCGCCGCGCACGAGTCCCGCAATATCTACAATTTCGACAATGGTGGGAACTAAGCGTTGGGGTTTAACTAACCCCTCTAAGACTTGCATCCGTTCGTCGGGGACTTCTACCACGCCAACATTGGGTTCAATCGTACAAAATGGGTAATTGGCAGCTTCGGCCTTGGCACTTGATAGAGCACTAAATAGAGTGGATTTACCTACGTTTGGCAATCCGACAATACCACATTGGAGAGACATTCGGGATATTTTTACAGTGAGGAGTTAAAGATTTACGATTGGTGATTTATGATTGACCAAAATAAAGGCCGCAAAATTAGTGTTTTTCGGCGTAGCTACAAAACCAAAAAGCCTCTGGTTGAAACCAGAGGCGAGATATAGGGTAGGTTAGGAAATAAATGTTATTCCCACTTCAAATCGCTGCCACTGTAATCTTCTGTTTCTTCGCGTACGGCGTACTGCGAAAAATCAACATTGGGCATCAATTCGGTTTTGATGTGATCAACGGTATCTTGAAGGGCATCTACAAACTTATCGAAGTCTTCTTTGTAGAGAAACATCTTGTGTTTTTCGTAGGCAAAACCATCTCCTTGTGGAAAACGGCGACTTTCGGTAATTGTCAAATAGTAATCATTAGAACGAGTTGAACGCACATCAAAAAAGTAAGTTCTTTTACCAGCTTTAACGCGTTTTGAGTAGATTTTTTCTCTGTCTTTGTCTTCCACTATCCTTATAAGGTTTAGAGTTTAACCAAACGCTAAAGTACGGGTTTTGTTGCTTGCTGTCAAAATTTTTTTAAAATAAAGTTGTTGATTTTTACGTTATTAAATTCTTGCTGACTTAGGCTAATTTGTAAGAAACTTAGTTTGTTTCCATTTTTTGCTTAATTTTCAGCCCTTAAACTCAAAAAGGTTTGTATTTTTTTGAGTAGGCTTCAAAGGGAAAGCTCAGTGAAAATGTTATTTTTTAGTGAATATTAACCCGAAAAACCTATGTATTCTACCACTTTTTATTTACTTATGATGTTGTCGTTGATTAAGGGAAATCCAGCGTCAGCCCAATTGTTGGGGAAAGAAGAGAAGGGGAAAGCATCGTTTTATGCGAAGATGTTTCATGGACGAAAAACTTCTTTGGGTGAAAAGTTTAATGAACAGGAATATACTGCTGCCCACCGTTCGCTGCCGTTTAATACTATGGTAGAAGTAACCAATCCTACTAACAAACGTTCGGTGATTGTACGAATCAATGATCGGGGACCTTATAACCGTTCTCGACTGATAGATTTGAGTCATGCGGCAGCTGAATATTTAGGGATTATTGGTTCGGGCGTGGCCACCGTGACGTTACGCGTGGTAGGAATGGAAGGGATGGTACTGTTAGGGAAAAATGAAGTGATTACTGATACGGGTGACATCATCGAACGAGCTTTGACCAACGAATAAGTTAGATAATTGATGTTTTGATTAATCATTGGCAGAAAATCGTATCTTAGAGGCCGTTTTACTTTATAACTTATTAATGAATGGCTACACGGAATCTTGATATAGCGAGCGTAAGACAATACGGGAATTTAGAGTTTTTAGCTCGGCAATTGGTGGAGGGGTTTATTACAGGGCTACATAAGTCTCCTTTTCATGGTTTTTCGGTTGAATTTGCCGAACACCGTCTCTATAATACAGGAGAAAGTACTCGGCACATTGACTGGAAAGTGTTTGCTAAGAGCGACCGACTCTTTGTGAAACGCTACGAGGAAGAGACCAACTTGCGGTGCCATTTACTAATAGATACGTCGTCTTCGATGTATTATCCCGAACCTAATCACGAAAAAATTACCTTTAGCGTGATGGCAGCAGCGAGTATTGCTAACTTGCTTCAACGCCAAAAAGATGCAGTAAGCTTGTGTACCTTTGACGAAGGCATTGAAATACAAACCCCAGTGAAGTCCACTCCTTCGCATGTCCACAAGATTTTTTTGGAATTAGAATCGGTACTGCAGAAGCCAAAGTCTCAACGAAAAACCGCTGTGGCCAATGTACTGCACGAAATCGCGGAAAAGATTCACAAGCGGTCGTTGGTGGTGATTTTCAGCGATATGTTTGAAGATATTAACGAAGCCGACCGAATTTTTTCGGCCATGCAACACCTGCGCCACAACCTTCACGAAGTGCTGTTGTTTCACGTCACCGATCGCCGTACCGAGGAGGAATTTGCTTTTGATGATCGGCCCTATGAATTTATTGATTTGGAGTCGGGAGAGAAAGTAAAAATTCAGCCTGGTCAAGTTAAAAAACAATACCAAGAGGCCGTTAAAAAGTACTACCACGAACTTCGCCTCAAGTGTGGACAGTATAAAATAGATTTTATCGAAGCAGACGTTGCCAAAGGTTATGACCAGATTCTGACGGCGTACTTGGCCAAACGCAACAAGATGCGATAATCTATTCGTTATTAACAAAATAGCTATTTCTTTGGGAGCAGAATAGAATAGTCTTCTTAGCTCGATTCTCTCACTAATAATTCTGTTTTCAAAACCCGATAAATGGGCTTCCACTCAGAAGCATCAGAGTTGATTTGCTCCAATAAGAGTTGGGCTGCTACTTGCCCAATTTCGTGGGTAGGTTGCGCTACCGTCGTAAGGCCAGGTTCAATCAAGTGGGAGCCGTAGTTGTTGCTAAAACCTACCACGGCAATCTCTTGGGGAATTTTTATCCCTTTGGCTTTCATAAAAATCATGGCTTCAAAGGCCGTGGGGTCGTTGATAGTAAAGAGGGCATCGGGAGGGTGAGGCAGGTCGAGCTCCTACTGACACCTTAAAACAACAGTATGTTTTGAAAAATAATCAACTTATCTTGAAATAACACAAAAAGCCCCGCCCAATGACGGGGCTTTTTGTGTTATACTTCTGCTTCTGTCCAGCTCATTCACGGTATTAACTACCGTTTGATAAATAATTTTTTGTAAATTGCTATATTCTATCGAATTTTCTCCATCAATGATTCACCCATGAAAAAGACTTTATTTTTACTCCTATTTTTGCCGTTTTTAAGCATTGCTCAACAAGATAAAGGCGATTTGGTCTTTATTTATGACGCTCCAAACGAATACAACCGCGTTACGCAAGAATTATACTTTAACAAAGGGTTAGAAAAATACCGTGAATACATCAATCGAAAATTTGTTTTCCCTTACGACATTAAAGTTTATTTTACTGATTGTAAAGATGAAAACGCGTGGTACTCAAAAGGAAGTATTACGCTTTGTTATAACTACATCAAAAGCAAATATTTGGCCGTTCGCCAAAACTTAATAAGTGATAAGTTGGCTGGATATGAAAAGTTAGAACGTGAAGCGGTTTTAGGGATTGCAACCCTTACTTTAGGACATGAATTAGGCCATGGATTCGCCGACTTTCATCAAATGCCCTATACTGGAAAAGAAGAAAGTGCCGTAGATGAATTTTCATTAATGACTTTCCTTGAGTATAACGATGAGCCAAAAGACGTTAGGAGTTTTTACGGCGTAGTTTCGTGGTACGTTCGAGGGATAAACGAAGCTAAAACCATGGGCTTTCAACGTTATTCATCCGCTCACGGGCCAAGTTTGGTCAGATATTATGATCTGTTGAATCTATATTATGATAGTGGTGTGGGTAAAGAATACCGTTCGTTGTTAATCGAAGGTGTACCTGCTAAACCATGGCAATTGCCCCGCTCGCGTGTCAATTATTCATCAGGAGAATACCAAGAAAAGAAACGCATTTGGAGTCGCTTATTAGCTCCATATCTGAAAGCGTCGGGTAGTGGAAATTATCTTGTTGAATCACCAAGTTTGTACGGCAAGCCCGGAGGCGCAAAAACGGGCTTAGCCCTCAACGTATCAGGGTGGGGAATGGGTGCAAGGCCACAAGTCAATGACGAATCAAACGAATCGGGGCGAATTGCTTTTGAAATTACGGTTGATGATACGGGCGATATTGTGAACGTTCGCGTGAAAGAATCAACCGTGAGTCAATCGGTGGTAGATGTCTATAAACGAGCCGTAGCTCGCATGAAACTGGTACCCAAATCGGAAAATGTCCCTGCTACTTCTAAGGGAACGATAACGTTTAATATCAAAGGCAGATGAAATTTATTTTCCTACTCTTTTCTCTTATGATTTTTATGAGCTGTCAAAAATCAAAGCAAATCAGCCTTACAAAGGCTGATACTAACAACGTTATTGGTGTTATTAAATCTATTCATTTTGCTGATTTAAAAGAAACCAATTTAACTAAAGCCCTTATAGAAAACAATGATTCTACCATTGAATTAAAGTTTTATCCTGTTGATTATGAAATAAATACGGATTCCATAAAAAGAGCTTTGGGTATTTATTCGATTTATAAGAGGGATATTTATTTTACTGATATAGATGGGAATAATTCAATAGATGCTTTAATTAAGTTCTCTTTTTCTCCCCTTTATGGGCAATGCGTACCAATCCTATTTTGGAGTCCTTTAAATCAAAATGGTAAGTTTTTGTTTATAGACTCTTTAAACGCAGGTAGTCATTGTGGAGACCCGTTTTTAAAGATTGATTCTGTTTCAAGCCAAATCGTTTATATTACTGGTTTGGGATATAAAACAACCGATTCTTGTTGTTGCCCTACTGATACCTTAAAACAACAATATGTTTTGAAAACAATCAGCTTGTCTTGAAATAACACAAAAAGACCCGCCAAATGACGGGTCTTTTTGTGTTATGCTTCTGTGCAGCTCATTCAAGGTATTAACTACCGTTTGATAAATAATTTTTGGCAAACTGTGATATTCTATCGAATTTTCGCCATCAATGATTCACCCATGAAAAGACTTTATTTTTTACTCCTATTTTTGCCGTTTTTAAGCATTGCTCAAATCCCATCTACCCAATGGGCAAAAACCGTAAATGAATATTTTCTACCTGCTGGCTTTGGTAGTTTTTCGTCTAACTCTATCAAAAGTATAGCTGCTACTTCTGATGGTTTGATTGGTCTTACATCTGGATTAGGTAACGGATTAAGTACCTCCACCGCATCAATCGGAATACGTAAAATTGCTTTAGATGGTAAGCAGATTTGGAGGTATGAACTTTATAGATGTTATTCAGATTTACCAACCTTCGGGCGTGATGTTTGTGTAAGGACACCGACTCCTATTTATGATTTTATTACCACCAAAAACGATGGTGCTTTGGTCTTTGGTAATAGATTTCTTCTGGTGAACTCACAGGGTTTAATCGCGTGGGAGGCTTCAATACAAAAAACAAAAAAAGCAGTACAGTTGATAGATGGTAGTTTTGTGGTTTCGGATAGTTCCTCTAATTTTTATAGGATAAGTGAAAATGGGTTGCAACTATGGAAGCAGACTTTTGCGGGTACGCTTGGTTTTTCTCCTACGGCTGACGGTGGTTTTATTACGACTGGGACTACTGGTACAAAAAAAGTAGATAGCAATGGACAAATACAGTGGTCAAATGCTACTTTGGCTGATAATGTTGTCCAAACCCAAGACGGTGGCTTTATTCTTTGGGGGTCGAGTAGTATTCTCAAGTTAAATTCAACTGGGCAACAAACTTGGTCTTATTCTCAATCTGGAATTAACAGTTTGGTTGTGACAAATGATAATGGATGCGTTGTTACAAGTTCTCTGAATATGAAGAAAATAAGTTCGGGTGGGGTTATGGAATGGAATCAGATACGTTCTCAAAACATGACGGTTTATCCTGCTGAAAAAGACAACGTTCTTATCTTACGAACGTCGTTCTCCCCTTATAATTCATCAAGTCAGGCATTCATAGAGAAAATTAGCATAAAAACAGGATTTGGATGGTCTAAAATGTTGCTTATTGGTTCTCTGTCTGATGCCAGTCTTCTTTATTTGCAAGATGGTGGAATCGGTGTAAGGGCAACTACTTTTGAGTCTCTTTTATCTGAAGCCCATGTGTTTAAGCTAATGGCTGATGGTTCGGGGTGTACTTATAAACCCACTATTTTGAGTAGTAATAACTGTGAATCTAACACAGTTACATTATTTGGCAGCCTTGAGAATAGCACCATCTCTGGCGGTTTGGCTAAAATAGAATCTAACTTGGTTAAATACCAGTGGAAAAAAGACGGAAATGCTATGATAGGTCAAACAAGCAATAGCTTGACAACAACGCAAGCAGGCATCTATTCACTTGTTATAAGTCAAGAAGGGTGTTTGGTCGAATCTGCCCCGATTACGGTAGGTCAAACCCCCTCCCCCGTTGTTTCTGCCGACCGAAATGATATATGTTTAGGGGAATCAGTCTCTTTAACTGCAACGGGTTGTAATAGTACAGTCCGTTGGGACTCAGGACTAACTGGCACTCAAATAACCGTTAAACCCGAAAGTAATACTACTTATTCAGCTATTTGTGAATCAGGTAGCTGTAAAAGTGCAAAAAGCAATAATTATACAATTACTATCAATCCAATACCAACCGCTAAAATAACGGCTCCCTCTTCGATAATTTGCGGAAACAAAACTGTTTTATTGACCGCAGCTAACGAAGGTGGAACCGCTCCTATCAGTTTCCAATGGAAAAAAGGAACTACAAATGTTGGGACAAATCAAAACACCTATTCGGCCAATGAGGGCGGCGATTATAGCGTTTTGGTATCGGATAGTAAAGGCTGTTCGGTTACGGCATTGCCGCTAAAAGTTGTCAAATCAGACCCATTTGTTAAAATTATGGCTGATAAAACGGAATTTTGCAAGGGTGGAACGGCTACATTAACCGCTACGACTACGGGCGGGATTGCTCCGATTACTTATCAGTGGTTCAACAATTCTAAAAATACAGGTACTAATTCTGGCCTCATAAACACACCCAGCAGCGGTGTCTATTCCCTCACCATCACCGATTCGCAGGGTTGTAGTGCCGAATCAAATAATGTCACAATCACCGAATTAGGTGCCGACATCATGGCTAATATATCAGCAGTTGGTCTGACCGAAGTTTTTGCGCCCTCTACAGTTGTACTTAATGCTGGCACTGGCCTTGGATATAGTTATCAATGGCAAAAAGACGACAAAAATATTGCAGGGGCTACCACTGCCACCTATGAAGCAAAAGAAAGCGGTCTTTATAGTGTAGTTGTAAGCAGAGATGGTTGCTCTGTTCCCTCAGCTTCTATAAAAGTAACTGTCAATACCCCAACGGCCATACACTCTCTACCCCAAGATGAAGTGAGGATATTCCCAAATCCAACCGTTCAGAAACTTGTAATTGATTATGATTTACCAACGGACAATAGGGTGATATTTACTTTGTTAAATGTAACGGGGCAAACCCTTAAAATCTGGGAAGAACTGGGCAATAAAAACCGAACAGAAATCATTATGTCTGATTATCAGTCAGGTATGTATGTTTTAAAATACGAAACTCAGCAGAAAATACAAAGCCTAAAATTTGTGAAGCAATAAGTCACTTCTAATAACCTAAAAATCAAATCAATGTCATTGAGAAAATATTTGGCCTCTTGAAACCTGTTGGTTTGGTGAAGCTGGTGCGGTTGAAGTTTATGGATACAAAGGCAATTTAGCCAGAAGCAATCTTAGCTCGATTCTCTCACTAATAATTCCGTTTTCAACACCCGATAAATGGGCTTCCACTCAGAAGCATCAGAGTTGATTTGCTCCAATAAAAGTTGAGCCGCTACTTGCCCAATTTCGTGGGTAGGTTGAGCCACCGTCGTAAGGCTAGGTTCAATCAAGTGGGAGCCGTAGTTGTTACTAAAACCCACTACCGCAATCTCTTGGGGAATTTTTATGCCTTTAGCTTTCATGAAAATCATGGCTTCAAAGGCCGTAGGGTCGTTGATAGTAAAGAGCGCATCGGGCGGTTGTGGCAGGTCGAGTAGGTGTTTAATGTAAATTTTTACTTTATCCAAATTGAGGTCATAATCAAGAATGAGGTCTTGGTCAATCGGTTGATTGTATTTGCGTAACGCATCTTTGTATCCTTCCAAACGCTTTTTACTTACGTGCAGTGAAGTAGGCCCTCCCAAGTGCGCAATGCGTTTTCTGCCCGTCACTATGAGGTGTTCTACGGCTTTGTAAGCCCCTTCGTAATCGTCTACCACTACCTTCGGCACTTGCATGTCGTCACAGACCCGATTAAAAAATACAATCGGAATTCCCTTTCGCTGAAAAACTTTGAGGTGGTCATAGTTGCGTGTTTCGCGCGTTAAAGATACCAATACGCCATCCACCCGATTGTCGAGCATGACTTTGGCATTGGCTACTTCGGTTTCATAGCTTTCGTTCGACTGACTAATCAGCACATTATACCCCGCTTGCGAAGCCACTTCTTGCGCTCCCATAATGACCATTGGAAAAAATGAGGTAACAAACTCAGGTACAATAATCCCGATAGTATGACTTTGGCTCGACATGAGATTGATGGCCAACATATTGCGTTGGTAGTCGAGTTCATTGGCCAATTGTAGCACTGCTTCTCTAGTTTTTTCGCTTACCCTTGGATGCCCCGTCAGCACCCTTGATACTGTCGATTTGGAAATATTCAACTGCCGTGCTATGTCAATAATGGTAACTTGATGCTTCTTCATTTATTGTATTATTTTAATGTAACTTCTGAATGCCTTTTTTCCTTTTTTTGATTTTCATGGGAACGTTCCCATAAGATGGGAACGTTCCCTCATTCTTTTTAATGCAATAATCTTACAAATGTTGTACAATATCTACTTATTATTGAATAATGTTTCTTTTTCAGTGGTTGTACAACGCTTTTTTAACCAAAAACTTACTACCTACTTTTTTATGCCTTCGATAATAAGCTTAAAACGAGTTTTGGTGATTTTTATACAAAAATTGTACATAACCATGTTTTTGAAACTTGACTATTTTTTCAACTTTCTAAACACAATACTTTAATCGATGAAATTTCTACATTTTAAACTATTTCTGACGTACTCCCTGATTTTCCTGTGGGGAGGTCAGTACAGCTTTGCGCAATCGCTCACGGTGAAGGGAAAAGTAAATGCCGAAAACGGCGAAGGTTTGCCAGGGGTAAGTGTCGTTGTGGTAGGGACTTCAAGCGGTACGACGACTGACAAAGACGGAAATTACAGTATTACCAACGTCAAATCAGATGCCAAATTGAGTTTCAGCTACATCGGCTACCTCCCCGTGACTGAAACGGTCGGAAATCGCTCAAAAATTGATGTTGTTTTAAAACTTGATACCAAGCTGTTAGACGATGTCGTGGTGGTGGGCTACGGTACCGTTAAAAAGAGTGATTTGACGGGGGCGGTTTCTTCCATCAAAGCGGCGGAGCTAAAAGTAACGCCCATTGCCAACTTCGTACAAGGCTTGCAAGCCCGCGCTTCGGGGGTGCAAGTAACCCAAAACTCTGGTGCACCCGGGGGAAGTATCAGTGTCAGAATCCGAGGAAATAACTCAATCAGTGGCAGTAGCGAACCGCTTTACGTAGTAGATGGCTTTCCGATTTCGGGGGGAGACAATCCCGTGGCAGGCGGCGGTAGTGGTTTTGGAAACGACAACGGAAACCGCCTTTCGGTACTTTCAACGCTGAATCCCAACGATATTGAGTCTATTGAAGTTCTAAAAGATGCGTCAGCGACGGCTGTATATGGAACCCGCGGGGCCAATGGTGTGGTACTTATCACCACCAAAAGGGGGAAAGCGGGACAAACGCGGGTAACTTACGAGGGGTATTCGGGACAGCAACAAATTCGCAAAACGTTGGATTTGATGAACGCTGCGGAGTTTGCAGCCTTAGAAAACGAACTGACAGGGCAGAACCTTTTTCCCAACCCTGCGCAATTGGGGGAAGGGACCGATTGGCAAAAAGAAATTTTCCAAAAAGGCGGGATGCAAAGTCACCAACTTTCGTTTTCGGGCGGGACAGAGAAGTCGCTTTTCAACGTTTCGATGAATTATTTTGACCAAAACGGTATCATCATTAACTCCAATTTCAAGCGGGGTTCTATTCGGGTTAATTTGGATAATCAGGTGAGCAAAAACTTCAAAATCGGTACAAGCCTGACGTATACCTATTCGGTCAATAACGGCGCGGTTTCTTCTACCCTTTTGGATGGCGCAAGCGGTGGAATTGTGCTTTCGGCACTCTACGCTCCACCGACCGAATCACCGCGTGATGCGCAAGGAAAACCCACCATGTTTAGTGGAAGATACCTTGATTTCAACAATCCGATAGCAGTAGCGAGCGAAGTAATCAATCGCAATACGACCCGTCGTTTGTTGGGCAATATTTTTGCCGACTGGACCATCGCCAAAAACCTTACGTATCGGGCGTCGTTTGGAGGAGATTTGATAAGCGACACTCGCGATTCTTACGTGACGCGTTTTGTACGGGCGGGGGCAACCGTTAATGGTACAGGCGGACGAGGGAACAACAATACCAACACCATTCTGCACGAAAGTTTGCTCAATTATCACAAGACATTGGGCGTGCATGATTTCAACCTGACGGGGGTATTCTCCACTCAAAGCCAAACCCAAGTAACGGATGCGATGTCGGGGCAGCAGTTTCCGAACGACTTGGTATTTAACGATAACCTTGGACAGGCGTCGATTGTCAGTATCGGAAGCAACAAACAACAGTGGCGTTTGGACTCCTATACGGGTCGGGTGAACTACAACCTGAAAAGCAAATACCTGCTTACGCTCACTGCACGCGTGGATGGTTCGAGTCGTTTTGGTGCCAATAATAAATACGGGTTTTTCCCTTCAGTAGCAGGTGCTTGGCGCGTTTCGGAAGAGAAATTTATGCAAAATCAGAAACTTTTTAGCGACATGAAACTGCGGGTAAGCTATGGCGTAACGGGTAACGCCGACATTCCGCTGTACAACTCGTTGGCGCGTTTAAGTTCGGTAGGAAACTACAACTTTAACAATACACGAAGCATCGGAATCTTATCGGCCAATATTGCCAATCCAGACCTTCGTTGGGAAAAAAGCGGACAGGCCGACATCGGTTTAGACTTTGGTATGCTCAACAACCGCCTTCAGTTTACGATAGACGCTTATCAGAAAAAAACCACCGATTTACTCTTGTCGCGCTCGGTAGCCTTGTCGTCAGGTTATGGTTCGGTTTTTGGCAACTTTGGGGCGGTTGAAAACAAAGGGATTGAGTTTTCGATCACCGCAAACATTGCCAACAATGCTGATTTTAAATGGGACATCAACGGCAACCTATCAGCCAACCGTAACAAGCTGACGCTGATTGATGGTACGCGTACGGAGATTATTCCAGGCGATGGCGGTGGTTCGGTGGGACCATTTACCAACAATAGTATTTTAAGGGTAGGGCAACCGCTCGGGTCGTTTTATGGGTACATTTTTGACGGAATTTACCAGACAGGTGACAACATCCCAACGGGCAGAGTGGCGGGAAATATTCGCTACAAAGACCTCAATGGCGACGGAGCTATTTCGGCGGCCGACCAGCAAATTATTGGCAACCCTAATCCAGATTATTATTTTGGCATTACTAATAACCTGAAATACAAGGGCTTTGATTTGAGTGTTTTTGTGCAAGGTGTACAGGGAGGACAAATTTTCTACGTGCAACGCCTACGCATGGAAGGCGGCGCGGCAGGGTTTAATCAGTTTGCGACGATGGTGAATCGTTGGACACCCACCAACCCCAGCAATTATTATCCAAAAGTAGCGCAGGGGCAACGTATCAACCAATCGGACGCGCTCATTGAAGACGGTTCTTTTGTACGTTTCAAAAATGCGACTTTGGGCTATACCATACCTACAAAGGGCAAATTGTCGTGGCTCAACAATGCGCGTTTGTACGTGAGTGCCAACAATTTTATCACCTTCACCAAGTACTCTGGCTACGACCCAGAAGTGAATACTGCGGGGCAAAACAACCTGAATTTGGGCGTTGACAACATTGGTTACCCCATCGCCAAATCATTCATTGCTGGTTTACAAATCACTTTTTAATCACCGATTCCGTTAAGAATTATGAAAAATATCACGCTAAAACTCTTTGCGTTTGTGGTAGCAATGTGTGCTATCAGCGCTTGCGATTTGACCGAAAAACCCTACTCTTTTGTATCACCTGACCAGTTTTTTACGTCGGCTTCAGATGCCGAAGCCGCGCTGACGGCGGCGTATACGCCCGTCACCAACCTGTATAGTCGCGTAGGTACGCAGTTACCCGACTACTCTGCCGACCAGTGCTTTCCGCGTGCGGTGGTGGGGCGCGACCAGTTAACCGTTTTTTCGTACGATGCTACGATGGACTTAGTAGGTCAGTATTGGCAACATTGCTATCAGGGGATTGACCGCGCCAACCAAGTGCTCGAAAATGTACCTCGTGTAGCGATGGATGAAACTCGCAAAAAGCAGATTTTGGCCGAAGCCTATTTTTTACGGGGGTTATTTTATTTTCATTTAGCAAAAACTTTTGGCGATGTGCCTATCAAAAAAGAAAGTACGAAAGACATTGCAGGAACAGAAACCGCCAAAAGTTCCGTAGCGGAGGTATATGCGTTTTTGATAAAAGATTTGGAAACCGCCGTCAAAGATTTGCCACCAACGCCCAAAGACAGAGGGCGGGCGGCTTGGGGAGCGGCCATTGGCTTGTTGGCAAAAGCCCAATTGTACGCTGGAGATTACGCCAAGGCAGCCCAAAATGCCCAGACGCTCATTCAGTCAAACAGATACAGTTTGATGCCCAACGTGTTGGATTTATACAATCCTTTGCGTGAAGATGCCTCGCGGGTAGAAGTGATTTTTGCCGCTGAGTTTTCGAGCCTTTCGGGGCTGAATGGCTACGATTTGTTAGGGTTTTATGCCCCTGCGAACTCGCCCCCAGTTTTCTCCAAAACCGCTTTTGGTTCTGCTTTTGGGTATCATTCTTTCTATCGTTCCTTTAGTGATATAGACAAGCGTAAAGCCTTATTAGATACGGCCTACGTCAATGCGCAGGGCAAACTCATTGGGCAAGCCGATGTAACATTAAAAGATCGAATCATTGTCAAGAAATTTATGGACCCCAATTCGAACGGTGCCAATGGCGAAAATAATTTTCCGATTTTACGCTTGGCCGATGTTTACCTGATTGCTGCTGAAGCCGAAGCCCGTGCCAGTAGCCCAACGGCGACGGCTTACGCGGCCATCAATACAGTGCGTAAACGGGCAGGGTTACCCGATTTAACCCCAGGGCTGGCGAAAGATGCGTTCATTGAGGCGGTTTTACAGGAACGCTCGTGGGAGTTGTGTTACGAAGCCGACCGCTGGTATGATTTGACCCGTACGGGCAAATTCAAAATGGTGGCTAATGTATTGAACTCCTATTATCCATCACGCCCAGTACAAGACAAACACCGCTTTTTCCCGATTCCAAACATAGAGATTTTAACCAATTCTAAACTGGAGCAAAACCCTGCTTGGAAGTAATGGTGAAGGAAATTAAACACATAAGACAATCCTTTATATTCAGTGTACTTTTTCGGGAAGGATACAGGGACGGGGTACTCTTATGTGTTTTTTTTCTGGTAATAAATACCGCTTTTGCTCAGCTACCCGCCAAGACGAAGGAATATGTTGTTACGATCAATGACACTACCGAATACACCCTGCAATTGGCATTGGATGACGCTGGGCAGCCGCTGTACTATTTCAGCAACCTTTTTACGCCAGTGTGCCTGACGGGTGAATGCAAACCAGTGTATATTAACTTTTACTGGGATTTGCTGGGCAATTACACCCGCTTTGATTTTCCAAAAGGTGCTGAACTGACCCGCATGGATCACAAACCTTTTAAGCCCGAAGATTACGAAAAGTTGCAGACGATTCTGGCCAATACGCACTCACTTCTGAAGGATATTTCGATGGAAGATTTGCTTGGGAAAGGTACCGAAAATCTGGCTGATTCCGTAGATGCCAAGGCAGGAGCCACGCTAAAAACCATTAAAAATGAGGTGATTGACGGAGCCGTATATACCTGCTATACGCTTTGGCACATTGCCCACGGAAAAGTAGTGACGGAGATGCAAAGAATTACGGAGACTTTTAAAACGGATGCGATGTTACATCGATTTTTGGCCGATAACAACCATCATTATCAATATTGGGCTATGGAGCGGGTGATAAATAAGGAAGGTTTCGTTACGGCAGAATTTCAGTCAGATATACAGCAGGTTATTCGGGGTAAAAACATCTTTACCGCCCGCTTTGCGCTGCAAAAAATCAATGCGGATTTTTTGGCCGACAATGCCCAGCAGCAATGGCTATGGGAAACTTACCAATCGGCGGGGTATCCGTTGCAGCTCGTTATTCTGAAAAAGATGGCAACGTTGCCGCTCACGAATTTGATGACGGAACGGGCTGCCCAACAAGTAGGAACGGCAAATAAGGAACAAGGGAGTCTTTTGCTGAAAGCACTAGCAGCCCAACCGAAACTTTCAGAACAAACGCTGCTGACCTTGGCTGATCAGCTAACCAATGAAAACTGTGCCGCTGAAGTTTATCGGCTGTTGGAGGCACGCCAGCCCAAAAACCGAACTGTACAAAAGAAAATATTAATGTTTAAACAAACCCTCCACCCAAATAATAAATAATATGCAACCGCTATTCCGAACGCTCTTCTTACTGTTTATATCACTGAAGCTATCGGCACAAGACCACGTGTTTCTGGAAACGGAATCCTTCACCGATAAAGGCGGTTGGGTCATTGACCAGCAATCGTTTGTGGTCATGGGTTCATCGTACCTCATGGCGCACGGCATGGGCCGTCCAGTAAAAGATGCTACCACGACCGTTCAGTTTCCCAAAAAAGGGAAATACCGGGTTTGGGTACGCACCAAAGATTGGGCACCATTTCCGAAAGGTCCGGGCAAATTTCAGGTTGTGCTGAATGGCAAACCCATCAATCAGATTTTCGGAGAAAGTGGCTCCGACGTGTGGAAATGGTATCCTGGTGGTGAAATAGAGGTGCAAAACGAGCAAATGAGCGTAGCATTACACGATTTAACGGGTTTTAACGGTCGTTGTGACGCGATTCTGTTTACGAATTCACCAACTTTTATTCCGCCCGATAAGCTCGACGCCATGACATCTTTTCGTAAGCAACAACTAAAATTGGATGACGCTCCCGCCGAAGCCCCTCATTTTGATTTGGTAGTTGTGGGTGGCGGCATTGCGGGAACTTGCGCGGCTATTTCGGCCTCGCGTATGGGGTTAAAAGTGGCTTTGATTCAAGACCGACCCGTTTTGGGAGGAAACAACAGTTCTGAAATACGGGTGCATTTGAGGGGCGATGTGGATAAAAACCATTACCCCAAACTCGGTCGGATTGTGCGTGAAATGGACAACGGTGACCCCGGCAATGGTCATCCAGATGGCCAAGAATACGGCGATGCTCGAAAAACGGCCATCGTGAAAGGAGAGCGGAATATCTCATTGTTTTTGAATACCCACGTGTATAAAGTGGAAAAAAGCGGAGATAAAATTGTGGCCGTCGTGGGTCGCGACATTGCTACGAATAAAGAAACCCGCTTTACGGGTACGTTCTTCTCAGATTGTACTGGCGACGGTACTATCGGCGATTTGGCAGGTGCCGAGTTCAGAATGGGTCGTGAAAGTAAAGCTGAAACGGGCGAATCGTTGGCCGCCGACAAAGCGGATAATTTTACGTTGGGAACCTCCAATCTTTGGGCCTCGCTGGAGCGCGATACCGTGTCGTCGTTTCCCGAAACCCCTTGGGCCATTCAGTTTTCTGACGAATATCACATTGATGAAGCCCGAGCCGATTGGCAATGGGAAACAGGTTTTGGTAACTTTAACACCATTACCGATGCCGAAAAAATCCGCGATCACAACCTGCGGGCCATCTACGGCAACTGGTCGTACCTAAAAAAGAACAAACCTGCCAAATACGCCAAACGCGAACTGGCCTGGGTGGCCTACATTGGTGGTAAACGCGAATCGCGCCGGTTGATGGGCGACCACGTACTGACCCAAATGGACATTCAAGAGGGTAAACAATACCCCGATGGCACTGTGACGGCCACTTGGACTATTGACCTCCATTTTCCTGATGAGCGCAACAAAAAGTATTTTGAAGGACAGGAGTTTTTTGCGGGTACCAAGCACATTAAAGTTGCTCCCTACACCATTCCATACCGTTGTTTGTACTCCAAAAACATCAGTAATCTGTTCATGGCTGGGCGCAACATCAGCACTACACACGTAGCCTTTGGTAGCACGCGGGTGATGCGTACCTGCGGCATGATGGGCGAAGTGGTGGGCTTTGCCGCTTATCTGACCAAAAAATACAATACTTCACCCAGAGGTGTTTATCAGCAATATTTGCCCGAGTTGATGGCGATTATTAAAGACGAAACGCCGCCAGGAAAACAATAAAAACATACCAGCAAAGGTCAGACGGTAGTCAGACCGAAACTAAGTTCATGTGGACAAAGGTCAGACGGTAGTCAGACTGGGCAGCACGAGGCAATACGATGGTATGTCCATAATTTAAAAAACCAATTCACGATGTTATTTAACGTTTAATCACCGTGTATGAGACTGCTTTTTCTCCTTTTTCTTGCCTTCATTCCTGCTTTCGGACAAGGACAAATGAACACGTCTTCTGAGGGAACAATGGTTAGTTTTGCGGGTGAGGCGCAGGGGACAATCTATCACATCAAATACCGCGATGAACAGCACCGACTGTTTCAAAAAGAAGTGGATGAATTACTGGCAGAAATTGACCAGTCGCTCTCCATTTATCGCCCCGATTCCGAAATTTCGGAGTTCAATCGCTCAATGAGTCATCGGTTTAGGTCGCCCCACTTTTACGCGGTACTCAAAAAATCGGCGGAAGTGTTTCGCACAACGAAAGGGGCTTTTGATCCGACCGTGTTGCCGTTGGTAGAAGCCTACGGATTTGGGCCTACAAAAATGCCGAAAGGAGCTTTTGCAAACGTGGATTCCTTATTGCAGTACGTTGGATTTCAGTATATTACATTTGATTCCGTTTCGGTTGTGAAACAGAAGGCAAACATTCGTTTAGATCTTAATTCCATCGCCCAGGGTTACAGCGTGGATGCAATAGCAAGTTTTTTGGAGAAGCAGGGTATTAACAACTATATGGTGGAAATTGGTGGAGAAGTTCGGGCGAAAGGGCAGAAAAACAACGGGCAACCGTGGACCATCGGCATCGAAAACCCGCTGTATCCCGCCAAGTTGCAGACAAAGTTGACGCTCAATAATCGGGCCATGACCACGGCGGGCAATTACCGAAATCGGTTCGAAGCCAACGGACAGATATTCAGCCATATCATTAACCCCAAAACGGGTGAGATGGAGCAAAGTGCTATCCTCAGCGTCACCGTTTTTGCCGATGATGCCATCACTGCCGATGGATATGACACTGCTTTTTTTGTCATGGGACTTGATGGGGTAAAACAGTTTTTGAAATCTCGAAAAGACATTGATGTTTATATCATTTACTACGATACTGCTGGGCAATTGAAAGTATTTTCAACCGAAGACTTAGAGAAAAATTTAAACAAAAAAGCCCCCATTGGGGGTTAGGGGGCTATATGAACTCAACCATTGATACTGCTGTCATCGTCATTTTCTCGGCTTTTGTGCTGGGGATTGGGATGTTGTTTTCCCGAACGGGAAAAAACCTAAAATCTTTTTTTGCGGGGGGCGAGGCCGTTCCTTGGTTCATTGGGGGGCTGTCGTTGTTTATGTCTTTTTTCTCGGCGGGTACGTTCGTCGCTTGGGGTAGCATCGCTTATAAATACGGTTGGGTAGCCATCACTATTCAGTGGACTATGTGCATTGGTGCATTAGTGACGGGGTTTTGGCTTGCTCCGCGTTGGAAGCGAGCAGGAGCACTTACTGCCGCTGAGTTTGTGAGAGAACGCCTTGGCCTCACGGTTCAGAAAGCCTACATTTTTGTTTTTACGCTGGTCAATATTTTCATCAAAGGCTCGGTATTATACCCAGTGGCGCGTTTGGTAAGTTCATCTTTGGGGTTGCCGCTCATTCCTACCACGGTGGGTTTGGGGCTTTTTATGATTTCTTACACCGCCGTCGGAGGATTGTGGGCGGTGATGGTTACTGATATTTTACAGTTTGTGGTGTTATCGGCAGCGGTTTTTATTTTGTTGCCATTGTCATTTGACAAAGTGGGAGGTTTTACTGGCTTTATTCAAAAAGCACCCGATGATTTCTTCAACCTGCTCAATGGAGAATATACACTCGGTTTTGTGGCAGCCTTTATCATTTATCACATTGCGTACATTGGTGGCAATTGGACTTTTGTGCAGCGTTATACCAGCGTTGACAGCCCCAAATCGGCCAAGAAAGTGGCGTTTTTGTTTGCGGGTTTGTACCTCATCAGTCCGATTATTTGGATGATGCCCCCCATGATTTACAAAGTCATTAATCCTGCCTTGACGGGTTTAGACACCGAAAATGCCTATCTACAAATGTGCCAACTCGTACTGCCACCTGGGCTGTTGGGTTTGATGCTGACGGGTATGTATTTTTCTACTTCGGCCAGTGCCAATACGGCTTTGAACGTCGTTTCGGCGGTGTTTACCAACGATATTTACAAAGGAATGATGAACCCGCTGGCCACCGACCATCAGCTAATGCGGGTAGCTCGGCTTTCGTCGTGGGTGTTTGGGCTGGGCATGATTGTCATTGCGCTCATTATTCCGTACGTGGGGGGCATTGTCGAAGTGGTGCTGAGTATTGGCGCAGTAACGGGTGGACCTCTGTTAGCACCCGCTTTATGGGCCTTGTTTTCCAAAAAACTGACGGGCAAAACCACCCTTTGGATAAGTGCTTTTACCTTGTTTATCAACCTAATTTTCAAGATTTTACTACCTATTGCCATTGGTTTTAAACTCAGCCGTGGCGAAGAGATGATTTTGGGTGTGGGTTTGCCATTGTTGTTGTTGGCACTCAATGAATGGCTTTTTACCAAAAGCCAAACCTTTAATCCAGATTACGAATCCTACTTGGCCCACCGCCAGCAACGCAAAGATGAACAGCTTCCCGAAACGGTCGAAGAAGCCGCAGAAATTCGCCAGCAAAATCGCTTTGGTTTACAGGTAATTGCGGGTTCGTTGGTATTTACGGCCTTGATGCTGTTGGGGCTGAGTTTTCTTTCGGAGCAGGGCGGAGGTATTACGGTAGTTATTGCGGCGGTGGTGCTGCTGGGAGCATGGATTCCCTATCGGGCGCAGCGTGTTGCTTAACTGATTTCTAAAAAAATTGCTATGTGTTTACAGGTCAGACGGAACGTCAGACCGTT
>JBGAUP010000088.1:0-20658 GCA_044228585.1 Runella sp. | reverse complement strand
CTTCGCCGTGGACATTCATGATTTGAAGCGAAGGGTCATCTTTGAGGTGTTTGCGGAGTTTGGTGATATACACGTCCATGCTTCGGGCATTAAAATAGGAGTCGTCGCCCCAAATAAGTTTAAGTGCCAAACTCCGATTGATAGGTTGATTTTTGTTTTCGCAAAACAGTTTGAGTAGCGAGGCTTCTTTACTGGTAAGCTTTTGAGAAATATTGTTTTGGGTAAGTAGCTGGTGGTCAAAATCAAAACTATACTTTCCTAATTGAAACACACTCAATTGCGGTTCGGAATGAGTGGTTGTTTTTTGATAACGCCGCAATACCGCCTGAATCCGCAGCAACAACTCTTCCATGCTAAAAGGCTTAGTGATATAGTCATCTGCCCCCACCTTAAATCCCTGAATCGTATCTTCTTTCATGCTTTTGGCGGTCAAGAAAATGATAGGAACTTCTTTGTCAGTCAGGCGGATTTCCTTGGCCAACGAAAAGCCGTCTTTTTTTGGCATCATCACATCAAAAAGGCATAAGTCGTAAGAGCCTTCCAAAAAGCATTTCAATCCTGCGTTTCCGTCAGTGGCCAAATCGGTTTTATAGCCTTTGCTGGTAAGAAATTCTTGCAATAATTGTCCCAAGTTCGGGTCATCTTCGGCCAGCAGTATTTTTGTAGTTTGTGGTTTGTTCATGGTACTGTATTGAGTGCTTGACTGTTCTTTTCGCTTACGCAGGTCAGACCGCACGGGCGGCCCGCGCGGCCGCGGACGGTGTTTCGTCAGACCAAAGTTGCTTTTTTCAACGGTAATTGTACGGTAAATGTACTTCCTTTTCCTATTTTACTTTCGACCACAATTGAGCCTCCGTGCGCCTCTACCATTTTTTTTACGTAACTCAACCCCAACCCAAACCCCTTTACATCGTGAACATTTCCAGTAGGAACGCGATAGAATGGGTCGAAGATTTTGGCTTGTTGCTCTTTATTCATTCCCTTTCCTTGATCGCGTACACTGATATAAACATTGGTATCGTCACTGTGCGTACTTACCGTAATATGAGGAGCATCTGGTGAATATTTATTAGCGTTATCAATCAGGTTCGTGAAAATATTGGTTAGGTGTAATTCATCGGCCTCCACCATTTCATGGGTTGCCTCAAAACTCAGATCTATTTCCCCGTGGCGTTGCTCTACCTGAACCCCAAGATTATTGAGTACTTTTTCGATGGTATCGTGGACATTCACCGCAGTAGGTTTGAGTTTTATTTCTCCCCTATCCAGCAGTGCCATTTGCAATACTTTCTCCACGTGCCCACCGAGGCGTTGGGTTTCATCGCCAATAATTCTCAAATAGCGATGGACTTTGGTTGCATCCGTCTTGGCTTCTACTCGCTCTCGGGCCATGCTCACCGCCAAAGAGATGGTCGAAAGAGGCGTTTTAAATTCATGCGTCATGTTGTTGATAAAGTCATTTTTGACATCGGATAGCTTCTTCTGTTTCAAAATAGTGGCAACCGCTACATAAAAGCATCCCAAAATTACCAACAGCAACACCACTGAACTTATCAGCGTCAGACTCATATTCTGCAAAATAAACGCCTGTCGTTCTGGAAAATACACCAACAACTGACTCGGTATCGTATTGAGTTCATTGGGAAATAAACTCGCGCTGAAAAGCTCTGAATCAGTACTGTCGGGACGATAAGATGCCGTTGAAAACAAAATGCTTTTGTGAATATCGTTTTGAATGGCAAATTCGTAAGTAATGCCTATCCCCCGCTCTTGCAGCGACTTTCTTAACAGAGAATCCAACATCAGACGATTGACGCGCTGCTCAACGGGGCGTTTGCTAAAAAGCAAATCCTTAAATACATCTTTTAATAAATCGGTTTGCGAAGTTGAAGTCGCTTTTGCCGACTGTTTTTGCGTCTGAGTTTTTTTATTGTTTTTTGGGGAAGGATAAACGTCCGCCGTTTGTCGGGCTTTTTGTACCGACGACCGCACCGTCATCAATACGGAACCATTGGTGACACTATCCGTAGGCCAAAGTGCACGTCCCATCTGTTCAAACCACGCGTCAAAAAGCCGTTCTTGCTCGGCATGAATTCTCAAAAAACGCTCAATGTGGGGCAATTCATCACTCTGTTGACGCAAAAATTCATTAATCAGATTAGCCTGAAAATCAGTCATTGAACGGTTTCGGGGAGTTAAGGCATCGGAGGGATTTGAGCCCGTGAGCCTATCTCCTCGGTTGGCAGTACTCGTATATTCATCGGGTAGAGGACGTTTAGGCGACTGACTGGATTTGGCCAATCGGTTTTTGTTAAGTGCCGCCAGTTTACGTTGACGCTGTTCAATTTCTTCGCGTTGCCGAATCAAGTAAATAATTTCTTGTTTCTCAAGTTTTCTTACCACATCCTGCAACGCATCTGATACCTTCAAGTTAAATTGCTCGTTGCGCAACGCCAAGGCACTCGTAATCCAATACCACTGAAACCCCACCAACCCCAGCGTAGCCATTCCCATCAAGGAAATCAATAATCGTATTTTTTGCTTCGTCATCATTTTTTTTCAATCCTATGCAACGTTCGTTAAACAAAAAACGACTCTGTACTAATGATTTTAAACTTTAACACACATCGCAACTGCCATCAAAATAACGCAATTCAACCAATCCTTTAACACATTTTAAGAAACTTTAACATCAATCCTTTCAGAAAGTTATCCAATTTTGTGGGTATTAAATCAACAAAAGCATGAAAACAAAATTCGCTCTTATTGCATTGGTTGCTGGACTGGGAGTAGCCACAACCGCCACAGCGCAAGACAACAAAAAAGACGTAAAAACCTCGGACAAAGACAAAGTAACGGTGCGCATCCGTATGAGTGAAGAAAAGGACGGGAAAGTAGAAACCTTTGAGCGTACCTATACCTACCATGGTCTTTCGGAAGAGGAACGTGAGAACAAAATTAAAAGCATTGTTGACTCGCTCCGCAACGACCACAAAGCCGCTGCTAACCGTCGTTTGAGCGTCGAAATCGAGGAAGGATCAAGTGTTATTCGTGACAAAGAACGCTGGGGCAACCAAGAAGAACGAATCACTATTTTCCCACCAGAGGGTCGTAAGCGTGATGTGGAAGTATATCGCTACCAGCCTCGCGACAAAGGAGAAAAAGGGGAGAAAATTTACGAATTTAAGTTTGATGAGGAAGCCTTTGCCGACCGCATGAAGCGCGTCGAAAAACGCATCGCTCCCCAAATGAAAAAGTTTGAACTCGAAATGGACGAATGGGGACGCAATTTTGAGCCTAAATTTAGAGAATTTTGGCACAGCGACATCAACATCGGCGGCAGCGGCAAACCCGCCTCCATTCGCGGCTTAGAAGCATTCCCCAACAATCCCGAAAAAGATGAACTTAACATCCGTTTCTACGCTCCCAACAAAGGAGACGTCACTATCACGGTCACTGATACCAAAGGCAAGCAAATAGCCAAGAAAGAAGTAAAAGACTTTTCGGGCGATTATGTAGGTCAACTGGAATTGGGAAAAAATGCGAAAGGAACGTACTTTATCAGTGTGGTGCAAAACGAAGACGGCACTGTAAAACGTATTGTGGTGGAGTAAGTTGAAGTGTTTTTTTAGTAAAAAGGGGAACTTCTACTGGAAGCGCCCCTTTTTGATAAGACTATTTTTACTATTTCGCAATCACAAACTTACGCGAAACCGTTTTCTCAGGCGTTTCCATACGTACGAAATACGTACCATCAGGCTGCGCCGACAAATCGGTTTGGTTTTGCCCCCAACCGCCTTCGCCTACCAAGCCTTTTTTGAGCAATACATTACCCTTCGTGTTTACAAACTCCAACGTCGCTTTTTGCTCCTTCTCCAAATAGTACCGCACTGTTACCTTACCATCTGTGGGGTTGGGATAGAGTTGTAGCGTTTGGGTATCGTCGCTATCCGTTAGGCTGCTTTCTTTTTCTACTCCAATCCGTGGCGGATTGCTGCTCACACAAATACGATCCTGACGACAACTGCCTCCGCCCGTGCCTTGAATACGAATCGTGTTGCTGCCCGCCGACAAATTCACCGTAAAGGTGTATTCGGTCCAAACAATATTCCACGAACCGCTGTGGGGCAAGTTGAAATTGCCGCCTCCGCTGCCATTGACCTGTACGCCGATGGCAGGAGCCGACGACGAATAGTAACGCAGTTTCACGTAGTAGGTACCTGCCGACGGCACATTGGTCACCACATAGTCCACGTAGTGGTTATAGTTGTTTTCCTCGCCCCGTGTTTCTCCGTTGGAGGCATTGGGATCGGAAGTAACCTGACCTGTTCCAAAAGAACTCTCTGCTTCGATACACTGATTTAAAGTGCCGCCACTGCACCCACTAACGGTTACGTTGACATTGCCGCTTTGATTGCTGCATCCTGATTTGGAGGCCGTTACCGTATAAGTAAACGTACCATTGGAAGAAGGAACGTTGGTACTGACCGAGCTATTGCTGCCGCTCAGACCATTGCCGCTCCACGAGTAATTGACACTGCCGCAATCACTGCCCGAACAGTTGGCATTGAGGGTGATGTTTGCCCCGCAACTTGGATTTGGGTTGCTACTGCTGGGCGACACGCTAAAATTGCAATTGCCTCCGCTACCGCCATCGAAAGGTATGAGCCGATTGCCAGGGATGGGTCGCTCCAAAGCCCCGCTGGGCAATTGCCATCCCACGGCCAGGTTATCGCCGCCGCCACCTTCTTTCATCAGGGCTTCTACGTAGTAGCGTTGGCCTGCTTGCAGGGTGACGGAGGCCGATTGTTGGGTACTGAACCAACTCCACTCCAAGGAGGGTGTCCAGTTGGTATGATAGGCTATCCGGCTCAGATTGGTGGGTTGGTCATTAGGGCTAATCCAGAGTTCCGAATTATCATCGCCGGCTACCCAAAAGGTGTAGTTGCCCGTGGTGGGGGGCACACGTAGCCCCTTATACGTACGCCGTAGTTGTCCAGAATATTGATCGGTGCTTCAAAGGAGTTGAGGGTTTGGGTGTGCGAAGGCCCATTGTTGAGGTTGTTGGTATTGCTGCGCAGGTCTTGGATGCTCGTACCGCCGCCAATGTTCTCCCAGCGTTGGTAGCTGATTGTGCCGGTGTTGGGGCAGGTCGTGCCACCTCCTGTATTACATTGCTGATTCGATAAAACTAATTGGTCTTTGACAAACTGAACATTTTCTGATGTCAATGAAACGTGATTCTGATTTTCATTGATAGGCGCATATATGGCATCGAAAGGGGTATCAACAGTAGCATTAATGTTACTGAGATTTTCAGCCCAATTACGATTGATATTCTCCGCCAATCCGCCTAACAGGAATAAAACTGGCTTTGGGAAAAAATTTTGAAACTGCATTTTTGATAGAACCAATTCCTGTCTCGTCCTTATCAGCTATGTCGCCTGAAACATCATAATACCCCCCGGGTAAAATGTCTAAACTTGTCTGTCTGAATGAGTTATTGCTCCACTTCTTGTAAAGTGTTCCAAAAGTAAATTCCCGTTCTAAAACCTGACACGTATTAGCATTGTTGGGTTCAGTATAAGCATCAGCTTTCAGTTGTGCGAATAACGACGTTACTCCAAATAGTGTTGAAACAACCCCTGTACCAAATGCTGTTAATCCCGCCTGTAATCTAAACGAATTACTGCATGAAGGAAAAGTCATAGTCCCGTTCTTACTGCCATTGATAAGAGCTACTTTGCGCAGACAGTTATTGGTAGGAAATCCAATATCATTCATATCCTCCACAAAACGATCACGAAATTCCAGCGCACCGCCAGCAGTTAATGAGGAAGAATTGTATCCTGGATAATGCGAAATCAGTATTTGGCGAGCAGCGGGCGAATCCAACTGCTCCGTACAGATTTTTTAAAATCTCCCATTCCTGCCTGTTGCCGGGGTAAAAAGTGCGCACGCCTGCTTCGCCAAAGTCCACCTCCAAGCGTTGCAGCGTAGAACTATGATTACTAAAAAATAGCCAATTGGGAAACTCAAACGTAACTGGGCCAGTCTTGATTTTGTCCATGAGAGTTGCGGCTACAAACGTCCGTACTGTCCCATAAGGGGAAGCCGGGCGGTTGGGCGTATCGTAAAGCTGACCATTTTGGATATTGACCAGGTTGTTGGAGAGGGCATCATCTTTGAAATGGTTGATGTCTTGTGAAATCACCCCCAATAACACTTTGTTTTGAAGAGTATAATCCTTTAGTAAGTCATCAAAATCAGGAGGAGAAGGCCAACTCCCTTTATTGTAGAGGCTGTTATACAGTTCCCAGTACGACTGCCGAAAATGCCCTGCTGACGATACATCCTGCTGCCCGTTTTGGTTGAAGGTGAGCAATTGAGCGGCGGGAAACACCCGTGAGTAAAGCACTCCCGTAGGGATTTGAGATTTGTCTAAGGCCGCAAAACGCGAGTCTAAATCATCCTGATAATCAGAACTGATTCGGTAAGAAAAAGGAGGAGCAAACGATTGGGGAGTGAAGGATTGTGCCCATGCTACGGCATGGAGCAGCCATAGCATGACAAAGTATGCTTGTGTTTTCATTGCGGTAAAGAGGGAGAAAAGTTAGTAAGTTACGTCAAAGCGTCCATCCGTGATAGAAGCCGTTTGTTGATTTTGGTCGCTATATGCCCTGAACTGAAAAGCCCCCGAAATAATCCGTTTGGAAGTGTCTAATTTCTCAATGGTCACCTCCCCTGTATAGGTTTTTGATGTTATATATCGTATGTCACTAATACCAGTCCTATCTTCATAGTAACCGACATTATTTAGATTTATATCTCCAAGAGGGAAATTTCCAACAGCATCAACCTTTCCCATATATATATATATCCCCTTCATCAGATGCTGTTGAGATAGAAAGCGACTTATTAGAACCATAACGAACTATTAGAGCCTCTATCTTCACCGTTAAACTTGATCTACCTTTAGGTACATAATTTTTGCCGTTTATTTTACAGCCAAAGGTATTGAGTCCTTCTTGGGTAGGTTTGGGTAGCGGGTCTTTTTTGCAACTATTAAAGAGTAGGGCTACTCCTACTAAATAAAGCCAAGGTTTCAATCGTTGTTTCATTTTCATGTTTGTTTTAAAAGTTGAGTCATCTATTTTGAGGGTGCTTCATAGGCAAATGAGGGTTTTGAGGTGAATGGATAAGATACAACCGCATCAGCGGAGCGAGTCAATCTATAGACGCATAATGAATGAGATAAGTTGGAGGTGTGCTTCATGGCTAAGAAATCGAACCGTCAGAAATCCGAGTCAAACATAGAACATCGGCCATCAGAAAGTCAATACCCTCTTAAAAAGATGCAAAAACGGAGGTGAAACGAGGCTTAAAACCGTGAAATGACTATATCCAACCGTGAAATGACTATATCAGCCGTGAAATGACTATATCAGCAGGTGAATGGATTGCCATTTCTGAATGAAGACAGGCAAAAGTAGGCCGAAAGTTCTTTGGATAGTGTAAATTGCAATTCTTCATGTTGGCTTTTGAAGACCTCAATTGTATCAATCCATTATGCTTAAAACCTAAAGTCAGAATGCTGAAAACAGATTTTCGTGACATAACCTACCTCAATTTAGCAAAAACCTTTTGTAATTTGTGACTGAAAACCGTTGAGGAGTGTTACGAAATTGTAAATTTGCATTTCATTTATTCAAACTCGTAGCACTACCTCTACAAAACGCCCTTTCAGTCAGATGCTTAACATTGTACTTTTTGGCCCTCCGGGTGCGGGCAAAGGCACCCAAGCTGCTAAACTCATCGAAAAATACCAACTGGTTCACATCTCCACTGGCGATTTGTTTCGGATGCACATCAAAGAACAAACCGAACTGGGCAAACGCGTAAAAGATTTGCTCGACAACGGTATTCTGGTTCCCGATTCGGTCACGATTGATATGTTGGAGGAAGAAGTCCAAAAAAATCCCGATGCCAAAGGCATTATTTTCGACGGCTTCCCACGTACTGTACCCCAAGCCGAAGCTTTGGATGCCTTCTTGACTTCCAAAAACAGTAATATCAAAACGGTGTTGCAGTTGGATGTAAACGAAGACGAACTCAAACGCCGCATTGCCGAGCGCAAAAAAATCAGTGGCCGCGCCGATGACGATGAAGATAAGTTAGTCAAACGGATAGACGAATACTTCAACAAAACGGTTCACGTTTTACCTTACTATCAAGCACAGGGCAAATTGACAGTTGTTAACGGAATTGGTCAGATTGATTCAATTTTTGACCAACTTTGCGCGGCAATTGATACCGAATAATAAATTTTAACAGTAGTTTCATACAGACTCTGCCGTTTCTTTCCCAAATTTGTAACTCGTGTGGCTACATTTAGGTAAGCCATACGAGTTTTTTTATTGATACTATGGCAAATTCCAACTTTATAGATTACGTAAAAATCAACTGCCGCTCAGGGGCGGGGGGAGCAGGATCGGCGCATTTTCGGCGCGAAAAATTTGTGGACAAAGGTGGCCCTGATGGGGGTGACGGCGGGCGAGGTGGACACGTTATTATGAAAGCAAACTCGCAGCATTGGACCCTCCTTCACTTGAAGTACCGCAAACACATCAAGGCCGATGGAGGAGTAAGTGGAAGTGGCGCCCGTTGCAACGGAAAGCAAGGGAATGACGTCATATTGGAAGTGCCGCTCGGAACCATCGCCAAACACGCCGAAACGGGCGAAGTGATAGCGGAGGTAACCGAACACGGGCAAGAAGTAATTTTGTTAAAAGGCGGACGGGGAGGTTTAGGAAATACGCATTTCAAATCATCCACCAATCAAACCCCATTGTACGCCCAACCTGGCGAACCTGGACAAGAAGAATGGATTATTTTGGAACTCAAGCTCTTGGCCGATGTAGGTTTAGTGGGATTCCCCAACGCAGGAAAATCTACGCTACTATCTACCGTATCAGCGGCTCGTCCCGAAATCGCCGATTATCCTTTTACTACCCTTGTACCCAACCTCGGAGTAGTAGGTTACCGCGATTTTAAATCGTTTGTCATGGCCGATATTCCAGGGATTATCGAAGGGGCTTCGCAAGGAAAAGGATTAGGATTACGCTTTTTGCGACATATCGAACGAAATTCTATCTTGCTGTTTTTGGTACCTGCCACGAGCGAAAACGCAGGTCAAGAATACCGAACCTTGCTCCATGAATTGGAATTATACGACCCAACCCTGTTAGAAAAAGAACGCTTATTGGCTATTTCTAAAGGGGATTTGATAGATGAAGCAACCAAAGCAGACTTATTGAAGACCCTACCTTCGGATGTACCTTACGTGTTTACATCATCGGTTACCCAAGAGGGAATTAGTGAACTAAAAGACTTGATTTGGAAAACACTAAATCTATAAGTAATGCAATGAGTACCTAAGAGAATAAAGCCAAAGGGGTTGATATAATTTGAGAAGTTTAAAGTAGCTGCAGATATATTCCACCAAAACCTGAACAGATGAAGTTAAAAAATTACCTATACAGCATTGGGTATCTTCTGATATGGCTTATTGTCCCTTCGGTGCTTTATGGACAAATTAACATTACTTTTCCCAGCAGCAGAATCGTCTTTCAGCGCGATAACCTCGGCAATGGTACTATTTTTATTACGGGGCATTACTCCCAAAATATTGAAAGAGTTGAAGCCCGCGTAATTCCTATGAATACCGGCCAAGGGGAAGAAACTGGCTGGCGTACCATTCAACAAAATCCGCAGGGAGGGTTTTATTCGGGAAATATCACAGTGAGAGGGGGTTGGTATGAACTTCAAGTAAGAGGAATTGCCAACGGTAATCCAGTGAGTACGGCCGAACTTCAACGCGTAGGAGTAGGAGAGGTATTTTTAATTGCAGGCCAATCAAACGCTCAGGGTTTTTTCAATTATGGTGCTCCCAGCCCAGGAGACGACCGAGTCAACTGCGTTAATTATCGAAATGGAAGTAATCAAAACTCCGCATTTCCTGCACCCACTTTTGTCAAAATGAGTGATAATGGGGACGTGGGTCCTCGGGGACTTTCACCGTGGTGTTGGGGACGGTTAGGAGATATTTTGGCAAACAGGCTCAACGTACCGATATTATTTTACAATGCAGCGTGGGAAGGTACTGCGTCAAAAAATTGGAGTGAAACAGTAGATGGTGGGACAACGGGTAGCATCTACATCAACGATACTTATCCGCCTGGGCAACCTTACGCTAATTTAAGACTTGCTCTTAACTATTATGCCAGCACCACAGGGCTCAGAGCTATCCTTTGGCATCAAGGTGAGGCTGATAATCAGCTTAATACGACCGCAAATGTTTATGCTTCTAATCTACAAACTGTTATTAACAAGTCGCGCCAACATTTTGGTAAAACAGTAGGGTGGGTCATTGCGCGCGTTTCTTATTACAACAGTAAAAAAAGTAACCAAGAGGTAATTAATGGACAAAATCAAACGGTTTTCAATAACCAGTCCGTTTTTTTTGGCCCTCATACGGACGATATTCAAATTCCCCGTCCTGATGGGGCTCACTTCCAAAACGGTGGTCTTACTGATGTCGCAAATGCTTGGAACACTGCTTTAGACGACAACTTTTTCAACGCTTGTTTTCCCCAAACGGGTACTTTTCCCAGTTTTTCAACCATGATAAACATGGGGTTTTAGTTATGGTGCTCCCATTGCAGGAGACGACCAGGTGCTGCGTTGGTATATTCGTGTCAAAATACAGCTGCACCTTTATTATTGGTGGTAACAATGGGACGAAATTAGATTATCGGGGACTTTCACCGTCGTGGTGGACGGTTAGAGATACTTTGGCAAACAGGCTCAACGTACCGATATTATTTTACAATGCAGCGTGGGAAGGTACTGCGTCAAAAATTGAGTGAAACAGTAGATGGTGGGACAACGGGTGTAGCATCTACATCAACGATGCTTATCCGCCTGGGCAACCTTACGCTAATTTAAGACTTGCTCTTAACTATTATGCCAACGCCACAGGGCTCAGAGGTTATCAGCATCAGGTGAGGCTGATAATCAGCTTAATACGACCGCAAATGTTTATGCTTCTAATCTACAACCGTTATTAACAAGTCGCGCCAACATTTTGTTAAAACAGTAGGTGGGTCATTGTGCTGTTTCTTATTACAACAGTAAAAAAAGTAACCAAGAGGTAATTAATGGACAAAATCAAACGGTTTTCATCTTGAACCGGTTTTTTTTACCCTCATACGGACGATATTCAAATTCCCAAATCCTGATGGGGGCCACTTCCGTAAAACGGTGGTCTTACTGATGTCGCAAATGCTTGGAACACTGCTGGACGACAACTTTTTCAACGCTTGTTTCTAAACGGGTACTTTTCCAGTTTTTCAACCAGTTGTAGAATAACCAACTGAATGTAGATATACAAATTTTTACCTCAATCAATGGAGCAATGGAGCAATATTGTGGTTCTTCCGTCAATTTAGCCCCAGGCAATTGCAAACCAATTATTCGAGACATAGCAGGTAATGTGTATTACACCCCTACCATTACCGTTCCGAACGACCTCCAAATCGCCCGTTAATATCACCGTGATGGCAAACTTCACTCTATGTCAAGGTAGCAGTGTGGACTTATTTCCAACAGTAGTATTGATAACAATTGGAATACAGGTGCCACGAGCCAAAGAATTGAGGTATCGGCGGCAGGTGATTACACCGTTTCTACCAAAAATTTATACGGCTGTCCTACCTCTGCTACGGTGACTGTCTCTACTGTAAGCTCACCACCTCCAGGCAAGCCCACAATCGTTGCGTCTGGTCCTCTTTCATTTTGTCAAGGAGGGTCTGTCAATTTAACTTCATCTTCGGCTTTTGAATATCGGTGGTCCACAGGAGAGCGCAATCAGACAATTATTGCTTCCAATAGCGGAACTTATCAAGTACAGGTTTTAGATTCCCAAGGGTGTATTTCTGAACCTGCCAATGTATCCATTCAAGTGAATATCCCCCCTGCTGCTCCCAGCATTACGGCCTCAAGCAATACTACTTTTTGCGAAGGAGGACAAGTAATACTATCATCGAATTACCCAAGTGGTAACGTTTGGAGTACAGGTGAACAATCAAAAGATCTGACCGTAACTCGGTCAGGCACGTATAATGTACGCTTTCGGGATACAAATGGCTGCGACGGTATTTCCAATAATATTACTGTTACAGTCAATCCACTCCCTACTCCTCCCACAATTACCCGCGAACGTCCAGTAGTTTTTTGTAAAGGCGATAGTACCGTTCTGACTTCCAGCAGCTCTGCCCAATATAACTGGAACAACGGGGCCCGCAGTCGCCGAATTACGATTTTAAACGAAGGTGGATATGGCCTTACCGTCACCGACGCCAACGGTTGTACGTCGTTACCCTCAGAAATCGTCATGGTCAAAGTAAATCCACTCCCAGTCGCTCCTTCCATCTCTGCCGACCGAGTCCCCAACCTTTGCGAAAACGAAATCATAACTCTTACCGCATCTGCTTCCCCGACGAGCTATATTTGGAACAATGGACAAAATACTCGCAGTATCGTTGTCAGTCTCACGGGTCGGTATTCTGTCCGTGCTGTTGATGCCAACCAATGTCAATCTCCCTCTTCCAACGTGATTACTGTCAATGTCAATCCTCTACCCCCTAAACCCATCATCACGGCGCAGGGGCCTACCACCTTTTGCGAAGGTGGACGCGTAGCGTTATCAACTAATTATTCGACAGGGCTATCGTGGAGCAATTTTCAAACAACCCAGGCAATCACAGTAACCAATGGAGGTGATTACCGCGTCCGATACCGCGACAATAATGGCTGTGAATCGGTATCAGATGCTTTTAAAGTCACGGTTAACCCTCTCCCCGCGCCCCCTACTGTCGTCAACGAACGCCCAACTACGTTTTGCTTGTTTGATAACACGATTTTGACCATCACATCGGCAGGCAGCATTTTTGAATGGAGCAATGGTGAGCGTGGCCGTAGTATTAAAACGTACAGCGCGGGTGATATTACCGCCACCGTCTATGAACCATCCACGGGCTGTACTTCACCTCCTTCAAGCCCTATTCGTGTCACCGTGAATCCACTCCCAGAAAAGCCTACCATTACCGCTAATGGCCCTACAACCATCTGTGCCGATAAAACCGCAACACTAACTGCTCCCGAATTCAGCGGTTATCAATGGTCAAATCAAGCCACTACGCGGACTATTTCGGTCAATATAGCAGGCAGTTACACGTTAGCTGTTCGCAACCAGTTTGGATGCCTATCTCCCGAATCAGATCCCATTACTATCAAAGTGAATCCACTTCCTACTCCCCCAAGTATCATTCCAGAAAGCAGAACTACTTTTTGTGAAGGTGACCAAGTGGCCTTACGCGTAGAAAACTTTTACGAAGTTGAATGGAATACTGGCGAAACGACGAAGCGTATCATTGCCAAACAGTCGGGTAACTATGCGGCTCGCATACGTGATGAAATCGGCTGTCAATCCCAGTTTTCTAACGCCGTCCGTGTAGAAGCAAAAACCCTCCCTCCTACCCCAATCATTCAAAAAATAGGTATCTATACCCTCAAAATAACGAATAGCTCCGCCTCAGCCGTTTACTCTTGGCAATTTCAAAGCCAAACGTTAAATGAAACTACCTCCTCCATAAAAGCAGGTCAATCGGGGACATACACTGTAACAGCCTCTATTCAACACAGTCCTACCTTAACTTGTACCTCCAAGCCTTCTGCTCCCTACAACTTTGTACTGGATGCCAACAATACCGGATTGGGTGTCTATCCCAATCCCAGTTTGGATGGAAAAGTAACCGTAGAAGCACTTGAGAATCTTACCGATGTCACCATTATTTTATACGACCTTACGGGTAAGCCTGTACGTACTACCACATTGCCTTCTTTAAGCGGGCAAAAGCAGTTTGATTTTAGTGCATTGCCCATCGGAACCTATCACCTCAAAGTATTGACCAAAGAATTCAATCAAAGTAAAAAACTTGTCATAAGCCAACCATGAGATTATTCGCCTTAATTGGGTATCCGCTCACCCACTCATTTTCAAAAAAATACTTTACCGAAAAGTTTGAAAAAGAAGGAATAAGTGGATGCCGTTATGACTTACTCGAATTACCCAATTATCAAGATTTCCCTAAACTGGTTGCCGCACATCCCGATTTGGTGGGTTTGAACGTAACCATTCCCCATAAACAAAATATTATTCCATTTTTGGATGAATTAGATGCCGCCTCAGCCGCACGTATTGGGGCAGTAAACACCATCAAAATACTTCCTAATGGACACCTAAAAGGCTACAACACCGACTATTACGGCTTTAGGCTATCATTAGAACAATGGTTATCCTCACTCCACGTTCTTCCTGAATCTCTCAAGGCATTGGTATTGGGCAACGGCGGTGCCGCTAAGGCAGTTTTTGCCGCCTTAGAAGATGTACAAATTCCTTATGAAATTGTATCTCGTCAAAAAACAGATACGACCCTCAGCTATGATGATCTCACAACAGATGTCATAGCCGCGCATCAACTCATCATTAATACCTCTCCCGTAGGCACTTATCCTAAAGTGGAAGAATGTCCTACTATTCCATACGAATATCTCACCGAGAAACATCTTTTATACGATTTGGTCTATAATCCTGCTGAAACGCTCTTCTTGAAAAAAGGACAACAACAAAACTCCCATACCCACAACGGTCTGTCTATGCTCCACTTAAAATCCGAAATGGCATGGGAGATTTTGAATAGTTAATAGAAGGTGTGCTACTTTTACAAAGACATATTTTGAGTAGATTTGGCAAACTTTGATGCTTAAAGCCAGAACGACTATTTACTTCAAACTATCTACTTTTCTATGACTTCGCGCCGCCATTTTCTACAACTTGTCTTGGGCCTAACTGCCATCGGTTGCCAAAAGCCTTCTTCCAAAACTTCCAAACTCCTGCGTTTTGCAGTAGCATCCGATGGGCACTATGGGCAATCTAAAACTGACTATCAATCCTATTTTGACAATATCATCAAAAACCTCCAACGTGAACGTGCCGAACGAGGGCTTGATTTCGTAGTTTTCAATGGAGATTTGTTTCACGATGAAGTCAAGTTTTTACCCGAAGTAAAAAAACATTTCGAGCGACTGGGCTTCCCCTACTATGTTACTCGCGGAAACCACGACCACGTTACGCCTACTCAGTGGCGCGAAACGTGGGGATACGACCTAAATCATGCGGTAGAAATCGGCAACAATGCCATTATCTTGGGCGATACCTCTAACGAAAAAGGTGAATATTTATGCCCTGATATTCCTTGGATTGACAAACAACTCGCAGGTTTTACCCAGAAACAACACGTCTTTTTGTTCCTTCACATTCCTTCCAAAATGTGGTCAGAACACGGAACAACTTGCCCAGAGTTAGAAAAAGTTATTACAAAATACCCCAACCTCAAGGCCATGTTTCACGGGCACGACCACGCCATTGATACTGGGAAAACCACTTCCAAACCCGCCTTTTTTGACGGGCATTTCGGCGGAAACTGGGGCGTTGATTATAAGGGCTATCGTATTGTAGAAGGCAAACCCGACGGAAGTTGCTACACGTTTCAGTGGAATCCCGATAAACAAATCAAAGTAAACGAGCAGGTATTTTAGGTTTTGTCGAAACAAACTGGAATGTTAACGTGTTATAAAAACGGTTGTTGTAATTTTATGACAATCAAGCAATCCATTTTTTATCGAACGTGTAATTCTGCGCCAAAGGCATGAAGACATTCCACATCCCAGAATTTTACCGTAGTCAGGTGATTACACCTATCAAAGAACTGCGTCGTAAAAATGACAAATTAAAACGTGATTTCTCGCCTACTATCTTGGATTTCGGTTCGGTCAAGTTTCTGATTGCTCGCCATTTCGGATTTTGTTATGGCGTCGAAAATGCCATTGAAATTGCCTACAAAGCCATCGCAGACAACCCTGACAAACGTATTTTCCTTTTAAGTGAAATGATTCATAATCCTGATGTGAATCGTGATTTATGGGAGCGCGGAGTTAGGTTTTTGATGGAGACTACGGGTCGTCAAATCATTCCTTGGGAAGAACTCAAACCCGACGACATCGTGATTGTTCCTGCTTTTGGAACAACGATAGAGATTCAAAATCGCCTACAATTGCTTGGAATTGATGCTTATAAGTACGACACTACTTGCCCCTTTGTGGAAAAGGTTTGGAACCGAGCCTCCCAAATTGGACAAAAAAATTATACAATTATCGTACACGGTAAACCATTACACGAAGAAACCCGCGCCACATTTTCGCATAGTAAAGAAGATGCTCCTACTGTGATTGTAAAAAATCTTAAACAGGCCGAAAGATTGGCTCGCTACATTACAGGAGAAGCCCACAAAGAAGATTTTTTTGAAGAGTTTAGCGGGCAGTATTCGGTAGGATTCGACCCTGAGCAAGACCTGCAACGCATAGGTGTGGTGAATCAAACAACGATGTTGGCCTCTGACACACAGGGCATTGCTGATTACCTCAAAAGCGTAATGATTCGTCATTACAATCTTGCTCCCAATGAAGTGGAAAATCATTTTGCCAATACCCGTGATACGCTTTGCTACGCTACCAACGACAATCAGGATGCTACCTACGCCCTCCTCGAATACGATGCAGACTTAGTTTTGATTGCAGGTGGCTACAATAGCTCAAATACTTCACATATTGTAGAACTATGTGAACAAAAACTGCCTACTTACTTTATTGAGTCGGCCAACAAGATTTTAGACCGTAGGCTCATTAAGCACTATAATCTACACCGAAAAAAGGAGGAGGTAAGCGAAAACTTCATTCCTGAAAAAGAACAAGTGACTGTTATGCTTACTTGCGGTGCTTCTTGCCCCGATGCGATTATTGAAGGAGTTTTGATGCGAATGTTATCATTTTTCCCTGATGCCAAACCAATTGAGGAAGTGATGGAAGGGTTGAGGTTTTAGATTACTCGTTAAATAAAAACGAATCCGCACCAAAAGAGACTTTGATGCGGATTCGTTTTTATTATTCCTCAATTATAACACCAGTCCATCACGTTTTAGCATCGCATCAGGCTTAGGCTCACGACCTCGGAAACGTTTATAGAGTTCCATCGGTTTTTCGGTACCGCCTCTTGAAAGAATATTGTCGCGGAACGAGGACGATACTTCTTTGTTGAAAATCCCTTTTTCTTTGAATGCTTCAAAAGCATCGGCATCCAATACCGACGACCACATGTAAGAATAGTAACCTGCCGAATAGCCTCCCGCAAAAATATGCGAGAAAGCCGTACTTACCGCTGTTCCGGGAACAATGGGGTATAAATCAGTTTGTTCGGCTACTTTCTTTTCTATCTCAGCCACCGACTCGCCCGTTGGAGCTCCATTGTGCCACGCCATATCTGTCAAACCAAGGTTAATTTGGCGCGTTAAACCGATACCTGACAAGAAATTAGACGAAGCTTTTATTTTTTCAATCAGTTCATTAGGAATCACCTCGCCCGTCTGATAATGCTTCGCAAATAATTTCAACACTTCAGGCTCAGTGCAGAAGTTTTCCATAAACTGACTGGGTAGTTCCACAAAATCCCAAGCAACGCTCGTACCACTGACTGTTTCGTATTTTACGTGCGACATCATACTGTGCAGTGCATGACCAAATTCGTGAAAAAGTGTTTCCACTTCACGGAAAGTAAGCAGAGAAGGTTTGGTATCGGTAGGGCGTGTAAAGTTACAAACGTTGATTACGTGAGGACGAATATCTTTTGTACCTTCAAAATGCTGCGAAAGTGTACCTGTATTCCAAGCCCCTGCGCGTTTACCAGGGCGCGGGAAATAATCGCCGTACCATACCGCCAATAGCTGGCCTTTTTCGTCAAAAATTTCGTAGGCTTTTACTTCTGGATTCCAAACAGGAATTGTTTTGTTTTCTTTGAAAGTAAGGCCGTAGAGCTTATTGGTGAGCGTAAAAAGCCCATCCAATACATTTTCCAGTTTGAAGTAGGGCTTCAACAATTCATCGTTGATGCTGTATTTTTCTTTCTTGAGTTTTTCGGCGTAGTAGCTGGCATCCCAACGTTGCAATACATCTTCATCAAAACCGTTTTTCTTGGCATACTCAGTCAATTCCTTCAATTCGCGTAGGGCAGCGGGTTTTGCATAGTTCAGAATATCGTTCTCAAATGCCATTACTTTTTCAGGGGTTTCGGCCATGCGTTCCTCCAATGTGTAGTGAGCCCATGTTTTATAACCCAACAATTTGGCTTTTTCGTGACGTAACTTTACTACTTTCTGAATGATAGCTTGGTTATCGTTTTTATCACCGTTAAAACCACGTTTGTTATAGGCCAGCCACAATTTTTTGCGTAATTCTCGGTTATCGGCATATTGCATAAACGGCCCATAGCTTGGCGCCTGAAGGGTAAAAACCCAACCTTCTTTATTCAATTTTTTGGCGGTAGCTTTGGCTCCTTCCTTTACGAAATCAGGCAAACCCGCCAATTCTTTTTCATCCGTTACTTCAAGAGCGTACTCGTTGGTTTCGGCCAAATTATGCTCATTAAACTCAATTGAAAGCTGCGACAGCTCTTTGTTCATTGCCCTTAACTTCTCTTTGTCGGCAGCACCCAGATTAGCACCGTTACGCGAGAAAGATTTATAGGTTTTTTCGAGAAGCATAGCACCTTCGGTATCCAGTTTGATTTGAGCACGCTGATCCCAAATTGCTTTCACACGAGCAAAGAGTTTTTCGTTGAGCGAAATATCGTTTCCGTATTCGGTCAACAGCGGACTAGCCTCTCTGACCGCTTTCTGAAGGTCGGGGGTGGTTTCAGAACCATTCAAATGGAACAAAATAGGCGTAATCCTGCTTAACAAATCACCCGCCCTTTCGAGGGCTACAATGGTATTCTCAAAAGTAGGCTTGGCTGGATTGTTTACAATACCATCTATTTCTTTGCGTCCTTGTGCCATTGCCTCTTTGAGGGCAGGAATAAAATGATTAACTTTAATTTTGTCATACGGTGGTGTCTGGTGCAGCGTATTGAACGGCTGCAAAAGTTTGGTTTTCATTAGATGAATGGATTTAGTTGAAAAAGTGCGGCAAGTTAGATGTTGTTTGTGATAAATTAATCACCCAAAATGGGTGATTACACAAAGGGTATTTATTGATGATTATTGGATGAGCTACTGATAATCAGCAATAATTCATGGCATAGCTAACCATCTTCTTTCAAAACATAACCCATTCCTGATTTAGTATGGATAAGTTTGGGTTCAAAATCTCGGTCTATTTTCTTTCGCAGAAAGTTGATATAAACCTCCACTACATTAGTACCGCTGTCAAAATTCATGTCCCAAACTTTCTCAGCAATGTCGGTTTTAGAAACGATACGTCCTTTATTTCGTATCAAATACTCTAATAAAGCCAACTCTTTAGGAGTCAGGTCTATGGTCTGACCAGCTCGTATTACTGTCTTGGTGTCCGCATTAATTTCGAGGTCCGCTACTCTTAACAGGTTTCCGCCAGCATTGTCTGAGTCTGATTGGGAACGTTTTAAGAAAACATTGACCCGAGCCAATAACTCCCGAAAGTCGAACGGTTTGACAATATAATCATCCGCACCGACATTGAAGCCTTCGATTTTGTCGTCGGCCTCACCGAGAGCTGTCAGCATCAGGATAGGAACATTGGGGTCACGTTGACGGATATTTTTACAGACTTCATAACCGTTCATCGAAGGTAAATTGATGTCCAGAATAATTAAGTCGAAGTGATTGGCTGCTGCAATTTTGCTCCCGATAAGTCCGTCGTAAGCTACTTCAGTTTCAAAGCCTTTTTCGCGAAGACCTTTGCTAATATTTTGAGCAATACGAGAGTCGTCTTCGACAATGAGGATTTTTTTTGATTCGTTAATCATTAATTAGGCTCTCCTGTTAGAAACCTTACGGGTCTTAGGTTTACTCTTACAAACCTATAAGGTAAGGTTTTAATATATAAAAGTGGGCAACATTTCTGCCTTTAAAGCAGCAGTTTTAGTGAAAACTCAAATTCGGGTAAAATATCTTCGCCCGATAGTTTATTATCAAAATCAATTACTTTACTAATAGTTCCGTCGGCTCGGTAAATGAACACGGTTTGACTGCTTGGTTGAATAAGCCAAGCAAGTTGCACGCCATTTTCGATGTATTCGAGCATTTTTTCCTGTGCCTTTTTAAGATGGTCACTCGCCGACATCAACTCTACCACAAAATCAGGGGCAATGGGTGGAAATCGTTCTTGCTCGTCTTCGGTGAGTCTGTTCCAGCGTTCTTCACTGATCCACGCGGCATCAGGCGAGCGGGTAGCAAAATTGGGAAGTTTGAAAGCCGTAGAGGAGTCGAAAACAACTCTTTTTTTGTATTGGCGATTCCACAAAACCAACTCAAAATTGGTTTCTGAATTTCTTTTTCCTGTCTTTCCTCCTGTGTTAGGCATAATTAAGATAGTCCCGTCAGGATTGCGTTCAAAACGAAGATGGTCGTTACGGCGGCAAAATTGATAGAACGCCTTGTCGTCCATTTC
>JBGAUP010000471.1:0-2413 GCA_044228585.1 Runella sp. | reverse complement strand
GATAACGCTTGAAATAATCCAAAACCTGCCTTTGACCCGACAGTTTGTTTTTTATAAAATCAATATCCTTACCGTAAACCATATAATCGTGCAACATACCGATATACCATAACGAAAAAGTTGGAATATACTGAGGGGTATAAGAAGGATGCCGACTCAAGGTCACGCCTTCGGGTTGCCGCGAGTTATCCATAAGATTAAGCGCGTTTTTAACAAGCCTATCGTCACCACTGTTATATAAAGATATAAGAGCTTGTATGCGTCCATCGCCGATGTATTGCAGTTGCTCATAATAAGGGCAATCCATATAAGTTTCAAAAGCACAAAGACGGGCGGTACGCCAACCAATTTCGAGCATTTTATCTATTTCTGTGCTATTTGAGTTTAGTTTTGCATTTAATTGAAAAGGATAACCCGTAAAAGTACCGTAAACGTCTTCAATACTGAGGGGGTCTTCTTTTGTTATTATCCTTAATTGAACATAACGGAAAGTGCGAAAAGTCAAAGAGGTGAATTGCTGTCCATTCGTACCATCAGAAATGATACTGTCTTTGCGTCCTAAAAAGAGTTTGCCTTCGGTTTCGTTGCGATTACCTTTTGCAGGATATTTTGTGTACAAAGCTTCTTCGTAAGTCAATGAAATAGTCCCGTTTTTACCCCCATTAAATAGGATAGTTGGATACGCATTGGTCAAATAAGTTTGGTCCAATAAAATAGTGGCAATTGTATTAGCTGGAACAGTGATGTTTGTTTTAGTTTTTGGAAAACTAATGGGCATATCAATGCCGTCTGCTTTAATAACTTTAACAAACCGTTCAACTTTCAGCTCCATTTGTGGAATAACGGAAGGAACAAGCAGCCAGCCACTCACAGTGCCATAACCACCGAGAATTTGTTGCGGTGTACCAATCGAAATTGATTTAGTATTTTGCCAATTTTTATCATTATAGTCAAGAGATGTCCAGTTTTTCTCCTGTTCTTTCATGTTAATTATCTCGCCAGCGCCCGCAACGTAGTAGGCATTAAGTTTTACTTTTAGAGGGACACGACTTTTATCGAGCATAACTTTCCAAGTGCTGTTTGTATTGACAATACTCTCAGTATTGGTAGCACCTTGCATGATAAATCCTGTTTGATAAGAGATTTGGGCTTCAGGTCTCCACTCTCCATCGTTCCAAACGAGTGCAGCAATGATATTTTTACCTGTATCTAAATAAGAAGCGATGTCCAAAGTTTCAAAATTCCAATGATTGATATCGCCACGTGCAGGACCAAGCGAAACCAATTGTTTATTGATGAATAATTTGTAACGATTGTCGGCAGAAACATGTATGATAAAAGAAGAAGGCTTAGCGTTTAAGTTGATTATCTTTCTGAATAAATAAACACCGTAATCGTCTGGCGATTGATTGGGCATAGTTATCCAAAAAGACTTCCACGGCTTATGTAAAATGTCCGAACCAATGGTTTGGGCATTTGAAACAATCGGTGTTAGAGCGATAATAAACAAGAAAAGCGTATTGTTGATCAATCTTTTCATAGTGACTGTTTAATTTATGGATTTATGGAACGGAAAGATATAATAGGTCGCATAGAAAATGAAAATAACTATGCGACCTATTATATTTATGTTTTAAACAAAAGGATACTGAGGGGGGGATATCTTAAGGTAATGCAAAGGCAACGTATTGATTGCCTTTTTTAGTTCCTAATTTTGTGCCGCCACAAGCCAAAACAATATACTGTTTGCCATTAACTGAATAAGTTGAAGGCGTAGCGAAAGCCGCAGCGGGCAAAACTGTCTCCCAAAGCAGCTTACCCGTCTTTTTGTCGAAGGCTCGGAAGTGACCATCCTTTGTAGCTGCAATAAAAAGAAGACCACTTGCGGTCACAACGGGACCTCCGTAGTTTTCGGAACCTAAACCGATACCTTTTTCACCTAAAGCAGGTTCATTGCCGAGTGGAATTTTCCAAAGATACTTACCCGTGTTCAAATCAATGGCATTGAGCGTACCCCAAGGCGGTTTGATGGCAGCTAAACCTTTGCTGTCCAAGAATTTATTGTAACCTGTACTTTTAAAAGGAATAAAAGGCTCTTGAGAAGCAGGGCTTGCAGCTGCCGAAACCTCTTTTTTCTCCAGTCCCAGAAGGAAATCAATCACAGCTTGCTTCTCAGTTGCACTTAAAGTGGGCAAACCTGGCATCATTCCTTTGCCATTTGTAATCATTGTGGCAATCGCCGTTCTGTCCATTTTCTTCCCGATGTCAACCAAAGAAGGAAAATTACTGAGGGGGTTGCCTTTGCGCTCGGGACCGTGGCAAGCACTGCATTTTATTTTATAAATGCGTTCACCCAGCGGTAAATTTGCCATAGATGCGTCGGTGGGTGTTTCAATCATGGTTAGAATCCATG
>JBGAUP010000470.1:0-2422 GCA_044228585.1 Runella sp. | reverse complement strand
TTTAGATTTTATGGGCTTTACGGCACAAAACACAAGAAGCCCTACCTCCATAAAATCCACTAAAATCTTACATCAAAGCCAATGTCAGAACACGAAAATAGAAATCGCCGTCCCGAAGAATCATCCAAATTGCCTTACCTTTCCTTAGCTGTGCTGGTGATGATGATTGCGGGGCTTTTGTACGTCGGCTATGAATACATCGCCGACGATGCCGCTGATGTAGATCAGCTCCTCAACACTCCTCTCGATACCACAGGGCGAGAATTGCAACCCATTCCCAATGAAAATGGACAATTAGGTAAAATAGAAACTACCTCGCCTTCTCAAGAAAATAGCAATGTTGCTTCGGACGACAATACCACATCTGCCGACAACGACGAAACCATTGCAACAAAACCTTCCAAACCTGAGGACGAAGAGGAAACCAAAAAGTCCGAAGAAAAAGAGCCCGAAAAACCAAAACCTGTGGCAGTAGATCCTGGGGGCGTAGAGATTACTCACACCGTACAAGCGGGTGAAACATTCTACGGTATTGCCAATCGCTATAACCTCAAAAGCAATACCCTCAAGGGACTCAATCCCAGCATCCAAGACGAAAGTAAAGACGTAAAATCGGGAGTAACTCGAATTAAGATTCGGGTTCAGGCCATTCATACGGTAGGACCTGGCGATATTCTACGGGTAGTAGCCGACAAATATGGAATTACGGTGGAACAACTTATGGCCGCCAACAAAAAAACCAAAAACTTTGCCGAACGGGGCGAGAAGTTGATTATTCCTTTTCCCGAGAAAAAATAAAAGTTAAACTTTGAGGGAGCTGAACAAATCTTCCCTCCCCTCAAAGTCTAACTTACTTGAGCAAGTCTTTCTTTTCGGCCAAAGAATTCTGAAATTGTTGGCTCCTTAATTTCCTTGATTTCTTCTTCATTATAATAGATTAAACTCCAATTGCCCTCGTAATCTTCGACGAGTGCGCTTAGTGACTCTACCCAATCGCCCGAATTCATATAGACTACATCACCCATTTGACGAATAGCAGGCTGGTGGATATGCCCGCAAATAATTCCGTCACAATTGCGCGACCGAGCCAACTCAGTCAACTTTTCTTCAAAATCAGAGATATAACTAACTGCCGCTTTAACTCGCTGCTTCACTACTTGCGACAGAGAATAATAAGGCAATCCTTGCCAATCACGGTAATGATTATACAACTTGTTGACCCACAATAAAAAAGTATATCCTACATCCCCCAGATACGCCAACCATTTTAGGTGGGTAGTGATACTATCAAATACATCACCGTGGGTGATATAATAGCGTTTATCGCCCGATTTAAGAATGTAATCTTTACGAATTTGAAACTGTTTTCCCAATTTCAGCGGCATAATTTGATCCAAAAAATCATCATGGTTCCCCCGCAAATAAATGACTTTTGTATCGTAGTCGTCCATCATTTTTAGAACAGTTTTAAAAAAAGCTGTGTGCTTCTTTTTCCAAGCTCCGTATTTTTTCAGTTGCCAACCGTCAATAATGTCGCCGTTGAGTATCAATTTACGACATTTGTACTGTTTGAGGAAGTTAGTCACTTCTTTGGCCTTCGAGCCATTGGTTCCCAAATGCAAATCTGAGATGACAATTGTGCGAAAATGTAGTTTGTTTTTCATGCTTTCAAAAAAACTACATTTTCTTTAATTATTCATTTTCAGCAATTTACGATTTTGATAAGTTTTGCCTATCAAGATAACATTGAGTTAACAACATACCATTTCGGAACTTTCCCCCGTAAAATGTACTTAGAGATTTATTTGCCAACCATCATTCGGGTAGCAGAAAGAAAAATTAGAAAAACGTAAGTTTCAAATGGAAAATCCTGTTTTAATTTTAGGAGCAAAAGGCTTAGGCTTAGTCGCATTAGATATTTTTCAACGTAACAACGTCATTGTTTACGGCCTTTTGGACGACGATGCTACTTTACACAATACCGAAATCGGCGAATACACCGTTCTGGGCAATACCGATGACGATGGCTTCCTGAAACTCATTGGCAAAAAATGTGAAGCTTTCGTAGCCGTAGAAGAACGCACCGTCCGTCGCGACCTCGTCGAAATGCTCAACGACCGCCGCCACGTCATGCCCGTCAATGCCATCCATGACACCGCTACCATCTCTTCTTTTGCCGAAATCGGCCATGGCAACCTCATCGCCGCCAGCGCTGTTATCAGTACCAAAGCCACTGTCGGCAATCACTCCATCATTCAGACTGGGGCTATTATTGAACACGGTGCGACGGTCGGCGATTACGCCAATATAGGCGCGGGAAGTATCATCGGCAGCGGTGCTATTGTCGAAGATGATGCCTTCATTGGGTCGGGGGTCACCATCATTGCGGGAGTAAAAGTTGGGCGAGGCGCCAGCGTAGGAG
>JBGAUP010000087.1:0-19963 GCA_044228585.1 Runella sp. | reverse complement strand
CCGCCATAGTTCCTTCGCATAAAACCCGAATTTTTGTTTTTTTCAACGAATGGCGGCACAAATGGGAGTTTTCCTTGCATGGCCAAAAGATCAGCAACAGGTACATCCACTATTTTTCTCCAATCCTTCGGCTCAATATTGAGTTCTTTTAAAAGCATCAAAGTAGTTTCTGCGGCAACTTCTTTGGGTGTCATTCGCACCCCTGGGCCGCTCTCAATCGAAGCTTTATTGAAGTATGGTGCCGCCGACGGCATGGCATACAAACACGACGTTTTTGCGCCACCGCCCGATTCTCCCCAAATCATCACATTGTTGGGGTCGCCGCCAAATTGAGCAATATTGGCATTCACCCATTTCAGTCCTTCCACAATGTCCAGCATTCCGTTGTTGCCCGAACCTTCGTAGTCGGCTCCACCCAATTCATCCAAATATAGAAAACCCATTAATCCCAAGCGGTGGTTGGTCTGCACCACTACCACGTCAAAATGGCGAGCCAGATTGGCTCCATCTTGCCCAGCCGAGCCGCCCGAACCAATCACAAAACCGCCCCCGTGGCTGTAAAACATCACGGGACGCTTCTTGTTGTCGTTGGCAGGAGTCCATACATTCAAGAAAAGGCAATCTTCGGAAGGAGCGGGTTCGTTTCGTCTGGGATTTTGGATGGCGGGAGCGCCCAAAGTGAGCGTTTCTTTAATCCCTGTCCAAGATTCGAGCGGCGCAGGGCGACGGAAACGTCTTTCACCCGAGGTTTTTCCTGCATAAGGCACTCCTTTGAAAATACTTACGCCTTGTTCTCGGTAGCCTTTTATTTTACCAAAATTGGTCTCAGAAGTAACGAATTCCTCAATCAATGAATTGGAAAAAGCATAATTGGCAACCGACAAACCTGCGACCGAAAGGGCGATTTTGTTTAGAAACTCTCTTCTTTTCATGGTTTTGTATGAGTGATAAGTGATGAACGATAAGCGATTAGTTATGAAATTGATGTAGCTATTTTTACTGATAACTCATCACTTATCTCTCATAACTCATCCCTATTCTAAATATTGAATTGATTCATTCCCTCTTTCAAGGCCAAGGTTTTGCCTTTCCAAACCAAGTTACCCGTAATGGTTTTTGGTAATTCGATTTGAATCTTCCATTTGCCATTTTCGAGTTTATAACTGGCCGAAATGCTTCCTTTGGGATGCGGCATCTTTCCACTGATTTCAGTCATTTGGCCTAAATGTGGCTGAATTTTGACTTTTGAAAAGGCCAAACCATCGCTGTCAATACCGAGAATAGTGCGATAAAATTCAATGTTGGGACTCGAACCCCAAGCGTGGCAATCGGAGCGGGTTTTGTCCACATCGGAGGTCTCTGCCCAAGTGGTCAGGCCCATTTGAATATTTTCACGCCATTTGTCGAGCCATTTCAAATAGTCATTGCCTTTGCCCGCTTTAATAAGTGCTTGGTGCAAATAGTATTTAAAATAGATAGAGGCGGGCGCAAGCTTGGTATTAGTGATGAGTTGATTGGCAATCTCATTGGCTTCTTGTGGCGTAGCCATTCCCGTCAAAATAGCCAGCGAATTGGTATGTTGTGAAAACTCATCTTTTTCTTCACGGTCGGCAAAGAGTTTTTTGGCACTGTCCCAGTATTTAGCCCTGATGGTCTTTTTTAACATAGCTATTTCCTGCTGGTATTGGGCAGCGAAGGCCGCATTTCCGAGTTTTGTTTCCAAATCTGCCGCCACTTGATACGCCCAAAGCAACTGAAAATCAAGCACCGCCGAAGTACCATTGACACTCATAGGGCCCATACCTGCCCGCCATTCTTTGAAATTATCCACCCAGTCGGTAAACATCCACTGAGGAGTGTTTTTTAACGAGCCATCGGCTTGTTGGTAGCTCTTGAAGTAACTCAAAATTTGCCGTGTACCACTTATTTTACCTCTAACAAACTCAATATCAGTACCGTAGCGGGCGTAGTCTTGCAACATACCGATATACCAAAGCGAGAACGTCGGGATAAATTGAGGAGTATAAGAGGGATGTCGGCTCAGGGTAACGCCTTCGGGAGTCCGTGAAAAGTCCATGAGGTTGATGGCATTTTTTACGAGTCGGTCGTCGCCACTGTTGTAGAGCGATACCAATGCCTGAATTCTACCATCTCCAATGTATTGAAGTTGCTCATAATAAGGGCAATCCATGTACGTTTCATACGCACAAAGGCGAGCGGTACGCCAGCCAATTTCCAGCATCTTGTCCATTTCGGGCTGATTGGCCGACAGTTGGGCGTTCATCTGAAAAGGATAACCCGTAAATGTGCCATAAATATCGTTTAAGGTAATTGCCTCATTTTGAGTGACAATGCTTAGTTGAACATAGCGGTAAGTGCGGTAGGTAAGGCTGGTAAACTTCTGGCGTTGGCTTCCGTCCGAAACGAGGCTATCTGCTCGCCCAATAAAGGTTTTGCCAGCGGTTTCGTTTCTATTACCCTTTGAAGTATTTTTAAAAAGTGCCTCGGCGTATCTTAATGTAATACTCGCCGATTTACCCCCGCTAAATTCTACATTTGGGTAAGCATTGGTCAAATAACTTTGGTCCAAAATAAGGGTTACTTTCGAGTTGGCAGGAATCGTCACCTCTGATTTTTGGGCAGGAAAACCCGTAGGCAAGCTCGTAATACCTTCGTTACTAACAACTTTGACCAATCGCTCATCCTTCAATTCCATCTGAGGAATGATTGACGGTACCAACATCCAGCCGCTCATCGTACCAAAAGCCCCTAAAATATTTTTGGGAACTCCTCCCCCCACGGGTCTTGCTTTTTGCCAATTTTTATCGTCAAAACCTTCACTTTGCCAATTTTTTGGGCTTAAAGCCATGTTTCTTATTTCACCTGCCCCAGCCACATAATAGCCCCGTGTTCTAAAAACCAAAGGCGCAAAGCTGTTGTCTTTTTCACAAAGCCAGGTGTTATTGGTATTCACCGCCGACTCCGCAGAAGTAGCTCCCTGAAGAATAAAACCCATTCGGTACGTTATCTGCGCCTCGGGTTTGAACTCACCCTCATTCCACACTTGGGCAGCAATGATGTTTTTACCCGCTTTTAAATAAGACGCAATGTCAACCGTTTCGTAGTTCCAATGGGCAATATCGCCACGGGCAGGCCCCATCGAAACCAATTTTTCGTTCACAAAAAGCTTGTAGCGATTATCGCCCGAAACGTGAATTTTATAGGTTGAGGGTTTTGAAGCCAGCTCAATGGTTTTGCGGAACAGGTACACGCCATATCCATCGGGCGTGGTATTGGGTACCGTAATCCACTGGGCGTGCCAGCGTTTGTTGATGACATCAGGCTCGCCAGTTGGCGGACCAAACTGGGCATTTGTAAATAAAAAAAACAGAGAGAAGATTACCGTCAGTGTGAATTTTGTCTTCATATTATTTTAGGTTATTGTAGGTTATTTCAACAAACTAACTTCAATTCCGCTTCCTATGGGCAGCAAAAGCGTATCAAAAGCCTTTGTTTCCCGAATCCGATTCCGATAGGCGGTAGCTTCGGGTAGAGAATGTGGTGGAAAAATCATATTGTCGGCCAATACCCAAGCACCCGTTTTTAGCTTTGGAAAAAACAAATCAAAACATGGCAAATAGAGTTCTTTCCAGACATCAACCAACACGAAATCAAAGGTTTCGGGTGCATCGGCAATACTTTCCAGTGCATCACCCACCCTAAACTCAACAAATTCGGACACGCCCGCTTCTTCGGTTTTCTGGCGAGCATAAGCTGCTTTTTCGGCACTTATTTCTAAGGTTATCACTTTCCCTCCGTTCGCTTTGGCGGCTTCTGCCAGCCAAATGGTCGAATATCCGTAGGAAGTGCCAATTTCTAAAATAGTCTTTGACTTTGCCGATTTAGCCAGGGAATTGATAAAAATGCCAACTTCTTCGCCTACGGGCAACAAAAATTCGTTCAGCCGAGCATTGCGTTCTTCATGTGAAAGCGACTGTACAAGTACATCTTCTGCTTCGATACGTTTGTGGTATTCGGCCAAAACGCTTTCTATCTTTTTGTCAAATTTTACCATTGTCATTCAAAAAAATTGTAGATGCCTATGTTTTCGACCTTAGTTTGTCAAATGTTGTTTTAAAAAGGCCATTACCTTTGTTCTAATTTCCTCCACATCGTACATTTTGCCAAAATGCGGGGCATCTTTCACAATGGTCAAGTCACTTTTAACCCCATGATGACCTAACCAAGCATGAAACAACTTTGACTGTTTGTTGGATACGATGTTGTCTTTTTCGCCGTGAAAAATAATAAATGGAGGGTCGTTTTTATCAATATAAGTAATGGGGCTGGCTGCTTTTGCCAAATCGGGTCTTTCCAAGGGTTTTGCCCCAATCAGAATACCTTCGGGCGATTTTTCGTCTTCATTTCCTGGCAGTAAAACCAAATCGGTAGGCCCATAAAAATCAACCACGGCTTTGTATTTGAATGGGCGATAGGAGTTGGGAAAGTATAAATTATCCACTTTATTATTTTGCGAAGTGCCCATCAGCGAAGCCAAATGCCCACCCGCCGAAAAGCCCATCAGTGCCATTCGATTTTTGTCTAAACCATATTTATCGGCATTGTCGTACAAAAACGAAACGGCTTTATTGCAATCTTGCAAAATGCCTGGGAAAACGGCATCTTGAGCAAAACGATAATCAATAGAAGCCACAGCCATGCCGTTGTTGAGCATTGCCGAAACGGTATTGGTCATGTAGCCCATATCGGCGTATTTATCGTTGCCAATCCAGCCACCACCGTGAATAAACACCACCAACGGCAATTTCCCTTTAGTTTCGGCAGGCAGATAAATGTCCAACAAGTGCTTTTTTAGGGTATCGTTGTTGTAAGGGATATTGCCATGTAATTTGATTTCTTTCGGCAATAAATTAATGATTCTATTGGAAGACTGCCCGTAAACCAACACTGAAGAGAGTAATAATGGTAAGATGTATTTCATAGTTTTTAGAGTTAGGACAGCCTATTTTTATTGGTTAGGTGGGGGGGAAACACCTTCCCCCCTATGTATTATTAAAATTTATAACTCACCGTCAAGAAATAAGCTCTTGGCGGAATACTCACCGTCGAATACACAACATTGGGGTTGGCTTCGAGGGCGGCTTTGGTGAATCCTTGGCGGTTTAGTGCCGCAGGGAAGCCCCCCGGTGCCGACCAAGACATGACACCGTTTTGATTAAAGACATTATTGATATTGACTTGCAATCCCAACTTAGCATTGATTGTATAGCCCAAATTCAAATTCGTTTGACTAAACGACGGCAGGTAAAACGCATTGGGTACGTTGGCGGCCCGCTTGCCCATGTACGTCCAATCGGCAGAGGCGAAGAATTTGCCCGAAGTATAAGTAGGCGTTACCCGAATCATCGTACGGGCGTTGTTATCAGTTTCATTGCCCGAATAACTCACGATTTTGTCGTCTGCCGCACCATTCTGGCCTACATCATAGATGCTATAATCTACGGCAGTAGAGCTTTGGAAAGTAGCTACGGCTCTGGCACTGAAATTGTTCGTAAAATTATACACGCCTTCAATCTCAATGCCTTTGGTTACAAACTTGTTGTACAAAACAGGCGTAGCGTAGGTAGTTGACAAGTCAACCGTTTCTTGCCCCAAAGCCGACGTGGCCACGTTGCTTAGAATACTAAAAAACGGGGTTACAAAGAGGTTTAGTTTGTCTTTTTTCACCTTGAAACCAATCTCCGCTTGTTGGGTGTTTTGGGCAATGGGATTCAAAAATTTAAGCGTCGCGGGTGTGTTAATGTTTACATACATATCCATATCGGGGGCTTTGCGACCTTCCGAATAGCGTCCGTAAATCGCCATGTTATCATTGAATTTATAATTCAAACCTCCAGAAAATGAAAATGTTGGCAGCGATTTTTCGTAGTTGTATGTACCCGTAATCTTCGCTTCCGAATTATCGTACAGCGTCAATTCATTGCCATCAGTACCACCGGATTTGCTCGAAGGCCCCACAGAGGCTATTTGGTTGGTTCCTTTTACCGATACGGTTTCGTAACGAATCCCCCAATCAAAGTTTAGTTTTTCGTTGATGGTCCAATTATGTCCAAAGAAAAGAGCTAAGTTATTTTGAGTAGCATTGGTCAGGTTGACGGGCGCACTTCTACCGCTTCCGCCTACCACCCCATCTGGATTGGTAATTTGGTAAGTTTTACCGTCAAAACCTGTAACACTTATCGCCGTGGGCGTAGGGCGAGGCGAGGTCATTTGAGTGTACATCTCCCCCAGTCCTTGGATAGATTTTCTATCAAGTTGCGAGTTGGCATAGAACAAACCTGCCGTGAAACTCATATTCTCCAAACGCTTTGTGATTGTAAACTGGTCAATCAACTCATTCATACTGTTGTTGTTATAAAAAAGCGGATTGAACAGCACCGAATTTTTCTGAATCGAAGCTCCAGGCAAATTGCCTTTGTTAACAATAAAGTTAAAACCTGCAAACTGTCCATTGATGATGTTTGGTGCTTGCGTCACATTCGCCAATTCGGTTCCTGATGCTAAGTCTTTGATGGAATAATTCCCAAAACGAGCAATGGTATTGGTGAGGGCATACCAAACAATGCCATCCACGGCAAAAGGATAAGCCACGGCGGTGGTGTTCCAAGTGGAGTTTTTGGCCGAATAGCGAATTTTGTTGTCAATCGTCCAGCCATTTCCGAGGTTATGATCAAAATTCAACCCAATCGAAAGGTCTTTTGAGTGAATCTTATCGCGAGAATCATAATTGATTTCTTCATTGGTTTGATTGACTTTGACCGTGGCTTTCACGGCTGGAATCAATACCGAATTGGTCTGTTCAACCCCCGCTGGAAGAGTCGGGTCAGAAAAATTGGTCGTAGGCAAAAATTCAAACCAAGCGTTATGGTCATTCAAATACTTGGCGTACAGCTTTATAGAGCCATTTTTTGTTTTCTTTACAATATTTGCCTTCAATTGACCACCGTTGTTCATCGGATAGCCTGGATATCTTGCTCCATCTGACTGACGCAAAAATCCCCCGATGTTGTAGGTGATGCTTTTGTCTTTGCTCAAAGGCCCACCTGCGTTCAAATCTATGCGGTAAAACGGATTACGACCGTTGCCTTCCAAACCATATTTTCCTCTGGCTTCGGCACTAAACGTTTGGCCACCCGTACGCGATACGTAGTTGAAGATTCCCCCAGGGGCATTGTTTCCCAAGATGGAAGCCGTACCTCCGCGTACTGCCTCCAATTTGCCTAAGGTTACGTCAGGACGCAAGTAATAATCAGGGCCATAATTGCCAAAAGTAGCGTTGGTTACGGGCAGGCCATCTTCTTGCATCGAAACATAGTAATAGCCTGATGCTCCGTCGTTTGACCCTACCGAAACGCCACGCGAATAAACCGTGTTACGAATTTCCCCCAACGACGAATTTACAAATACTCCCGGGATGTTTTTTAGTAAATCAGCGGCGCTGTTGGGCGCTTGCACCGACAACTGTCTTGCATTTAAAACTGAAATGGCCACCGATGATTCCATCCGCGAGCGTTTGTCGAATACCCCCGTCACCACCACTTCGTCCAAAGCCGCCGCATCCTCTTTCAGTACGACGTTGAGTATCGCTTGGTTTCCTACGCTTATTTCTTGCTTGACATAGCCAATGAATGAAAACACAAGTACGGCATTTTCGTCAGGAACGTCTATTGTAAACTTGCCATCCGCGCCCGTTGTGGTTCCTTGAAGCATTCCTTTGATTTGAATACTTACGCCTGGCAGGGCTTCTTTCTTTTCGTTGGCGACGCTTCCCGTCACCGTTTTTTTCAAAAAAGAGTTATCCTCCGTTATTTTCTTCGATTCAATCGGCTTAACATTTACTTCTTTTTGATTCAAAATAATCTGATTCCCATTGAGTTGATATTCAATATTGAGAGGTGTCAATAATTTTTCCAGCGTAGCACCTACCGACTCATTGTTGGTCGAAATAGTTACTTTTTGGTTTGATTTAATGGCTTGTGGACTATAAAAAAACTTGACATTGGCCGATTTTTCAATCTGCACCAACACGTTTTTTAGCCTTTCGTCGCTCATCTGAATACTCATTTTTCGATTGAGAATTTCTTGCGCTCCCACTTTTTTTGCCAAACTGATGCCAGCAAAGGTGAGGGCGATGATGAGCTGCACCAACGAAATTTTCATACATTGGATGATAAAATCACGGTTAATTTTCATACTTTTGATTGTTTTGTTTAATTGTGAGAAACTTTGAACATGACAATCCCGTTGGCCAAATGTCGGTTATGCTACTTGGCGGGGATTTACAAAGCCAGTGGTTGGTCCAGAACCATTGGCTTTTTGTTTTTGAAGCAATTGGGAGCGTACTTGTATTACATAGGCAATTGGGTTTAGTTGCTTTAATTGTTATTAATGACAGCCTCTTGAGTTGATGACGATTTTTCCTTCTACTACTTCGTATGACCCACCGATGGTTTTGGTAATGATGTCCAACTTCTGAAAAAGGCTTTCAGTTTCAAATCGCCCAGTGACTTGGCAATCACTCAACAGCACTTCGTCAAACACGATTTCGATTCCGTAGGCTATCTCTAAGCGCTTCATTACTTCTTTCAAGGGCGTTTCTTCAAAATCAAAGCTCGGCTGTTCGTGGGCATTGAGGATAGTCGGCGTACCAATCAGTTTTTTGTTGTACTGGTCGGTACTTCGATCAAAAATCGCCTGTTGATTGGGCAACAATATCACTCCTTTTAGCTCATTATCAACCTTTTTCGAGGTACTATTTTTAAACACACTTACTTTACCCTCCTCCACCGTGACCACCACATTGGTTAGGTTTTCATAGGCTTTGACGTTGAATCTCGTACCCAGCACTTTGGTTATTACCTCATTGGCCATCACCAAAAAAGGCCGTGCGGGGTCTTTGGCAATGTCAAACGTCGCTTCTCCTGACAAAATCACCACTCTTTTTTCTTTGTCAAACTCGGCAGGAAATGAAATTTTACTTCGAGGTAGGAGTTTCACTGCCGACCCATCGGGCAGGTGAATCAGCAGAGGAGCATTTACCGCTTTTTTTTCTACCCTATGCCCAGTTGCCAAGACTTCCAAATTTCGTTTGTAACTCGATGTTTTTGACAGAAAGACGTACCCCATTCCAAGTATCAAAACCACAGCCGCCGCCGCTACCCAACGCCACATTCCCAGTTGTTTTCTCTCTTTTGTGGCCTTTTGGTTGGTTTCTTGTATCCGATTAAATACAAACAATTTTGCTTCTGCCGATAGCGTCGTATGTTCATAGGTTGTCAATCCCATCCGAATCACTTGAAGTACCTCTACTGCCTCTTTGTACTCATTTGTCCATGAATTGTCAACCCAGTCTTTCCAAAATTTTGTACTTTCTGGAGTAGGTTTGAGGTGATGATTGATAAAAAAATCATCGGTCAAAAAATCGGTAACGGTAAATGATGTGTATCGCTCAGCCATGAATATCCCCTTTGTTGGAAGGACACACAGAAAGAAGTTATATACTCACTAAAGTCAAAAAATAGTTGAAAAAATTATATACCGAGCAATGGCAAGGTTTTGCGAAGCTTTTCAACCGCTCGAACCACCAAATTTTGAGCCGATTGGCGGTTGATACTCATAATATGTGCGACTTCGCTGAATTCGAGTTCTTCAATGAATCGCAAGCGAAGTGCTTCTTGCTGACGAGGCGGAAGCTGATTAATGAGTTTGTTGACGAGTTCTTCTTTGGAAAAACTCTCAATGGAGTTGATGAGACTCGACTCCTCGGCGATAGCATCTTCCCAAAGCTCCTCAAAATCTCCTTCGCCGAGCGGCAAAAATTTGCTTTCTCGACGAAGGATTTGGTTTTGCATTCGGTTTTTGAGGGCTTTGAACAAATACGAACGGACATTGTTGGGGGTTGACACTACTTGCCGCTTGGCCCAAATTTCCGTAAAAACGTCATGGATACAGTCAAACACAAAATAGGATGAAAGCGACGACAAACTCATACCATAGCGGTACATAGCCCCTACGTTTTCGCGGTAGATGGCGGCATACGCCTCCTCATCCCCTTCTTTGAAGGCATCCCAAGTTTGTATGTCGTTTAGGGCCTGAATCATTCCAAAATCCTACTCATCTTTATACATAGTAAAAATTTTTTACTTTTTATTCCAAAAAGAATAATGTACTTACATGGTCTTGTTCAGGAGAGAAGACCTATTTTTCGTTCAATTTGGTCGCTAAAAGTAATCCCAACACTGCCAAGCCCGCTGCTACCCATAGAAAGGCAGAAGGGTCTATTTTGTCAGACAAAACCCCCGAAAGGGCAGGCACCAATACCCCCCCGACAATCTCGGCCACGCCCGTTATGAGTCCAATGGCCTTGGCTTTGAGGTGATCAGGAACCGCCTCGGAAGGCACTACGGCAGCGACCAATGGGATAAGTCCCATCATGAAATAGGCAAGAAACATTGCGGGCAAGTGAATAGCCGAAACCGCCAAAAAATGAACGGCAAAAGGATAGCAAGCTCCCACTGCGCAAAAAAACAGAATCACTTTTTTACGGCCTATTTTATCAGAAAGCCCCGGGACGATGATGGAAGAAAACAAACCTGAAACACCCAATAATCCCATGGTTTTGCCCATGGTGTCGGCACTCATTCCTTGGGTATTCACAAAATAGTTAGAAATAAAAGGTAAGGTGGCAAACCACCACCCAAAAACACAACAAGCCACGGGAATCCCCCATTTAATGTTGTTGTATTGGAGCAATTCGGAAAGATTGAGTGTTGAAGTTTCGGTAGTTTTTGTACTTTCAGCGGTTGATTTTTTGACATACTGCCACGCGATTAGTCCTAAAAGTAACCCTGGTGCCCCTGCAATGTAGAAGGCATTGCGCCACCCCACATTTTCGGCAATTTGGACTAAAACAACGGGTGCTAAAATAGAGCCGAACAGCGCCGAACCCACTCCTTGCAAAATACCCGCATTTATCCCCAACCGATGCGGCGAAGACTCTCGTTCTACAAAGTTTTGGGCCAAAGGAATAACTGGCCCTTCGGCAAAGCCCATGACCAAACGAGCCAAAAGTAAGGTGACAAAGGACGTTGCTAAACCTGAACCAAACGAACAGATAGAAAAGACAAATACCGCTGCTACAAAGACCGCTTTTTTCTTATTATTCGCTTCTGCCCAAGCCGTCGAAAAGAAACTCGAAAAGGCCCACGCCAACGACAATGCCCCCGCCAAAAGCCCTATTTGGGTATTGTTGAGGTTCAGGTCTTTGGAAACGTAGGGCATTAAAAAATTAAGGGCGAGGCGGTCGAAAAAAAGGCAACCAAAGGTGAGTGCCATCAATAGTACAATACCATTTTCATAGGTCAATAGTCCTTTTTTCATGAATTTGTTAAGGTTTAGGGTTGTTTTAAGCGTATTCAAAAAAGCTGCTGTACGAGAATCAATTTTCCTCAACAATTTTTACTCCCCATGCTTCTAAATCCAAGGGGCTATTTTGAGTAATTGCCTTGTTTGACAATAATTCAGTACCATTAGCATAAGTGTAGTTGACTGTTTTAGGACTTGCGGAGTAATTAAAAATATACCTGATGGTTTTGCCTTGAACGTTTTTACCTGATTTCACAATAATCGGAAAAGATAAATCCTGGTCTTTATTCCAGAGGTTAGATTTTTTCAAAGCTTGTTTCAGTATTCCTTGGGTCAAAACAGGCGTAGTCATACAGCCAATGTACGTTGCCAATCCATTTCCGTATTTGTTTTGGGTAATAGCCGCGTATTTTCCCCATTCGGGGTGATTGTAATAGGCCAACACTTCAGCAGTAGTCGGGGTAATTAATTCCATCCAAGCAGTTACTTTATTTTGGGTCTCTCCCACTTTGTATGGGTCATTTTTTAAAGAAACGCCATTGGGAATGGTAAATTGACTGTAAGAAATACCACATACCTCGTTGGCTAACCCTGGCTGCACAGTAGAACGTACTTTCACATTTTCGTCTGAAAAACCACTTTTAAATGTATAAACTACGTGGCCGCCGTCTTTGACAAATTGATTGAGTTTTTTCATCAAATCGTCAGAAGCAGCATAAAGTGCGGGGACTACAATCATTTTGTACTTACCAAAACCATTTTCGCCATACCCAAAATCAACAGATGGGTCAATAAAATCAACTCCGACGTTCATTTTGTAGAGGGCATCATAAAAAGGACGGAGAATATCGTTGTATTTTTCTGTTGCTCCCCAACCAAAACTGAACGCATTGAAGGCTGAAAGTGCTTCGTTGCTAAACAAGATTGCCACCTCATTTTTTTTCTTCAAATTGACCAATTTATCATTCAATCTAACAAAATCCCTTCCAATCGTTTGTGCTTCCCGATAAGTAGGGTTCGGCTCAAAATCGTGGCTTAAAAGCCCTTTCCAGTAAGTTTCGGCAGAATTATGAATCGAATGCCAATGCCAATAGCCGACCATATTGGCCCCCGATGCTAAATGGCTAAATGCCTGCAAACGAAGTTGATTAGGAAACGGAACCCATTGCGGAAAGCCCTGTGCTTCGGTTTCGATGACAAAATAGTTGTTGCCACCTTTCATGGAACGAGCTACATCGCCCCCAATCGAAATCTCAATTCCCGTTAAACTCTCTTGCGTTGGATGATAAATGTCTATCCCTGCCACATCCAATGGTTTTGAAGCAGCAAAATGATCTACTTCGGGCTGAATACCATACGAATAACCCCTCCAATCTAAATCAAAATTTTGGGTGACAAATTGAGTCGGCTTGGCATATTCTTTGACAATTTTGGTTTGCCAAGCCAGATAGTCCGTCACCAAACCGCGCTGAAATTTCTCAAACTCGGCCTTCAAACTGGCATTGATGGTGCCGTTTACTGACGGAAAATCGCTCCAATTGTTAATGCGATTACTCCAATAATCAAGCCCGAAGGCTTTGTTGATGTTGTCTAAGGTCTTAAATTTGACTTTCATGTATTGTACAAAAGCCTTTTGGACATTATCGCCCGAAGTTTGGTATGCTTTGGTTTCATTATCCACTTGATAACCAATAATAGCGGGGTGATTTTTAACGTGTTCCATGATTTTGCGAATCACTCGCTCGGCATGAAAACGAAAATGTACGTTTGTAATATCCATACTTTGACGCGCCCCGTATTGCCGCTGCCCTTGTGGGGTTGTTACCATAATAGCAGGGTATTTTTTGACCAACCACGTAGGCACAGCATAAGTAGGCGTACCAATAATCACCTTAATACCCGCTTTGTGCATGGCATTCAGAACTCTATCAATGTGGTGAAAGTCATAAACATTGTCCTGCGGCTCTACCGTACTCCATGTTGACTCGGCTATTCGGACGAAGTTGATACCCGACTCTTTCATCATGGTCACGTCTTTTTCGAGGCGTTCGTAAGGCATGTATTCGTCATAATAAGCTACGCCAAAAAGAAGTTTGTCTTGTTTGAATTGGGCGAAACCATTAAAGCTAAGCGCACACAAAAAGGCTAAGGCAAGTTTTTTCATTTTATTGGTTTTTATATTGCACAAGGTCATTTATTCTTTCCACACTCAAATCCATAAATGGATTATACAATGGATTTCTTACGACTTTATACAATTCAAATAATTGTGGCAGAAAAACGCCCAAATTCGAGATGTACCGATTTTGTCTCCTCCCATCCGACCAAGTTTGAGGTGCAATAATATGTACTGCACCTACCCAATTTCCGTGTTTTGATCGCCATTTTATTTTGAGGCTTTATCATCGCCTTAGTATCCTTACTTAAATAGTAGCTGAGCAAAATCTTTCAAATTTCTGCGCCAAACCAAGAAAGTATGGCCTCCTTCAATGTTTTCATAGGTGTATTTGATGCCGTATTTATCGAACAGTTTCATCGAATTAATGTTGTTTTGATAAGCTATATCGGCTTCCCCCCCCATATAAATTTTAAATTTTTTGAATTCATTGATGGCTTTATTGCTCAGAATAGCACCGTGTTTTTCTTCCAACTCTTTAATCAAAGGTGGAAAATAGCCCGTACTCATTGGAAACACATAGCCAAACAAAGTTGGATTCCACAAAGCAATATTCAGCGTTTGGACTCCCCCCATCGAAAGCCCTGCGATAGCACGATGCTCACGTTTATTAGAAACAGGATACGTTTTTTCGATAAATGGAATCACATCGCTCAAAAAATCTTTGCTGAACGGGTCGGCTTCAGGCCCTGCCCCCATGGCATTGCCTCGTACGGGAGTATGTCCTGCGGTCATTACCACTATCATCGGTTTGAGTTTACCCTCCGCATAAAGGTTATCCAAAATCAGATTGGCACGCCCTGCCGTTGTCCAAGAAGCATCGTTGTCGCCACCACCGTGAAAAAGATACAACACGGGCAGTTTTTGTGTTTTGCTCACTTGGTCGTAGTTTGGGGGCAAATACACGTGTAAACGGCGCGATATTCCACCCAAAGCCACCGATTTATACATTACTTTTTCTACCTTCCCGTGGGGTACATCTTTGAGACTTTGAAAATCATTCTCTGGCCCTTTTACTTCAAAAATATTTGAAAAGCCACTATTGCTTTCTTTATAGGCCGCATTTTTGGGGTCAAAAGTTTTGATACCGTCCACCGTAAAGTCATAAGTGTAAAGGTCTGGTTTAGCGGCAGTCTTGGTCGTAGCCGACCACACGCCATTAAAATCTTTGTTGAGTACTAAAGATGGAAAACCGCTTGGAAAATCGCCCGATACCGTCACTGCATGGGCCTCGGGGGCATATATACTAAATACCAACTTGCCATCTGCCGTTTGTCTTACCGACTGCAAGGTATCGTTGGGCGATGGTATGCGCTGAAATGGACTTGCTGCTACTGGGTTTTTCATCAGCCCTTGCATTTTAAGCCATTCTCCAAAACGTTCATACCAAGTATCGGTGGGGATGTTTTGTTTTCTCATGCCAAAACCGTGTCCACCTTTTTCATAAATATGAAGTTCGGCAGGTTGTTTGGCATCAAACCATTTTTTGTAAATATTAATACTATGCGGCATAAAACCGAGTTGGTCGTCGCCTGCCACAGCCACAAAAATTGGCGTTTTAGCCGTAGGAACAGCAGAGCCAATAATGGCATTTTCGTAGGCATAAATAGGGGCTACGAAGTTGGGGCGATTTTCGTCCGTAGCATTATATACCACACACATCGTTAGTGTACCACCTGCCGAAAAACCCATAAAACCGATTTTTTGCGGGTCAATATTCATTTCTTTGGCATGGTCGCGTACGTACTTGACAGCCGCAAGGCCATCGGCCATAGCCAGAGGAACCACAGCGTTGTTTTCTTCGTCCAGTGTTTTAAAATCACTCATTTTACCCATGAGTTCTTTAACGGGGTCATCCGTAAGACTACGAGCGACCCGGTATTTCAACACGAAAGCCGCAATACCTTTGCTGTTAAGCCAACGGGCTACATCTACCCCCTCAGAGTTGATGCTTAGCGTATGAAATGCTCCCCCAGGTGCTACTACCACTGCTGTACCATTGGCAGCTTCTTTGGGAGGAAGATAGGCCGTGATAGTAGGTTCGGATACGTTGTAAACTACTTCCGTATTAAACATATTCTTGGTACTGGTCTGTTCGCCCCAAGTCCAGTTTTCAGAGCCTTTGGGCTTGCCTTCGGAAAGTTTAGTGACCTGTTGGGCAAATAGTCCATGGAAGACAAGCGTGAATAGAATCGAAAGTTGAAGGGTTTTCATATCAAATTTTGTGATTGGGTTAAGCATTATGACAGCGTAGTGCGCACAAACCTAATGATTCTTGAGGAGGAAATTTTATCATAAAACGGCAGAAAATATGCAAAATCAGGGTAATTATAGAAATAAACTCATTTTTTGTTGGCACCTCATAGTTGTTCATAAGGTGGTAGCGTTCAGTCCCTCCCTTTCGTAATAAAAATAAAATCATAAACGGGCTTTCTGAGGTTTTAATAGGAGTTTATGCAATTGTTTGATTTTTCGATACGATGCAAGACAGCACAGTGACGAATGGAAAATAACGAAATGCTTAATTTATCGGCAAACCGAATAAAATCAAGCATTTCGTTGGACTTGACCCAAGTGGCGTCAAACAGGCTCGCCAAATAGTCGGTCTGACTATTGTCTGACCTGTACGATTAATTCCGATACAACTTGATTTTCAACACCGTCAGTTGGGTATCAGGGAGGCTGGCTTTTTGCTCGTCGCCATTCCAGCGTTTTCGGGGAATGAATTTTTCGTTTTCAAAGTCTCCTTCGTCAATAGACACAAAGCCCAAATGCTCAAATTTAACTCCCTCCTTCAATCTAAAATTCAATTTCACCCCATACCCCACCACATAAAACTCATCTGTCCCTTGTTGAATCACAATGGCCGACCCAATGCCCTTCGGTACGCTACCAAAAGGAGCAGGAGCAGCGGGAGCAGCTTCTGTACCTGATGCAGGTTGGGGCTTTCCTACATTCTCCAACGATTTTCCAAAATCAAGACTAAATCCTCCCCTTTCGGTAGAACTCGAAGCTGTAATTTGATAATCACCGAGTTCTATTTTGTGTTCTTTTTTAGTGGCATTGATATATAAACCCCGCATTTTGGAAGAATTATAATGAGAAGTAATCAATCCCGTCATGTTGGAAAGGGTCTTGTTGGTAGCAGTCAAAATACTCAAGTGTACGGCATTTTCTTTGCTTTTGGTACGTTCGCCATCTATCCCAAACGGCGCAAATCCAAGCGCATTAAATGCTCCAATCGAATACAATGCTCCCGCAGGCACCAGCATACTTTCGGGAATAAACAGGGTATTTCCGCCCAAAGTATAGTTAGAAAACAGCTCGTCGTAGTCGGTTGTATAGACGTTGGGTGAGTAAAAATCCAAGGCTGTTCCACCTGCTCGGTACGCGTCCAATACGTGCGGATTGATTGTTCCGTGTGGGTAAAAACCGCGTTTGTTGTAAAGCCAACCATTACAAAAAGTGGGCAAGTCCAGTTTTTTTCGTCCTTCAGCAGCAATGTAGTTGAGGTACTTAGAGTAGTGATACGCCATAAACAGCTCTTCTGTATAAAATTTATAGTCGCCTTGGTCGGTACTTTTCCCAAGTACTTCTTCCCAAGTACCTTTGGTTTTGTAGCCATTGTCAGCCCAGGCTTTTTCGAGGGCGGGGAAGAGTTTGCCTTTGTTAGCTTTCAGGTAATTAACCATATCGGCGGGCATCGGACTCTGCCACGCTTTTTGTCCTGCGGGCGACATATCGCGGTAGTTGTCGAAGCAACCAGGTTCGTTTTCAACCTGCGTCATAATCACGGTATGTTGGGTATCCACTTCTTTGAGGTGCTGCATCAGCGCAACGTATGCCTTGGCATCCGCATTACGATTTTCTTCGCTGAAAGCCGACAACATTTCCAGCGTTTTTCCATCGGCCAATGTATAACGTGGGAAACGTTTGGGATTGGTTTTGACCCACTCAGGTACGTACGACGATGCCGTACTTTTCCAACTTCCAAACCACACCAAGACGACTTTCATATTTTCTTCACGCGCACTTTTCAGCAATTCGTCCACCAGTTCAAAGTTGTACTGCCCCTCTACTGGCTCAATCATTTCCCAATAAGCGTACCCCAAGACAGTGTTCAGATGATACGATTTAATTTCCTTCAAAGCATTTTTCAAAGCAGCTTTATCAGACCCAGTAGAGTTATGCAGCTCACCACCTAAAATGAGAAAGGGCTTACCGTCCACCATCATGATTGGCGCGGGGCGAGATTTGTCCAAGCGTGGAAGCTGGGCAAAAGAAAGCAGAGGAAGTACTCCCAACAAAATGGAGAAGTAAACGCGGGATAACTGTTTCATAGACGGTTTTTATTCTTATTTTTGGTAATAAATTCTTCTTTTATCAAAAAAGACAAAGTATGGGATTTGAATATGTTGATAAAATAATGGCCTCGCCCGATGCTCCCCAGCAAGTGGATGCGTTGTATAAAGCCATTGAGGACGAAAAAAAACGACGTCACGATTTTCGGGAATGGGTTACGCCTGCCATTAAAGCCGAGTTTATTAATGGGCAAGTAGTGTTACATTCTCCCGTCAAAAAGCGACACTTTAGCGTCACTGATTTACTTTCGAGGCTTTTGAGTTTTTATGCAAGTGTCAAAAAACTCGGTCGAGTAGCTACTGAGAAAGCGATGATTGCACTTACTCGTAATGACTATGAGCCCGATTTGGTGTTTTTCTCCAAAGAGAAATACGATACTTTTTCTGACGACCAACTTTTGTTTCCTGCCCCTGATTTTGTGGTGGAAATCATTTCTAAAAAAACGGCCTCCATTGGCCGAGGTATCAAAAAACAAGACTATGCCACTCATGGGATTCGGGAATATTGGATCATTGACCCGTTCCGCCAACACATTGAGCAGTACATATTACTTTCTCCCAATGATACGCATTATCTTCCTGCCAAACCTTTTGGTTTGGCCGATGAAATTGAAAGTTTTGTCATCAAAGGTTTTAACATCCCTGTGCTTGCTCTTTTTGACGAAACCGTCAATGTAGAGACTATGCAACTGTTGATTTCAAACTAATTAAACCTCACAGGTTTCAAAAACCTGTAAGGTTTGCTTTACTTTTTAAATCCCGTTTTCTCAGCCAAAGCCTCGTTCCATTCAGCTACCGCATTTTCTTTTGCCCAATTTTTATACGCTTCGTTGATTTTTGAAACAATTTCGGGAAATTGAGCTGCTACATTTTGACTTTCTGTACGGTCAGTTGATAAATCATAGAGTTCCCATTTATTTTCGGGATAGTTTGAAACTGCTTTCCATTTTCCGTCCCAAACGGCACGGTAGCCCGACCATTCATGAAAAATCGGTTTTGAACGATTCCATTGGTTGTTTTTGATAGAAGAAATAAAACTAACTCCATTTAGAGCATTTGGCGTGATACCATTGTACGTTTTTGGATATTCAACACCAGCCAACTCAATAAAAGACGGCAAAACATCTGTAATATGCACCGCTCCTTGCTGAATCTGATTGGCAGGAATTACTTTGGGCAATCGGGCAATAAAAGGTGAACTTAGCCCACCTTCGTAAGGCGTTGATTTATAGCTTCTAAAAGGCATATTTGACAATTGAGCCCAATTTTTGGTATAAGATTCATTCGAACCCGCCGTACCAACCGTTCCACTGCTTCGATTGATGGCAATTGGCATTTTAGAAAAATCCCAATCTTCCGCACCGTTATCTGATAAAAAAACAATGAGGGTGTTATCCAATTGCTTTGTTTCTTCCAAGTGTTTAAGCAATTTTCCGATATTTTGGTCGAGATTATCAACCATCGCCGCATACACTTCCATTTTCTTTACCCACATCTGTTTTTCGTCGTAAGTGAGTTTATCCCAAATTGGCAAAGATTTGTCTTTAACTGGTTTTGAATTAACATCTACCAAACCTAATTTCACTAAATTCTGATGGCGAATTGTGCGAAGGGAGTCCCATCCTAAATCATATTTCCCTTTGTATTTTTCAATATCCACAGGTTTGGCGTGCATAGGCCAGTGTGGTGCGTTATAAGCCATATACAAGAAAAACGGCGATTTGTCTTTTTGTTCTTTCAAGTATCCAAGGGCTTTGTCAGTAAGGGCATCCGTTAGGTAATGATTCTTGTCGGTGATAGTAAATTCTTTATCACCCTCATACAGTTTCGATGAAAATGGCCCACCTTTGATAATTGGTTTGGTATCCCAAAAACTCAAACCACCATCAATAAATCCAAAAAACTTATCAAATCCACGTTTCAAAGGCCATTTATCGGGTTCGTTGCCTACGTGCCATTTGCCTACCATGTAAGTATTATA
>JBGAUP010000086.1:0-20410 GCA_044228585.1 Runella sp. | reverse complement strand
AAAGCCTCTGCCAGTACTTCATAAGAAAGTCCATTTACTTTCAAGTCCATTTGGCAAGCCGTGATACCATTTTCGGTACCCGTCACCTTAAAGTCCATATCACCGAGGTGGTCTTCATCTCCTAAGATATCCGATAATACGGCATATTTGCCAGTCTCGTCGGTAATCAAGCCCATGGCAATTCCTGCTACGGGGGCTTTAATTTTCACCCCTGCATCCATCAGTGCCAGCGTTCCCGCGCACACAGTAGCCATGGAAGACGAACCATTCGATTCTAAAATATCCGACACAATACGAATTGTATAGGGGTTTTCTTCATCGGGAGGCAGTACTTTTTTCAACGAACGGTGGGCTAAGTTTCCATGCCCTACTTCACGACGACCTGGACCGCGGTTAGGTTTTACCTCACCCGTTGAAAAGCCAGGAAAATTATAGTGCAATAAGAAACGACCATATCCATAATACATAGCTGTATCAATGATTTGCTCGTCCATCTTAGTCCCCAACGTCACCGTAGTGAGTGATTGAGTTTCGCCCCGGGTAAACAAAGCCGAACCGTGCGGCGAAGGCAATAAGTCAACTTCGCACATGATTGGTCGGATTTGGTCAAGGGCGCGTCCGTCCAAACGGCTACGCTCATCCAACACCAAACGGCGCGATGCTTCCCACTCAAAATCGTGATAATAACGCTTGATAAGTCCTACTTTTGCATCGTATGTATCAGGATTTGCCGCTTTGTACTGTTCTAAAAATTCCGTGATAACTGCCTTGAAACCTTCTTTGCGCACTTGCTTATTGGCACTACCTTGACGTGCCACGGCATAGATTTTATCGTAACAAGCTTCGCGTACTTGTTGACGTAGCTCTTCATCGTGTACTACATATTCAAAGGCGCGTTTTTCAGTTTTGCCCGCAGCTGCTTCAAATTCTTTCTGAACAGCACATTGCAATTTAATGACTTCGTGAGCAGCCTTCAGAGCATCAATCACTTCTTGTTCAGAAGCTTCGTTCATTTCGCCCTCTACCATACAAATGTCTTTTTCGGACGCTGCCACAATAAGATCAAGCGTTGCATCCTTGAGTTGCGAAGTAGGGGGATTGATGACATATTCGCCATTGATTTTGGCTACGCGTACCTCAGAAATAGGGCCGTTGAAAGGAATATCCGTAATCATCAATGCCGACGAGGCTGCCAAAGCCGCCAAAGCATCGGGTAAAACTTCGGCATCTGCCGAAATCAAAAATACGTTTACTTGGGTATCCGCATAAAAATCGTCGGGAAACATCGGACGTAAAGCACGGTCAACCAAACGGCTTACCAGTACTTCATGGTCAGAAAGACGCCCTTCGCGTTTCTGAAAGCTTCCTGGAATACGTCCAGCCGAAGCAAATTTTTCTTGGTAATCAACCGAAAGCGGCAAAAAATCAGTGCCAGGTTTTGCTTCGGGATTAGATACAACCGTTGCCAGCAACATGGTATTGCCCATACGGACAACCACCGAACCATTGGCTTGTCTGGCTAATTTTCCAGTTTCGATTGTAATGGTACGACCATCGGGGAGGGTGATGGTTTTCGTGATGATGTTAAACATGAAAGAAGAATTAATAAACCGCTTTTGTACCTGTTCTTCCGCTAATGACACAGGCTATTTGTATAAAACCGCAAAAAAAAATAATTTACTTACCAAGTGAAGAGAAATGACAAACAGGGAATTCCAATCGCTTGGAATTCCCTGTTTGAAGTATCGCATTACTTTCTGATATTCAGTTCCGCGATGATAGCACGATAACGGCTGATGTCATTCTTTTGGAGATAATTCAGTAATCGTCTGCGCTTTCCTACCCCCTTCAAAAGACCAAGACGGCTTGCACTGTCGTGTTTTTGCAACTTCAAGTGCTCAGTTAGGTGGTTGATACGGTGGGTAAATAGAGCGATTTGTGATTCTGCCGAACCAGTGTCGCTTTCCGACTTGCCATATTTTTTGAACAAGTCTTTTTTTACTTCCGATGTTAAATACATGATTGTAACCTCAGATTAAAATGTGAATGATATAAATAAAAAACGGCTGCAAAGGTACGGTTATTTTTTTACAAAAACTACTGATTGAAAACCACAAAATATCTAAGATTATGATAAATACAGGCTTAGCCCCAAATACGTCCGTCCCCATTTAAATCAAAAAATGGATTAACAGAAATTAAGCGGTCATTTCAAAACCTTTTTTTAGCACAGTTCGTTGTGTTTGTGTTCTGTTTCCTGTTAGATAACACCTATCAAGTCGGATAACAGTTCAACTCATAACAGCACATCTATTCCGATGGAAAAAATCGAAAAAATCCGCAAAACATACGTCGAATACGTCCTCGACAATGGCAAAGCTCCCGCTTCTTTTTATGCCTTTGCCAAAAAACTCAAAATGGCCGAAGCTGAACTGTACGAATTTTACACATCGTTTGAGGCCATAGAGATGGATTTATGGAAGTCTTTTTTTGAGCAAGCCCGCGCCACCGCCGAAAATGACCCTACCTATATGGGTTATTCAGTCCGCGAAAAATTGTTGGCGTTCTATTATACATGGGTAGAAGTCTTGAAGTCCAATCGCAGTTTTGTGACGTACAGTTATCGTAAACTACCCCAGCCTATTGTTGCAAAAAATCCTCAAGAAATACGTCCTTTCAAAGAAGCGTTTCTCACGTTTGCCCACGATTTGCTGTACGAAGGTCGCGAAAGCCGCGAAATTGTTCCGCGTCCTTACTTGTCTAATCGTTATCCCGAGGCACTTTGGCTCAATACGATGTACCTCTTAGACTTTTGGGTCAAAGACACGAGCCGCAATTTTGAATTGACTGACACGGCCATCGAAAAAACCGTCAATACAGGCTTCGACCTCATGGGTCGCTCTATCGTAGATACAGTAGTTGATTTAGCAAAGTTTGTGTACCAAAATAAATAGGGGCAGGAAATATAATATGGAGGTAAGAAGTCAGAAGAAGGAAGTAGGAAACAAGACTAATTCTATGCTATTTCCTACTTCTGACCTCCTACTTCTTTCTTCCGATTCCTACTTCTCACTTCTGACAAATGAAATCTCAAGATAAAATCCCCACCTCCAAAGTAGCTCGCGCTACGCAATTTTTGAAAACAGGTGCCAAAATTGGTGGTAATTACCTGAAATACAACGTAAAGAAAATCATTGACCCCAGTACTACTCGCGACGAACTCCACCAAGACAATGCCACAGATGTGTATGCGTCTTTGAGCGAATTGAAAGGTTCAGCCCTCAAAGTTGCACAGATGCTAAGTATGGACAGAAGTGTACTGCCAAGGGCTTACGTGGACAAATTTCAGATGTCACAGTATTCTGCCCCTCCCCTCTCAGGGCCGTTGGTCGTCAAGACTTTTCGCAGTTACTTCGGTAAAGCCCCCTACGAATTATACGACAAATTTGACATCAACGCCGCCAATGCGGCCTCAATTGGACAAGTACACGAAGCGTGGAAAGAGGGCAAAAAATTGGCGGTCAAAGTTCAATATCCAGGCGTAGCTGATAGTATCAGCTCTGATCTTAAAATGGTAAAACCGATGGCAGTAACGTTGTTTGGCCTGAACGAAAAGGATGTAGAACGCTACACAGAAGAGGTGGAAACCAAACTTTTGGAAGAAACGGATTACGACTTAGAATTACGTCGTTCCATTGAAATATCGGAAGCCTGCAAGCACATCAAAGGGCTCGTTTTTCCTAAATATTACCCAAAGTTATCGGCCAAACGAGTATTAACGATGGATTGGTTAGAAGGATTACATCTAAAGGATTTTCTACAAACCAATCCTTCTCAAGAAGTTCGCAACCAAATTGGGCAATTGCTTTGGGATTTTTATGACCACCAAGTACACCACCTACGCCAAGTTCACGCCGACCCACATCCAGGTAATTTTTTGATGCGTGCAGACGGTACAATGGGCGTGATTGACTTTGGTGTATTGATAAATTCCTGATTATTTCTACGAAAATTATTTACATAATCGTCCAGCACTATTGTGCAATAAAGCTTTGATTGAAAAGATTTTCTATAACCTTGAGTTTTTGGTCAAGGAAGATGCCCCACGCGAAAAAGCCCTCTTTTCTGACTTGTTTAAGCAGATGATTTTGATGCTGGGTAAGCCGTTTGCGGTAGATATCCGGTTAACTGTTTGACTCCATACTTGCTTTAATCAATTCTTCTTGCCGATGAGTTGGCTAAGTGGAGGAAATTCATGCTCCAAAGTAGCACGGGGTTCAAAGATGGGCTGCAATATCAATCGTACTTATTTTTGGATTGTATTCAATGCTCAATGGATTGGGGGCGAAAATACGAACTACACGCCTGAGTGGTTGCGGAGTAAAAAGATGTTGGAAACTGCCTAATTCTATTATTAAACCTTATAGGTTTTACTCATCTGTATTATTTACAAACCTATAAGGTTTCCTGCTCTAATACCTTAATATCTTCAATCAATTGCTTGATTTCCAGAGGTAAAGTACCGTTGTAAATACCTCTAATGTGGAGGTTTTTGTCAATTAAAATAAAATTTTCGGTGTGCAAAAAATCATTTTCTCCTTTCTGCACACCGAGATTTTCGTCTGCAAAATACGAACGACGGGCTGTTTCATAAATCGCTTTTTTGTCACCAGTAAGCAAGTGCCACTTGTCATCAAGGATTTTGTGTTCATCGGCATATCGTCGTAATACTGAAACACTATCTCGCTCAGGCATCACACTATACGACATCAACACTACGTTATCATCCCCTTCAAACGCCGCTTGAACGTCTTTCATACTTTGCGTAAGACGAGGACATAAGCCTGGACAAAAAGTAAAGAAAAAATTGGCAACGTGGATTTTTCCTTTGAGCTGTCCAGAAGTTATTTCAATCCCATTCTGATCTGTAAATGTAAACGGGGCCAAGGTATGCAATGTGTCCAATTTTGCTTTTTCGGAAGTCCAAATGGGCGTAAAATCGGGTGTATGATAATAAGGAAGCGCAGTTGTTTCGCTCTTTTTTTCGTCCGAAGCACAGCCCCAAAACCCAAGAAAGCTCAATGCCCAATACCAACTTTTCATCACCATTAAATTTTAAAGATTCGCCTGCTTCAAAAGCCCCGTACGCTCTTTTTCATTCTCTCCCATACATCCTTTAGCACCCAATAGCCCAAAGCGGCGGCCATTTTTGACCACGTAATTGGCCTTGATTTGCCCCGTATTATACCACATTTGCTGTGAGCCTTCGGGTTGACCTTGCTTATCATACGTTAAGCGAGTAAAAAGCTGCCCATTATCGTACCATTCTTGATGAACCCCTGTGGCAACGTCGTCGGCAAAGCTATATTCAAATTTCAGTTTGCCGTTGGGCCACCACCCCCGATGAATACCGTGTTTATGATTATTCAAATAACCGCGTTGTTCCTGCAATTGGCCGTTTTCGTACCATTTTTGATGTACCTTTTCTGCTTTTCCTGACAAATAAGCTTCTTTCAAACGGAGTTTCTGGGAAGAATAATAACTGACCATATAGCCAGAAAATGGTTTATTCTGTTGCCATAACAAGCCATTTTCAAAACGAAGCGTTGAATCTGCCTCAACTTTAACCCATACATTTGGAATAGTTATTTGAGGCGATTGGCAAGCCATAAAAGCCCCCACAAACGCAATAGCTACAATGATTTTCATCGTGTTATCGTACCTGCTGTCCCATAAAATCCAGTACCATTCAAGTAGGGATCTTCGGCTGTGATGTGATAGTGATAAATGCCATTGGGGTACTCGGTTGTAGCGTGCGTATGGCCGTGATAAGCGTCTAAGTCGCTATTGGTGATTTTTTTACCGTTTTCTTCGGGGCCATAAACGGGGAATCCGTCGAGCAAAAATCCAAGCAAAGCACTTTTGCCTTTGGTTTTGGTCAAATACAAAGGTTCAATATGATAGTGGTAACTACCGCTCGGGTCGGGGTGTCCATTGTATTGATCAAAACTATTGATTTCGTCGGTCAGGGGAGCGCGTTGAGCAGCGTATTGATTGTAAAAAGGCACGCCGTTGAGCGATACCCCAATCGGCCCAAGCGGAGTCGCTTGTCTTGTGGTTGCTTTGGCGGGAGAAAGTGGAATTTTAAAAGGGTAATCTTTCGTACCGATTAGATTGGGGTTAAGGTTAAATTTGGTATTTGTCCCATTGTAAGCCTCATAATTGGCGTTGCCAGTTCCGAAATAAGGGCTTTTATGGTCGGGCACACCCGTACTTTTTATCACCACAGAGTTGCCTTCCACATAAACTTGGAGAGTTGAGCTAAATGCTTTATAAACATCGGGTAAAGTACTCGTACCAGTTGTGGTAGTCGTAGGGGTTACGTCATCATTTTGGTTGCAAGCGAGCATGACCACCATCATCATCGCGCCGAAAATAGGAATAGCCTTCATTTTGTAAGCTGTTTTAAAAGTTAGTAGATTGTTTCAGTATGCGGCCAGCATTACTCGTAAAGGTTATTGCATAATTTAGGATAGTCTCTGAGATGAATTTGAAAGTTTAGATGCCATTGAATTTTAAAACTTGCGGTCAAACTTTAATTTTTTCGATTTTTTTTATTCTCTTGGTGGATGTTCGCCGTGCGGTGGGCCATCTTGAGGTGGCATACCACCCCTCCCTTCCGGACCCGCAGCCATACGATGCAACATTTCATCAATTACTTCGTCAAATTTTTGCTGCTGCGAGGGTGTGCAAATTTGGCGTACCTCCCGAAAATGTTCAAAAGTAATTTTGTCAACCGTAGCTATTTTTTTAGCCATGTCGGCAGTTAATTCTTCTATCTCTGAATCAGTCATTGGCTTTCCAAGTTGCTCAAAAAACTGCTTTTTCATTTGTCTAATGCTATCTCGAATGGGTCTAACTTTAGCTTGATGACCTTCCCGCAATAAGCGATATTGCTCTCTTTGTTCAGCCGTAAAGCCCAGCTCATTTTCTAAAAAATCAGCGGGAAATTGACCCGTTCGTGGACGGTTTTGAGGAGATAACCAAATCCACCCCAGCAAACCGAGGTTGAGCAATAACAACCCCAAAATCACGAGCCATAAGTATCGGTATTGGAAGGAATTGTTCATAGTTTGATTAATTTGTATCTAAGCTGCTGACGGAATTCAATCCATACTCACTGGCAAAACTGTCGGCAGTAGATGTATTTTGAGTGGACTTATGAGTAAGCGTGTAAATCGTTGCAAAATTGAGTAACAAAACCAACACCAATGCTGCATAAGCATAAACAGGACGCCATTGCCAGCCTGTTTTTTTGACAATTTTTTTTCCCAGCTGCGCCTCTAAACGTGTATAAAAAAACGGGCTTGGCTTGGCCTGTTGGATACCTTCCAGTGATTGGAGCGTCCGTTCAATCTCCTCATCATGATTGTAATGCTTTTTCATTGCTTCTTCGTTTTTATGATTGCTGTTGTTGTTCTTTCAGTTATACTCTCTTGCATAATACTCTTTTAACAATGCCCTTAAATTGGTTTTAGCACGAAACAAAAGTGATTCGACTGATGAAAGCGACAGTCGCATTACCTCCGTAATTTCCTGATAACTCAGCCCTTCCACATGATGTAGCGTAAAAGCTATTTTCTGATTATCAGCGAGTTTGTTGATTGCTTTAAACAAAATCGTACTCCTTTCTTTATTTTCGAGTAAAACACCTGGATGAACAAAATCTGCGGGATCATGTACCACTTCGTTATTCTCTCCAAACAAACTACTCAAAAAACCGCCCCAACGTTTCTGGGTTTTTCTTTTTCGATACGCTTCAAGGGCTTTGGTGGTTGCAATGCGGTACACCCAGGAACTCAGTTTTGAATCGCCCCTAAATTTCTCTACCGACTCATACACCTCCATAAACACCTCCTGCGCCACATCTTCGGCCTCTTCAGAATTTTGAACAATAGCCAATACCGTATTATAAACCTTAGTTTGATAGCTATCAACCAAGTATCTAAACGCCGATTCTTGGCGCGACTGTAAGCCTTGAAGAAGTTGCTTTTCTTCCAAACGGTTTTAGGTTTTGGTCATTTAGATGCAAGTTGAAAAGAAAACTTGCGGTGAAAGAAGAAAAAATAAAATTAACGCCGTAGGCGCTCAAAAGCGGGATAAGGAGTCCCGTCGGGTGTCATCAATCCCAAGTCTCCAACGGTGCGAAAAATCGTCACCGATGCAACCTTCGTTTGGGATAAATACGCCAAAACTTTAGTTGTCCATGCCGCGCCAAAGTCCGTTTTTTGACGACTATCAGCCTGTTTTTCAACGGCTACCATAAAATCAGCCGAATTCGTGGCGTAGGGGTTGGCCCGTTGGCGAAGCGAAATAAATGACACGTGAACAGGTTTTTGGTACAGTTTTTCGGCGCTTTCTACTTGGTAAAGTAGCGTTTCGGTATTTTCCATCAGCGACAAGTCATCAAAAGCGTGTACTTGTGGATGGTACGAAAAGGTGATAAAATCGGCCTCCCCCGCATCGAAACGATTACGATTAAGCTCCGTAAAGTTATAATTGGTCCCCACCCCGATTTTTACGCGGGGAAGTTGTAATTTTAGTTGAGGAATAAGATTTATTAACACTTGAGGTGTCGTCAAAGTCTGACTTGAAAACAATATCAAACTATTGATTTTCAATCTATTTTGTTGACATACTCCTACAAATTCAGCTAACTTTTCTTCATAATTATTCTCTAATGACAGTGCTATTTCAAGGGGTAAGTTCAGCGCAACCGCATTTTCGCAGTCATTAGAAAAATCCTTTATCCAATCGGCTGAGGAAGGATTTACGTCTATTCTGTAATGGTTCAAATTCAACGACTTTAACAAACCAATCGCCTTATCAGAAAGCATTTTGGTTTCTACCGATGCCGCAATGCCTAACGAAAATGGCTTAAAATCCTCGCCATCCACTTCCCTATTTTCAGTTATTGGAGTTGGGCTCACTGTCAACGGTGGATGCAGAGTAACGCGTTGCCAAACGGTATCACCTTTTTGAAGTTGAACGGGAAATGGCAAAGACAAAGGCGTACAGAATGTTTTGTAGGAGGCATCGCCCCAGTTGCGCTGATCTTCGGTTTGGAAAATATCTCCTTCAAAATCAAGCTGATACGATATACCGTTGGCCGCTTGCCAACGCATGGTTCGAATATTCAAGAAGGGGTCTTCGGCGGCAATGTAGCGCGGAAAATGTGTATTTGTGGTTGAATCATCCGCGTGAAAAATCGTGACGGGTTGCTCCGCTACTCCTTTTATCGGATGAAGGATACAGAAACCTGCCCGGTTTTTACGAATGTCTTTCAAAGCCTCCCCCTCAATCTCAAAAACTATCTTCCCATCTTTTTCTCCCTTTATTTTTACCCTCCACGCAAAAACAGGTTCGTTAGCTTCATCTACATTGAAACAATCGTAAGAAATCAAAAAATGATCTTCCTGATGGTCAATCATCTCATTTTCGATTTTTCGGTCAAGCGTCCCCCAATTATGGTCGCGCAAGGCAAAATAAATCATCCGCACTACTTCGGTAGCATCTTGTTTGATTTGACGAAGAAAACCTTTTTCGTAAAGAATATGAAAGGAACCTGCTTGTAGATACATGGCTAAATTTATCTTAAATTAACATCAAAATCTCCAAAAATACCCTTTTTAAAGTTAATAAAGCCTATTACTTTTTCAAGAACTTACTGTACTGACTCAACAACTTTTAGGGGTTCTTAGCACTTCTATTCTTAAAAATTGTATTATTCCAATTAACTATTTGTTCATTTATTGTATTATTCCGAACTTTGTACTACATTCATCAAATAGTTACGACCATGAACGCTATTAATTTTGAACATATACTGGCTTATTTTGAAGTAGCTCAAAGTAAAAATCTTTTTCGTCGCTTTATCGCATTATTACTTCGTCAACATACTGCCTTTGAAACTATTGCCCGCACCGGTCAACCGTTTGGGGGAAGGGTATTTTAAGAAAGAAAACCTATAAGGATTGCTATTGAGACGCTGGGTAATCCTTATAAGAAAACCTATAAGGATTGCTGTTGAGACTCTGAGAAATCCTTATAGGTTTAATACAGGACTAAAAAAACCTATAAGGATTACTATCAATCGTTTGTACAATCCTTATAGGTTTAGGCACTTTGTTCTTCCCAAATTTGGCATAGGTTCACAATGACCTCCACGGCTTTATGCATGTCTTGGACTGAAACCCATTCGAGTTTGGAATGAAAAGCGTGTTCACCCGCAAAAATATTAGGACAAGGTAGCCCCATAAACGACAAACGAGAGCCGTCGGTGCCACCGCGAATACTGCGACGAAGCGGCGTAAGGCCGCTGCGTTGGATAGCCTCCAAAGCATACTCACTTACCTGAGGATGTTGATTGAGCACTTCTTTCATGTTACGATACTGCTCAATTACCTCAAAATCGGCGCGAGAATGCGGGTAATTTTCGAGTGTTTTCTCCAAAATTGCTCTTAAATAGTCCTCCTTTTCGTGCAAACCTGCCTCGGTAAAGTCGCGGATGATAAACCCAAGCGTTACTTTTTCTTGAATTCCTTCGATGTTGGTGGGGTGAATGAACCCTTCCATATCTTCGGTAGTTTCGGGAGAAAGCGCATCTTTGGGCAAAGCCGCCAATATATCGGCAGCGATTTTGAGGGCATTTTCAAGTTTTCCCTTGGCAAAACCTGGATGCGTACTTACGCCATAAATGGTGATTTTGACCGCATCGGCACTAAAAGTTTCGTCTTCGAGCGTCCCAAGACTCTCGCCGTCAATGGTATAGGCAAAATTTGCACCGAGTTGAGCTAAATCTACCTTGGCCGTTCCGCGTCCTATTTCTTCGTCGGGTGTGAAAAGAATTTTGATGGTTCCGTGTTTGATTTCGGGGTTGTGCAGCAAAAAATGGATAGCGTCCATGATTTCCGCTACGCCTGCTTTATTGTCGGCTCCGAGTAGGGTGGTCCCACTGGCCGTCACAATGTCATTGCCAATTTGAAACTGTAAATCAGGATGTTCACTCACACGAAGTACTTGGGTAGTATCGTCGGGTAAAACAATGTCTGTTCCGTCCCAACGTTCGTGAACTATCGGTTTTACCCCTGCCCCTGAACAGTCGGGCGAGGTGTCCACGTGTGAACAAAAGCAGATGACAGGCACATTCGGTTTAGTTGTATTGGGAGGGAGTGTGGCATAAACGTAGCCATGTTCATCCAAATACGCATCGGTGATTCCCATTTCTCGGAGTTCTTGCACCAATATTCGGCTTAAATCTTTTTGTTTTTCGGTAGAAGGTTGCGTAGTTGAATGGGGGTCAGACTGCGTATCAATTTGGACGTATTTAAGAAATCGTTCGAGAACTGTGGGGGCCATGAGTGAGAGGTTTAAAATTTTCTAAATGCAAATCAAAGCGTTATATTTTTTTCATCAACTCCCAATCACCGACAGCTTTCAGGTAAAGAAAGTTCAGCAATAAGCCGTTGACGTTATTGATAAGGCGATGTCCTTCCACAAATGGCAATACGCAGGTTACAATCCGCTCGTGTTCAGAGGCTTCACCCATAAATTGGTCGTCGTACGACATTATTTTGTTTTTAGGGAGCTCTATTTCACAGTAAAAATAATACATGGCCTCATCGCACGTTCCCGAAGAAGGGTAAGCGGGAAAATCTAACAATTGAACTAACTGATTTTTAGACACTTCAATACCCGTTTCCTCCCAAACTTCTTTGGCTGCCACTTTGTAAGCATCCGATTCGCTATCCAGCATCCCAGCGGGGTGTTCGTAAGTCATGGAGCCGTCGCAGATACGACGTTGTTTTACCAATAGCAGGTACTTTTCTTTGGTAACTTCATCTATTAAACACACCAAGACACACAGAACTTCGCCTTTGAGAAAGCAAATAGGGGGTATTTTGTCCCCTTCGGGAGTAGTAGCATCCAGCATCAAAAGCGAAAAAAGGACTTCTCCCTTGCCATTATGACGGGTATATTTTTCCTCCACGGCGTGAATTTCAAGGTCATTTTCTAACAAACGACGCTTCCAGAGGTTAAATTTGTGGGAATCAAAAACGTTTTCTTGCATTGCTTCATTTTTAACGCAAAGTACGCAAAGAAGACACAAAGTCCACATACGTCACCCACATTCGCAACCATGGAACTCAGCATAAGTACGCCCGCCATCTTATTCTCAACGGTTTCGTTGATGATGATTGCCTTCACCAACCGCTATTTGGCCATTGCCAGCCTGATTCGGGAATTACACGATAAGTTTCGCCAAAGCCCTGATTCTAACTACGTAGCCCAGATAAAACACTTGCACCGAAGGGTACATATTATCCGAAACATTCAGTTCATCATCGTAACGAGTCTGCTTTTGAGCGCAATTTCGATGCTTTTCATCTATTTACAGTACCAATCCGCGGCGAAGTTACTATTTTTCGTGGCTTTATTATTACAAATCTTGGCGTTGACATTGTCTATTTGGGAAATCACCATTTCGATTCACGCCCTCAAAATAGAACTCAGCGACATGGAAGAACAATTGGGCAAACGCTTTGATTTGTTTGGACGCTCTAAGTCGGAAGAGTAAATCGCATTAATCAACAATAACTAAACAACTAAAACCAATGAGAAAAAAACTACTGTTTGTTTGGTGCTTTTGCAGCCTTGCTGCCTTTGCCCAAGACAACACGGGCTATCAGCTCCCCCCTAAACCCCTCGCTGACTTAGTAACCGCCCCCCCTACCCCAACGGTAAGCGTGGACAGCAAAGGCCAATGGATGCTGGTTTCGGAGAGAAATACCGCCACGACGACAATTGCCGAGCTTTCACAACCCGAACTTCGTTTGGCAGGTTTGCGTATCAATCCCGCCAACAATGGCCCCAGCCGTGCCGTGTATGTCAATAACCTCAAACTTCGTCAAGTATCAGCCAGCGCAACAGATGTACAAGTGACGGGCTTGCCAGCAACTCCGCAAATCTCCAACATTCAGTGGGCACCTGATGACAGCAAAATTGCCTTCACCAATACTACTGACTCAAAAATTGAGCTCTACGTTGTGGAGGTAGCTACCGCATCCGCACGAAAAGTAAGTGATGTAGCCTTAAACGGAGCATTGGGAGCACCTTATCAGTGGCTTTCCGACAGCAAATCGTTCATTGTCAGAGGAATACCTGCCGAACGAGGCCCTGCCCCCGAAATAAGTCGTGTACCTTCTGGCCCTACTGTACAAGAAAATCTTGGAACAAAAGCCCAAGCCGCTACCTACCAAGACTTGCTCAAAAATCCTTCTGACGAAAAACAATTTGAATATTATGCCCTTCGCCCGATGGACGTTATGTGATGATTGAAAATATTCACCGCCCATTTTCTTATTTAGTGACCATCAACCGCTTTCCTTCTAAAATAGACATTTTTGAGACCAACGGCGCTTTCGTAAAAACCCTAACGGATGTTCCCTTACAGGAAAATGTACCTTGGGGACAAGATGCAGCACCATCGGGACAACGAAACCACAACTGGCGCAACGATGCCCCTGCCACGGTCTATTGGGTAGAAGCCAAAGACGGTGGTGATCCCAAGCGCAAAGTGGACATTCGCGATGTGGTCTATACCTTAGAGGCTCCTTTTAGCAGTCAGCCCAAAGAAATCTATTCAGCGGCTCATCGCTTTGGTGGCGTGACGTGGGGAAATGATCAAATAGCATTGTTTTCGGAACGCTGGAATGCCACCCGAAAAATTATTACGAAATTGGTTAACCCAAGCAATCCAGTCAATCCCGTCGTTTTATTTGACCGTTCGTCGGAAGACCGTTACAACAACCCTGGCTCGCCCGAGTTGAAGAAAAACTCGTATGGCGAATATGTGTTGGATATTACGCCAACCAACGAAATTTACCTCACTGGGCAAGGTGCCTCTCCCGAAGGCGACCGTCCGTTTGTAGATGTATTTAATCTTACGACAAAACAATCAACGCGTTTATTTCGCTCAGAAGCCCCTTATTTCGAGCGTCCTATCAGTATTTTGAACGCCGAAAAAGGACTGATTCTTACCTCACGCGAGTCTCAAGAAGAACAGCCCAATTATTTTATTCGTAATCTGAAACCTGCCCCCAAAAAAGGGAAAAAGCCTGCCGAGCCTGCTTTAACTCAAATAACATTCTTCCCACACCCTTATCCGCAGTTTAAAGGAATACAGAAGCAACAACTCCGCTACAAACGCCCTGACGGCGTGGACTTGACGGCGATGCTACTATTGCCTCCAGGTTATAAAAAAGAAGACGGGCCACTGCCTACCTTCTTGTGGGCCTATCCTGCCGAATTTAAAAGTGCGGCGGCAGCTGGCCAAGTGAGCGGCTCACCGTATCAATTCAACCGCATTAGCTACTGGACTGGGGCGGCCTTTGTCACGATGGGCTACGCTGTGTTAGAAAATGCGTCTATTCCTATCGTGGGAGAAGGCGATAAAGAGCCCAACGACACTTACGTAGAGCAACTCGTAGCCAGTGCCAAAGCCGCCATTGATGAGGGAGTGCGTTTGGGCGTAGTAGATGCCAACCGCGTAGGGGTAGGCGGGCACTCTTATGGTGCTTTCATGACTGCCAACTTATTGTCACACAGCAATTTATTTAAAGCAGGAATTGCTCGTTCGGGGGCTTACAATCGCACACTTACACCTTTTGGCTTCCAAAATGAACAGCGTACTTACTGGCAAGCGCCCGATGTGTATAACAAGATGTCGCCGTTTATGAACGCCGATAAAATGAAAACGCCGCTACTGATGACTCACGGCGAGGCCGACAACAATACGGGAACTTTCCCTATCCAATCAGAGCGCTACTACAATGCCCTCAAAGGCATGGGAGCCACGGCCAAATTGGTATTTCTGCCTTACGAAAGCCACGGCTATACGGCCAAAGAATCACTTTTGCACATGCTTTACGAAATGAACGGCTGGCTCGACAAGTACGTAAAGAATGCTTCGGCTGTCAATACGGGTTCAAAAACGGGTAAAATGTCAGGAGAGAAGTAGAACATTTCTTTGTATAGACACATTTTAAATCATCGGTTGGAAGCAGCCGATGATTTTTTTAATATATGCTGAACCTTGATGTTTTTAATTTTCGGGTTGAGAGTATTAAGCCTATTCTTTGGTTTTCGACTTGTATTTTACTACTCGATTTTTGATGGGCTTCAATGACTGCAGGTAGGCATAAATAGCCCCCAAATCTTCTTTGGTCATGCCGCTGTAAAATGTCCACGGCTAGGGGTATTTAATCCCTCTTTGACTTCAAAAGATATAAAAGTCTTGGGGTCAAATGCCTTAAAACGCGCAATAAACGCTTCTTTGGTCCATTGCCCTAACCCTGTTTCCATATCAGGCGTCAGGTTGGCCGATTTGACCACGCCGCCAGGCAATGGAAACGCCATCCTGCCAGCAAACTCTTTACCCTTAACAGGCAAGCCCATTCGCCGTTGCGTGTGGCAGTCGGCACAGCCTGCAAATCTTGCCAGATAGCGGCCGTAGCCGAGCGTATCCTGCAGAGCTGGTTTAGCTTGTGGCTTGGCGGCTTTAGGCATCTGTTTGATGATTGGCTTGACCCAAAAATCAGGCTTGGAAGCAGGTACTTCTTTTTCAATGGACGGCAAGGTGCGTAAGTAAGCAATGATGGAGCGAATGTCCTCACTGTCCATTTTGCCATAATTCAGGTAAGGCATCATTGGTAGCAAGGCCGAACCATCTTTGGATACGCCAGTTGTAATCGCACGGTACAACTCGCCATCGGTCTGGTTTTTTAAAGCGGCAGGCGTCAAATTTTTGCCATAAAAGAGACCTGGCAGCCCCATTTTGTGATCAAATACTTGTCCGCCAGCACCCAGTGTCCCTGGAATCATGGGGCCAGCAAAGCGCGTATAGTCACGTTGGGAATGACAGTCCATACAGACAGCCACATGATTGGCCAAATATTCGCCGCGTTGCACGCGCTCTGTCGAGATAATGATAGACAATTCTTCGGGGGCACCGATACGCGTTCGGGAACTTTGGCAACTCGACAAAGCATTCAACAAAGCGACCAATGTGGCGACCGCCAATAAGACAGATTTCATAAAATATGATTTGTCAAAGTTTCGCAGCGGGTTCATCCCCAAATGACGTTCCAAAACCACTCAATAATGGTTGGATTAATCACGGAAGTATATACGATACAGCCCATCAGCACCATAAAACTGCCTAAAGCCACCAGATACGGTTGATAGGGCTTTTTTCGGAAATAAGCTACCCCAAAAAGAGTTAGGATAATTAAAAACTCAACGGATACGCTCACCTCTGGAGAAATGAACCGACCCAGGCCTGGATTGATGAAAGGCACTGCCGACAATATCATATACGAGGCATGATAGGAGACATTTTTACGATGGAACATGGCCAGTGAATAAAACAAAAGAAATAACCCTCCATCAAATAGTACTGCACCTAACAAGTCAGGTGACTTGTGTTTAAGTTGTCCATGGTTCGTTATGAGGACAAAACCAATCACAATCACTGGTACCAGCAAATACGATAACCGACCAACTTTCTTGTGTTGGTCAAAGTGACCTTGCTTTGCCAGCCACGCCTGAGAAGTAAGCAAGGCTAACCAGCTTAATAAAGAAGCTACATGAAGGTGTACAACCCAATTAATGTCGTTGAAGTTGAGAAATATCCCAAAATACGTTTTGTAAAATCCCAAAACGCTGAAGCTGATTAGACTAATAACCAGCCAGATAACGGTTCGCCACATCTTGTCCATTAGTTTACGCTATGTTGTAGCGCAAACCTACTCGAAATTCAAGGCAATTTTTTTGGAAAAATCCGACAAAATAAGCTCCGTCGGTGCACTACCCATATAACGTTTAACATCGTTGGTAAGGTGAGCATGGTCGTAATAACCACAGTCCCAAGCGATGTCCATCAAACTTTGTTTATTCTGATTTTGCTGGATTTTACCAAACGCTCGCCGAAACCGCGTCAGATTAATAAATTCTTTGGGAGAAATACCAACTTGCTCGTTGAAAAATCGTTCCAGTTGCCGTTCAGTTGTACAATATCGTTTGGCAAGCGTCTCAATTTTCACTTGACCACCTAAAGACTCAATCTCTTCTATAATCGGTAGAACAGAATTTCGAGAGGGCAACAGCCGCTCCAGATAGAACTGATTGGCGCAAGCCACAAAATTTTGAGTGATTTGTTTAACGTCTGGAAAAAGGTTTCGCTCAAATTCACGTACCTGATTAGTCATCTGACTCATTGGTTCGTATCGGTAAAAATGTCGGAAAGCCCCTGGTTTGAACTGAATACCAAACAAATGAGTTTCCCCGCTTAATACCTGTTCATCTGGATACAGCATGGTTCCCACCAGATGTATTCTATCTCTTGGGGTCAGACCGAAGCGATTGGACGCAATAGTCTCCCCAAGATTAAGCAAGAGAGTCATACTTCCATCGGGCGTTAGCGTAATGTGTTCTGGCTGCTCCCAAAGGCCCGTCATAAGCCAATACATTTCGATGTAAGGCTTTAGTGGCAAGGCGGGAGTGAATGTATGATAGAGCATTGCGTATTCAACAGATTTAAGGTAGGATACTGATCTAATAGCCCTCACAATAATGCAAAAAAGTCGGTTGTGAACAGCCGACTTTTTTGCATTATTGTGAAGCCTTCCAAAACTTATTTCCTAATCATTCTCCTCACTACCGCCAAAGCACTTGTGCTGGGTTCTTCCAGTAATTTTAACAAGTTTGGTAGCCTTGGTAAGCTTCTTTATCAAGCCCATTTTTCGCCTTGCTACTTTCACCACTTGGCCGTCGGTAAGTACGATAGATTTATTGGAAGAATCAAATTTTTCGGCAAACTGCCAATTGATGACACAGTTTTTATGAACACGCACAAAACCAGCTGGTAAGTGAGGTTCATAGACACCAATCGTTTTTGAGGTAAGATGCTGCTCCCCGTTGGTGAGAAAAAAAACAGTATAGTTACCCTCACCTTCCAAGCGCAATACCTCCGCCCACACAAAAGGAAAGATGTGGTTATAACCGTAATATAATGCTGGAATGACCATAATGTGCAGAATTTTAATTATAGTTATAGCAAGACAACAACTCTTTGTAAACCAAATGATTGTTACCAAATCGTAAATAATAAGGGCAAATGAATAGTACTTAAATACAGAAAAGCATGAGTAAGTACATCAATAGGAGAACCTTCCAGGCAATTAACTTTCTTTGTAAGGTTCTCCTATTTTAATCGCTTTATCTATCCGTTGAAGTTGTTACTACTTTCGCTTTATCAGAATTTGTGTCAAACTGTTTCTTCATCGAAGCAATTTCCGAAGATAAAGCACTCATGTTCTGATTCAATTGATCAATGATTTGTTGCTGTTCTTTGATGGCATTTATCAATACAGGTACTAATTCTGCATAGTTCATCCCCAATCTACCTTCTCCAACTGTACCATCGCTTTTCAGACCAGTAACCACTTCTGGAACAACTGTTGCTACCTCTTGCGCAATCAAACCCACTTTTTGGCCTTTATCTTCACCTGTTTTCCAAGTATATCTAACAGGAGACAACCGCAGAATATCCTTCAAACCATAATTCAATGACTTTATATTTTCTTTTTCTCTTCTATCTGATGTCTGAATTGTGCCGTTAGTAGCATGAACTGCCGTCCATCTAAACGAAGAACTACCTAAACTATTAGTATTAGTTGTACCCGGTAAAAATCCAGCAGATGTCATTTGGTATTCAACTGTACTTGTTGCCAAATCATCCGTTGAAAATCTAAAATCAATATCACCCCCAGAATTAGCAATTCTCCAATCATTGAAACCTATTCCAGTTCTGAAGAGTTCAAAACCCACATCACTACCACCTGATGCATCTGAAACTCTAACATAAGAAGTACCAGAATTACTAACTTCCAGTGGTCTGTTGGGGGTTGAAGTACCTATACCTACGTTACCACCTCCATTAGCAAGAATCACCTTTCCCGCTGAATTATTATTCAGAAATAAACCATCAGCGAGGGCATCAATTTCATTACCATCAATGAGCATATTTTGAGCACCACTCGTAATTTTCAAGCTGGCGGCAGAGCCATTATTTTCATTACCCTCTACGTGGAGTTTTGTATCTGGAGTAGTTGTTCCTATTCCCACATCTCCTGCACTTGTAACTGTCATCCGTATATTGTTACCTCCTGTGCGCAATGATAAATTGCTACTTCCATCATAAAGAACTCCACCGCTAATCGCACTTGAGGGTTTTCCAAACAAAACACCTGTAGCACTTGCCTCAGGTGAACCTAATTGTAAATAAGCACTCGAACTATTTTCAATAAAAAGAGGAGCAAAAGAGTTAGGGCTAACGCCAGAAGACCCATTAAATGCATGTAATTTACTTGCTGGAGAACTTGTTCCAATTCCTACAAAACCACTCTCGTCAATAACCATACGTTCGGTTACTGAGGTACTATTATTAGGGGTAGTGGAAAAAGCAATTTTTGTTCCATTAGCTCCACTCGCCCAAGTCTGGGTAGCTAAAAAAGCCATCCGAGCCAGACTTGTCGTAAATGCGGAACCATTATAACCAGCCCCACCCAAATAGATTAAATTAGAACCATTAACTACGGGGGTTGGTGAAGTACTAGTACCATTAGCTCTTCGGCCAATAAATTCTGGGATATTATTATATTGTGTCAATACAATTTCATTACCCGTATTAGGTGTAATGGTGATACTCTGCCCAAAAACAAGCACTGAACTTAAAACAAACAACAAGAGTAGCGTAATTTTTTTCATGGTATTGAAAAGTTAAGATTGGATGAAAAGACGACCTATCAAGCAAAGTTGCGCAAATGCACAACGTGGCGCAATCCTATAAAAGGAGGATGCGTTACACTCGCTCTTACTCCTACACAAGGTCGTCGCGGAGGGCTTTGGCTACTGCTTCTACGTTGGAGTTTACGTGGAGCTTTTCGTAAATACTTTTGAGGTGGCTACGTACCGTGGTGATACAAATTTGTAGTTCGGCCGCAATGAGTTTATAGCTTAATCCACGCGTTAAGCCTTGCAATACCTCTTTTTCTTTGGGGGTCAAATGATAGCTAATTTGCGTCTTGCCAAAGAAATGTTGCATAATTTTTTGCAACACCGAAGGTGTCATCGGCACTCCTCCTACCGTTGCTTCTTTGAGGGCTTCTAAAATTTGATGAGGAGGCGTTTTTTTTAATAAATAGCCGTTTGCCCCCGCGTGCATGGCCCCAAAGATACATTCTTCGCACTCCTGAGTTGTTAATACGATAATAGGCAGCTCTGGAAAGTA
>JBGAUP010000085.1:12503-20048 GCA_044228585.1 Runella sp. | reverse complement strand
ACCAAAAACCGTGCAAAAAGGTTCATTTTTAAAAAAAAAGTTCATTTTTCTGAGCATCATCTTTGCTTTGCCTTACCACTCCACTTTTGCTGTTCTACATTCGTCATTCAACGTTCGTCATTCCCCTTTACAACGCTACGCTTATTTTCGTAATGCAATGGGTTCTGAATTTAACTTGGTTTTTTATGCTCCCAACGATTCCATTGCTAAAGCTGCCTCCGACAGTGTTTTTAGCAGAATTGACTACTTAAACACTATTTTGAGTGACTACCTCGATGGCAGCGAAGCCAATCGTCTATCGGCTACGGCAGGTACAGGAGAAAGATTTTACGCGAGCCCAATTCTCTTTGAAGTGCTACAACAATCCATGCGTTTTAGCCAGCAAACCCGTGGGGCTTTTGATGTAACCGTAGGCCCTATTGTACAAATGTGGCGGCGGGCCTTACGAAGAAAATATTTTCCCGAAAAAGCAGAAATCAAAACTGTACGCCGAGCGGTGGGCTATCGGAGGGTGAAGTTGGATGCCAAAGAACGTACGGTTTTGCTTAAACACAAAAACATGCGACTTGATTTTGGGGGTATTGGCAAAGGATACGCCGCCGATGAAGCCTTGCGGGTATTAAAACATTTTGGAATTACTCAGGCCATTTTAGATGCTGGCGGTGATTTGACCATTGGCAATGCGCCCCCCGAAAAAATGGGCTGGACCATCGAGGTGAGTTCGGGAGGGACAGACACGGCCAAGCATATTGTCACCCTCAAAAACTGCGGGATAGCTACTTCGGGCGACACCTACCGCTATCTGGAACACAACGGAATTCGCTATTCTCACATCGTGAATCCTCACACGGGGGTAGGTCTTACCACCCACACACGCACGACGGTCGTAGCAGAAAATGGCACCGCTGCTGATGCGCTGGCGACGGCTTTTAGCGTATTAGGAATCAGGCATGGCAAAAAAATAGCCCCTACAATAAAAGGAATAGAAGTGTGGCTTTTAGAACATCATGGCACGCAAAAATACCATTTCAAGAGCCAACAATAGTGCTTATAAATGAGCTGTTTGGCGATATTCTTTGGGTGTTTTTCCCGTTTCAGCCTTAAAAAAACGGCTAAAATCACTGGGGTCAAGTTTGCCGATTTTGAAAGCAATATCAGCAATTGAAAGATTGGTTTGCTTGAGCAAAACCTTGGCTTCCAACACCCGCATTTCATCCAATAAATCATGGGCTGTTTTGCCCGTCACGGTCTTAACACACTTGTGAAGGTGGTTGGGCGACACCGCCAATAAATCGGCGTATTCCGACACCGAATGTTTTTCATAAATATACTGAGTTAAGGCATTCTTAAACTGCTGGGTGATGCGCAAAGCCGCATTTCTGAGGGGCCGCTCTTGTGGTTTGACCGAGTGATTAATTTCTACAAACAGGGTGTATAAATACGTACTGAGCAGGTCAAATGTCTCGGTAGTCAAGGTTTGGTTTACATTTTCCAAGCGCGTAAAAATATTAGTGATTACCTGATGAAGCTTTTCTTCAACTTCGATGACAGGATGCCCTGCCAATTGTAAAAAGGCAAAATTGTCCAACAATTCATTTTTCCAGGGGCTAACATTAAAAATTTCTTGACTAAAGTGGCAGTAAAAACCTTCGGCGTCGTCGCTCACGTAGTCGAAAGTGGTGATTTGGAAAGCAGGGAGAAAGAAAAACGAACCGGCCTCTACTTCGTGTTGGGTTAGGGCTTTGCTGCGAATGATTTTCCCTTTCGTCAGAAAAATAAAGAAATATACCGACCTTCGGTGGGGCAATTGAGGAATGATAAGGTGGTTTTTATAGTCTTCCAATCTGATGACGTGGAATTGATTAAAATAAGGTCTGGTGGCCGTCTTCCATACCGAATTGTCAAATACATACTCGTCAAATTCGGAGGGGTTCAGGAGGGGTACTTGCGACTTTTTCATCTAAAACAATGCATTGTTTTTGTACAAATACTTGACATTCTCTATTCTACTTTCTCAGTTGTAAGGCTTTTTAAAACACCTTGCGTTATCTTTACCGAATGGACGAGCTTTTTAGTTTTTTTACGCAGTTTCAAATACTTTCTGAAGAGGCAAAAGAAGCCTTCAAGAAGATATGTGTTGTAGCAAATTTGAAAAAAAATGAAGAATTACAGCCGATTGGACATACTTGCCGTACCATTTATTTCATCAAAAAAGGCATCGCCCGCATTTATTACTACAAAGAGGGCATTGATATTACGGAGTCTTTTTCCTTTGAAAATAGCATTATTGCCCGAGTAGAAAGCCTTTTTACCGAAAAACCATCCCGTAAAGCCATTCAAATTGTGGAAGATGCGGAAATCATTGCGATCAACGCCACCCAGCTTTTCAAACTATACGATACACATCCCCAAATTGAGCGACTTTTTCGTAAAATTTTTGAGAAAAGCTACGTAGAAACTGTAAACCGTATTGAAAGTCTTCAATTTCACACCGCCGAAGAGCGCTACTTAGCACTTCTTCAAGAAAGCCCCGATGTACTGCGACGCATTCCCCTTAAACACATCGCTTCTTATCTCGGCATTACGCAAGTGACTTTAAGTAGGATTAGGGCTACTATCAAGTGAGCACGGGTCAGACCTACGGTCAGACCAAAGACTTCATTATTTAACAAATGTAAAAGGATTCTGATTTTGAGGTTCAGACCTTTGCAGGAACTAACTACTACTTAGTTCCGACATGGGAACCATACAATTAGGTCTTAAAGAAAACTGGCAACAATTTGCACTCTTGGTCGTTGTCAACGCCTTTGTGGGCGGAATGATTGGTCTTGAACGGTCGGTTTTACCGCAATTGGCCGAACAAGAATTTGGCATCGCTTCCAAAACTGCCATTTTATCATTTATCGTCACTTTTGGCATTACCAAAGCCATTGTGAACTATTTCACGGGTAAACTTGCCAACTCGTTGGGGCGAAAAAAACTGTTAGTGATGGGTTGGCTGTTTGCCTTACCTGTTCCTTTTATTCTGATTTACGCCCCCAATTGGTCGTGGATTGTGGCCGCCAATGTTCTGTTAGGAATCAATCAAGGTTTGACCTGGAGCACGGCAGTAATGATGAAAATAGACCTTGTAGGTGATAAAAACCGTGGTTTAGCTGTGGGTATCAACGAATTTGCGGGCTATCTTTCGGTGGGAGTCGTTGCGTTTTTGACGGGCTATATTGCCAATCATTACGGTGTTAGACCCTATCCTTTTTACTTAGGCATTGGGTTTTCGATTTTGGGATTGTTTCTTAGTTGGTTGTTTGTTAAAGATACCTGTCAGCACGTTTCCAAAGAAAACAAAGCGAGTCATATTCCTAATTTATCTCATCCGTTTTGGGATACTACCCTTAGGCATCAATCACTGAGTGCCATCACCCAAGCAGGTTTAACCAATAACCTAAACGACGGCATGATTTGGGGGCTTTTGCCTTTGCTTCTTTTATCTAAGCACTTTACTCCCGCACAAATCGGTATGCTCACCGCTATTTACCCTGCTGTTTGGGGGCTTAGTCAATTAGCAACGGGCCGATTATCAGATATTTACTCCAAAAAATTGCTTTTATTTTGGGGGATGTTGCTCCAAGCCGTAGGTATCATGGTACTGATTTGGGCAAAGAGTTTCACTCATTTTGCCGCCATTGGAGCCATCTTAGGCGTAGGAACGGCGTTGGTTTACCCCACTTTTTTGAGTGCGATTGCCGACTATACCAACCCCCTCCAACGAGCCGAAAGTTTAGGAACGTTTCGGTTTTGGCGAGACTTGGGCTACGCCATTGGGGCGTTACTAACGGGAATAATTGCTGATTTTTTGGGAATCAATATGTCAATTATCGGTATCGGATTGTTGACTGCTTTTTCGGCTTTTGTGGTGTTGTTCAGAATGAAATAAGTTACGACTCAATCTCCATCTCCAACAGCGCATAACTCAACGCTTTTCCGTGGGTATCTATTGCTAATGAAGTAGTTACACCTGTCAATAAGGCATCTTGGCAGACAAATAACAGCGAAGAAATATTAGGCATTTCGTAGCGCACAATTTCTCCCGAAACAATGTCTTTTAAATGTTCTTTCACTTTTTCAGCCGTTACTTTTTGGCACAGTAATTCATAATCCCTTTCATCGTAAGGAATCAACGAAAGTGTCGAAATATTGCCTTTATCGCCTGCACGGCTGTGGGCTATTTGATACAGCCCCCTAACCCGCGCGGCGTACCGTCCCGATGGGGGAACTTTGGAATTAACACTATTCTCAAAAGGGTTTTTAGTAAGTGAAGAATAAATAGGAGAATTATAATCTATTTGTATCCTATCTTTCACTCCCCCCTCGGGGGTTGGGGGGCTGAATATCGTCACTTCTGGAATTATTTTTTGTCTATCCACCAAAACCGAGACAATGCCGACGAGGTCGGTTACGTATTTTCTGGCGCCGCCGCCACCTGCTGGGCCGTTGGTGTAAAGGGCTTCTACTTCTTCCCCAATCAGGGCGGCTTTTTGTGCGGTATCAGCTTTGGCCGCTACCCGTAATCTGACCTCATAAGGCTCGATATGGTGCTCAAAATCAGTTCGATGAATGGATGAAACACCAACGTAGTCCACTCGAAAATCAGGGAAATCAGCTTTAAGTCTTTTTTCGAGCGTATCGCCTGCCAACTGCGCTCTCGCCAGCGCATGAGCACCTGCGTAAGAAATCTCGCCTTCGCCCAAAAAACCCGCTTGATATCCTACGCTTACTTTGAGTGTTGCAGGTTTTTCTTGGCCCATCCCTCCCCACACTTTAACCTGATTTTCAGCAATTTCATCCAAGTGTACCGTGGTAAAATCTGCCGAAACATCGGGGGTTAGATAAGCATACGGATTCACAACCTCGTAGAGCAACTGCTCCTTTACCGTCCGTAAATTGACCACCCCACCTGTGCCTTCTACTTTGCTGATAATAGCCGAACCATCGGCAAAAACATCGGCGAAAGGATGCCCTAACGTATCCATGTTTTCGACGGGCTTCTTAACTGGGTCGGCAAAATAACCACCCGTTATTTGTCCCGCACACTCCAACAAATGCCCCACCACTGTACCTTGCCCCAGTAAGTTGTAATCGTCGGTTTTCCAGCCAAATTCGTAAATCATTGGCCCCAAAAACAGCGAAGGGTCGGCTACTCGTCCCGTAATAATGATTTGCGCATCAGACTGTAACGCCTCTAAAATACCTTCTACACCGAGATAAGCGTTCATAGAAATGACGATTTCAGATTGACGATTGACGATTTGTTCAAATGCAAAATATTCGTTACCAAAAACTCTAAAATCGTCATTCGTAAATCGTAAACCCGAAATCACATCATCGCCACTTACTGCGGCAATTTTTATTTCAATACCTTGTTTTTGGGCTATTTCGATGATTTTCTTTGCTCCTTCCAGCGGGTTTGCCGCTCCCATATTGGTAATGAGTCGCACGTTATTTTTGACCAAAATGGGCAATAAACTTTCGATACGACGTTCCAACAATGGGTCATATCCTTTGGTAGGGTCTTGAAGTTTTCGTTTTTGGGCGAGGGCAATAGTACGTTCGGCCAAACACTCCAACACCAAATAATCTAATTCGCCCTTTTCGGCAAGAATCAAAGCGGGTTCGATTCTATCACCCGAAAATCCTGCCCCACAGCCGATTCTGATTTTTTGTTTCATCTTACAATTACTCCTTTTTATTACCCTCTACAAACCACGACGCCACGTAAGCCGTAAACGTTCCAAAAAGCCCAACCCCACCCGTCATCAAGATCACCGCAATGAGTCTTCCTTCGGTTGTGACGGGGTATTTATCGCCATAACCTACGGTAGTGATAGTGACATACGCCCACCAAAGCGCATCTTCGGCGGTTTTGATGTTACTGTTGGGGTCTTTTTCTACTTGAAGAATACCAATGGCCGAAAAAATAATCAATAAAACAGCAATAATAGCCGCCGAGGTAAACGTTCCTTGGGCTTTATTTCTGAAAATATAATGGACCAACTGATGCACCGAGCGAAAAGCTCGAATGAGCCGTAGCAACCGAATAAGCCGCAGCAATCGCCCAGCTCGTAAAAAATCAACCATTGGGATGCTCGAAATCAGGTCAATCCATCCCCACCTCATAAATTTTAGTTTGTTCTCTGCTTGATAAAAACGTATGCAAAATTCCAAAAAGAAAAAGAGACAAATCGCATTATCAATATAGTTGAGAAGCAGGGAGGTTTCGGCAGGCAAAACATAAACGGTATCAATCGTCAAAGCACCGAGTACATAGATGGATAAGATAATAACAATCAGATTGAGTAGTCCTAATCTTGGCTTGGAAGCATTATTGGTCTTTGTTTCCATCGGTTTATAGGTGTATTGACCCCGTCAAAAGTGCTACTATCGTCATCACAATCGTTGTGCCCCATGCCCATTTGAAAATAAAACGCTGATGATCCCCTAAATCTACTTCTGATAACCCGATGAGTAGAAAGGTAGAAGCCGTCAGCGGACTAATGGGGAATCCTACTGTCATCTGCCCTAATAAGGCAGCTCTGCCGATTTCGAGCGGGTCTATCCCAAATTGGGTAGCTGCTTGGCTTAGGATGGGTACAACGCCAAAATAATACGCATCGGGTGTAAAAAATAGACTGGCGGGCATACTTGTAAGTGCCGTCAAGGTTGGCAGCAGCGTGGCGTGTTGCTGCGGAATCAACGAAACTAAGGCATTTGCCATGGCTTCAATCATTTTTGAACCCGTCAGAATTCCCGAAAAAACTCCTGCGGCAAAAATCATACTCGATACCATGAAAATATTGTTTCCGTGTCCCCGTAAAATTTTCTGTTGGTCGGGCAATTTAGGGTAATTGATGAGCAAAGCCAACATACTCGCTACCACAAACAACACTGGCGCAGGTATCCAACCTTTCATCAATGTCACGATTAAGGCAACGGTCATCAACGCATTCAACCACAGCAATTTAGGCCGACGAAGACTCTGTTGCAACTCGGTCAGGCTTTCTTTATGATTGTACTGAAAATCAAAAACGCCAAGACGATTGCGTTCCTTTTTACCCAACCAATAGGCCACGAAAAGCACCCAAACGATACCTCCCAGAATAGCAGGGACATTTGGATTAAAAATATGCGGCACGTCGGTTTTGAGCGTAGAAATTGCCCGTGCCGACGTACCCGACCAAGGTACTAAGTGCATGGGCCCAACGCTCAGGGCTACAATTCCTGATAGCACCAAGCGATTGATATTGAGCTGTTGGTAAATGGGTAAAAAAGCCGAAATTACTATCATAAACGTGGCCGTACCGTCACCGTCGAGGTGTACAATCATCGTCAAAATCGCCGTACCCATCACTACTTTTAGCGGGTCTCCTTTGACGGATTTAACAATAAATGCAATAACGGGGTCAAACAAACCCACGTCGAGCATCGTAGCGAAATACAACACCGCAAACATCAATAAAATACCCGTAGGTGCTACTTGCTTGATACCAG
>JBGAUP010000085.1:0-12476 GCA_044228585.1 Runella sp. | reverse complement strand
AAGCACCAAGGCTGTCATTACCGACATTCGTTTGGTCATTATCAATACCAAAAAAACAAGAATCGTAGCAAAGCCAAGTAGCGCAAGCATCACTTACAGTCGGTTTTATCGAAATATTCTACCTTTTTTTTCCAGCTCCTTGTACTTCTCTATGTACATCTTGTCGAGTGTCTCCGAATCTTTATACTTTACGCGAAGTGCAGCCAGTTTTTGGTGCAATTCTTTCTTTACGAGGGCATATTTTGGGTCATTATAGACGTTTTTCATTTCATTCTTATCATTTACACGGTCGTAAAGTTCCCATTCATCCACATCATAATAGAAGTGTACCAATTTGTATTTTTCCGTTACAATTCCATAATGGCGTTTTACCATGTGAACACTGGGGTACTCGTAGTAATGATAATAGGCCGCGTCTCTAAAGTTTTTTCCTTGTCCCTTAAAAATTGGAATTAAGCTTTCGCCTTGCATATCCGATGGTGGTTTTACTCCTGCAGCCTCCAAAAACGTTTGGGCAAAATCAAGGTTTTGAACCATTTGAGAGTTTTTTGAGCCTGCTTTGATTACTCCTGGCCATTTCACCAAAAGAGGTGTTTTGAAAGACTCATTAAAAATAAATCGCTTATCAAACCAACCGTGTTCGCCCAAATAAAAACCTTGGTCGGAAGTGTAAACTACAATGGTATTTTCATCCAAATTGTTATTTTTTAAGAAATCCAATACCTTACCCACTCCTTCATCAACCGAAGCAATGCAACCTAAATAGTCTTGCATGTAGCGTTGATACCGCCATTTCATTTTGTCTTTTTCGTTCATTGAAGGGTAGTTTTTAATGAACTCCTCATTCATTTTTCCGTAGGTAGCATCCCAAGCTTTGCGTTGGTCAGGGTTCATTCGGCCTACGGTGTAGGTATAATTTCGTTTGTCGTAGGCGTGAGATTCTTTGATGCCCAATTTATCCATGTTTTCAGGAAAAATCTTGGAATCACCCGCCCAGTTCATGTGCGTAAGGAGGTTCATTTCGGCGGTTTTTGAGGCACTTCCACGCCCCTCGTAGGTATCGAAAAGTGTCTCTGGCTCAACGAATTTCTTACTGATAAACTGCTTGTAATGGCGCTCAGCGGGGAGCCACTCACGGTGCGGAGCTTTGTGTAAATAGGCCAAAAAGAATGGTTTTTCTTCATCCCGTTCGTTTTGTAACCAATTGAGCGTAATATCTGTAATGAGGTCGGTTACGTAGCCCGTCAGTTTCTTTTTGCCCTCTTTTTTTGTGATGATGTCGGGATTGTAATAATCGCCTTGGTCGGGTAAAATTTGGAATTCATCAAAGCCTTTTGGGTTATTTCCAAAATGAAGTTTTCCAAACATAGCCGTCTGATAACCATTCTTTTGTAGCAATTGAGGAAAGGTAATATTGGTGGTATCAAACGGAAAGTAATTGTCAATTTTTCCGTTGAGATGGCTGTGTTTTCCCGTCAAAATCACGGCCCTTGAAGGCGCACAAATGGAGTTGGTGACGCACGCATTCGTAAACAACATCCCTTCTTTGGCAATGCGGTCAATATTGGGCGTTTGCGTGAGTTTGGTATCATAGGCCGAAATTGCCTGGTAGGCATGATCATCGGACATGATGAAGACGATATTGGGGCGACGTTTTTGTTGACTTGGTTTTTGTGCTTTGAACGAAATAAAGCCAATAGCTACTATGGCTATGGCAATCACAGAAAGGGTGGTTGATTTCATAATTATTCTACGGTGACTCCGTTGTTTTTTAATACTTTATGAAAGAAAAGTAAGTGGTAAGGTAGCGAATTTTCCCAATAAGGCCACGTATGCGCCCCTGGTCTTTCGGTATATTCGTGCGGAACATTCGCATAGAGCAGTCGGCTATGTAATTCGCGGTTGGCATCAATCAAGAAATCATCCACCCCACAATCTATGATAATGGGCATACCATTTTTCTTAATGACATCCACCATGTTGACGATTGAATTTTTCACAAAAACCTCATTAGAAACCTCCGAAGTACCTAAGAGCTTTTCAAAACGGTCTTTGAGCGATTTCGTAAAATCAGCATTGACTTTGAATTTTGTATAATTCATATCCATCGCCCCGCTCATGGTTCCTGCTGCACCAAACAAATCAGGGTGGCGAGTTGATAGATACATCGCTCCGTGTCCACCCATCGAAAGGCCCGTAATCACTCGCCCCTTATTACTTTTGACGGTTCGGTAGGTGGCATCTATTTTTTGAATAACTTCCTTCGTGATATAGGTTTCAAACTTATTATTTTGGTCGAAAGGGCTATCCAAATACCAACCAAACGTTTCTCCTTCGGGCATGACGATAATGAGGTTGTATTTGTCAGCAAGGTTTTTCACCAGCATTTTATCGGGAGTATTGATAAGCCAATCCCGAAAGTGTCCACCTCCGCCGTGAAGCAAATATAAAACTGGGTAATTTGATTGATTTTTGGCATACGACGCAGGCAAAACCACCGCAGCTTTATAGGCTTTGTTCATCGCCGCGCTTGGCACATCAAGGCTATCAACGGTTGAGGCTTTGGCGGAAAACCAAGTGAAAAGTGAAAAGAGAAAGGTGAAAAGTAAGTTTGAAATTTTCATAGATAGATTGAATAAAAGAATAAAATTTAAGAGTTTTATTTAGAATTCTGTAAGTTTTGTTTTGCAGTTTTTATTGAAGCCACTAACAAACTAATGATGCTGTCTATGTCTATTTTCATACTTTGATACATTTTTTGTTCGATTAAATCTGTATCAAGTAGTAATGAAAGCCAATAATCAGTTTCATTCGCTTCTTTTAGTGCAATGCTTAATTTATTAATAAAATCAGCTTTCGACTGTCCAAATTCAGCTTCTCTTATCAATGCTCCAATAGCTGTTCCCGACCTTAATACTTGTTTAGAAAGGACAAACTCTTTCTGTTCAGTTGATAAATAGCGACAAAGTTTTACAATTCTAACCGCAAAATCATAGCTTTTTTGACGTAAATGACCCATAATTTGAAAGTGAATGGTGAAAAGTGAAAAGAGAAAGGTGAAAAATGAAGAGAGAAAAGTGAATGTTAAAAGTGAAAAATCAGGATATTTAAAGGTACTTTTCTATCTTCTATTTTCACTCATCATTCTTCACTTATCACTTTTCACTAAATTTCAGGTAGTCATTAAAAAACGGTAATAAATCGTTCAAAACACGCCCATCAGTCGCCCAGATTTTGTTGCCGTGGTCGCCAATGTATTCTTCGGCGTAGTGATTGATACCGAGGTTTTCTAAACGTTGGCTTAGCATACCTATTTGTACGGGAAAACGGGGAGAGTCATTGCGCCCCCAATCCAGTTTGATGGCAGTCATTTGTCGTAAATTGTCGGCGTATTTGTTGACCATATACACGGGCATATTGGCCTCCCATTTTTCTAAAACAGCCTGATTAACAATCATTTTGTCGCCTTCGTAGCTGAATGGAAAATCGCAGTAAAATGGAGGTTTGTTTGGATTGGGCGACCACGCACGCGCTACGGCCACCAGCACTTTTGGGTAATAGGTTTTCTTTAATTCTTCTTGCGTTTTTACGTTTTGGACTTCTTTAAAAGAAGGGCTGTTGGGACCAAACTCTTTAACCATTGCCAATAATCCTGGACTCAACGCATAAATACTACTGAACACTTCGGGGTGCAACATGCCAATTTTGAAAGCCCCGTAGCCCCCCATCGAATGTCCCGCAATGCCACGACTTTCGCGGGTGGCAAGGGTTCGGAAGTTTTTGTCCACGTATTCGACGAGTTCTTTGGACTCAAACTCATCCCAATTGCCTGTCAATGAAGAGTTTGAGTAGAAACTTCCTTCGTAAAGGGTATAATGGTCGGCCTGAACGAAAATAAAAGGACGGATTTTGTTACGTTTAATGCCTTCGTCGAGGATAGCTTGCATTTGAGGGAAAATATTGTCTTTTCCCATAAAGCCATGTAAGTAATAAATGACGGGATAACGTTGGGTAGAACCGTCGTAATTAGGTGGAAGATACACCGAAACTTTGCGATTGGGGTCTTCGCCACCCGTGTTTTGGAGGGCTTTGGAGTTGAGGACAAAGCTGACGACTTTACCTTGAGAAAAAGCCCCCTTACCCACAAAGGGGGAAATTAGAATCGTTAATAAAAAAAGTATTTTTTTCATCGGGTTAGTTGGAGAAAAAAAAACTTCCCGAAAGTGTTCTTTCGGGAAGGTAAGAGAGAAACTAACTCATCAAAATATTCTTGGCAAACTCCACGCACTTAGCTACTTCTTTGACGGCATCCGAGCCTTCGGGGATTTGGTATTCAAGCTCTACCGAAACGGGGAATTTATATTTACGGTCGCGAATCATCAGTAAAATTTCACGGATAGGTGTATCTCCTTTTCCCCATTCCAAGTTGCCCTGTCCGTGTTCTTTGGTGGTTCTATCTTTAAGGTGCATGGTTGAGATACGTTCATGCTTATCTTCAATAAACTTCATAAGGGTTTCCTTGGTGTTTTTACCCCCAGCAGCTAAGTAATGTCCACAATCAAAGTTAATGGAGTTGTAGGGAGATTGGCTCAAGGCATTATCCCACAGGGTATCGGTAGCTTGCAAGTGGTTATGATAGCCCACGTATATTTTGTGTTTTGCCCCCAAATCGCCGAGGCGTTGGGTTTGTTTAGGGTCGGTTGGCAGTTCCAAAGTGACTGAGGTAGCTCCTAATGCTTTCGCTGCTTTCATTCCGTATTCTACCTCTGCATCGGTATTATTTGCCCCAAAGGCGTTGGGTTTGAAAGCATAAATACTGATACCTGCTTTATTAAATTTCTTGCGAACCTCTTTAAACTTATCCATCGAAACCGTGCTACGCCATTCGGCTACTTGTTTATTGTATTCAGCCAATTGAGCGCGTTGTTCGTCGGTGAGTTGCGGGCGGCCACCTCCTGCGGGTGGAGGTCCCATTCGGACGGGAGATTTAGGTTTTCCCGCATATTCCTCAACCGCGTCACCCATCAATTCGATGGCACTCAGGTTGGACTCTGTACATAACTGAATAAGTTTGTCAACATCGTGGGGCATACTGCGGAACGAATACGTAATGGCACCAATCTGAACTCCTTTGAATTTAGAGTTGGGTTTGTCGGCCAAAGCCCATGCTTTGTTAAAATTGATTAATCCGCCCATTGCGGTGAGCGAGGCCATGGCCAAAAAATTGCGGCGGGATACTTGTGTATTCATTGGTGATAAGGGTTTAATAATGAATGAAGGTTTTGTGAATTTCTAATAAAAGAAAAACGTACCTTTCTTTTCCTGATTAATTAAAATAATTTCGGAACAAATTGGCTCAAATACACCCTCCAGTTTCTCCAAATATGCCCACCTTCCGATTCCACATATTCGTACTTCATACCCATACCATCTAATTTTTTACGGAAATCCACATTGGCTTGGTAAAGGAAATCGGTTTTACCGATGGCTATCCAATAAAGCTTGGTTCCGTTTTCTTTTTGCACTTTCAAGGTTTCGTCAATATTACTGTAAACCTTCGCGGTAGCATCTTCACGTGGCATGATGGCTGCGGAAAACAACCCAACGTAGTCGAAAGTATTTGGGTAAAACCTCGAAATGTGCATTGAATGAAAGCCGCCCATGGATAATCCTGCAATGGCTCTGCTTTCTTTTTTGGCATTCACTCGGTAGTTTTTCTCAACAAATTTTACAATATCCATAAAAGCACCTTCATAAGAACCTTCCATTGTACGAGGAGCCATAAATTGTGGTTTGTAGAAGCCAGTGTTTCCTTCGCCTGGGGCGGCATCTTGCGAAGCATTGCCATTTGGCATTACCACAATCATTGGTTTCGCTTTGCCTTGAGCTATCAGATTATCCATGATTTGTGCCGTGCGTCCGAGTGCTATCCAAGCTTCTTCATCGCCACCTGCCCCGTGTAATAAATAAAGTACCGGATAATTCGTGTTGCTGCTTTCGTAGCCTGGAGGAGTGTAAATAGTAATTCGACGGTCCATACCAAGGCCAGGTGAGTCGTACCAACGTCGAGTTACGCTACCGTGTGGGATGTCATTCACTTTGTAATAGTCAGCTTGTGGCCCTCCCACAATAAAAATATTAGTAACGGTAGCTACATCACGATTTAAAAACGGGTTATTGGGGTCAATACTACGAAGACCATCCACTGTAAATGAATACGAATACAATTCAGGGGGAAGGGCTGCCGAAGTAAAAGTCCAGACCCCTTTTGCATCTTTTTGCATTAAAGCAGGTTTTGGCACATCTACTAAACCAAAACGTGATTTGATTTTCATGGTAGGCAGAAAATCACCTGTTACAAAAACGGAGTCTGCTTTTGGGGCAAAAAAACGAAAAGTGACCGTTTTATCAGCATTGATTTCAGGCGACGTTAGGTCGGCTGCATTGAAAAGGGCTTCTTGAGCAAAAGCTAAATGGCTCAATACCAAGCTAAAAAGTAAAACAAACGATTTTTTCATGTTTTGAAAGTAAAGTTTAATTGAGTGAAAATTTCAAATGGCACCGCCAGCGAGTTTTGAAACCCTCTGACGGTGACAGAACGAATTGAACTTTGGTAAAATAGGAAATTACTGTTGCGGAGTAGCTACCACTTTCAGCAACTCCTCGTCGTGGTGGTAGCGAATCGTACACTTGTTATCAAAAAACATCGTTGTGCCTTTATCGGCAGTATAAGCGTCCCATTTTGGAAGACCTGCATGATTTGGATTACCTGTTTTGGCGAAGTTTATCCACGATTGACTCATTTTATCGGCCAACACATAGGCTTCTTTAAATCCGCCCGTCATTTCTTCGCAACGGGCGATGTTATTGAACACAAACGGAATCTCCATGCAGTGTACGGCTTTGTATTTTCCATCCATCACGGGCGACTGCCATGTGAAAAGGTACATATACACAGGAGCACCGCCCGACAAAGACGATTTTTGTTTGGCTTGAGAAACCGCCCCAGGACGGAAGGTAAGGTCTATATCCAATAGCGCCGAAGGTTTGGTATCCTCAGGATAGGCTTTACGCGCAGCAGCCACATACGCATCGGCTTTATCGCCGTAGGTTTTCTTTACCATTTCCAACACCTGCTCTTGTGTGCTATTGGCAGGAGCACCGCGGAAAGCCGCAAACTCGTTTTTGGTCGTTCCAATCATCAACGGGATGTTTTTTGATAATTCAAACGCCTCGTTTGAGAACAACTGGTAAGGCAACACTTCCCCGTCCACACTTGGACCCCAGCTCAATCCAAAACCAATAACAGGTTTGCCTTCGGCTTTCATTTTGTCGGCAATGGTTTTGAGGGCTTTTTTGCCCGCATCGCTCAAGGTTTGGAACGGTATTTTCTGAATATCGTCCACTTTGTCGGGAGCAATATTGAGTTCTTTCAATACCTCTGCACCAATCGCCTGCGTCGTTTTCTTGTCTAACATGGCCGCACGGAAAGCTCCACTTTGATTGACTGCTTTATGGAATAAGCCCTTGGCCGATGGCATAGCCATGAGCGTGTTTACTTTAGCTCCACCACCCGATTGACCAAAAATAGTTACGTTAGCGGGGTCGCCACCAAAATTAGTGATGTTGTTTTTCACCCATTCCAATGCCATTTTCATGTCCAAAACGCTCAAATTGGCCGATTGCTTGTACTTGTCGCCATAAGCTGACAAATCCAAGTAGCCCAAGATATTGAGGCGGTGGTTGATAGAAACTACTACGACGTCACCTTTTTTGGCCAAACTTTCCCCATCGTAAGATGGCAGTTCTTGCGACGAGCCCGCCGTAAATCCTCCACCGTGAATCCAGAACAAAACAGGTCGTTTTTTGCCATCGTTGATACCGGGTGTCCATACGTTGATCCGCATACAGTCTTCGCTGGTATAGCCCCAATTGTGATTAAAAACAAACTCACTTTCGTCCATGACCGAGGTAGTAGGATCCATCAGCGGAGCCACTGGGCCGTAGGTCATTGAGCTACGTACGTTGGTCCAAGGCTTGGGTTTTTGGGGAGATTCAAAACGCTTCGCTTCGGCATACGGGATACCTTTATACGTAAAAATGCCATTGTGGACATAGCCACGCACTTTTCCCGCATCAGTGTTGGTGACGGCGACATTTTCGCCCGTTTGTACTTGGGCAAAGGTGCTACTCAAGGAGCAAGCAAGCGCCACTGCGCAAGAGATGATACGTTTTTTCATTTAATTGGGTTTGTATTGAGTTAAACAAGAATAATTGAGCTTTGGTAAGCAAAGGTGAACAAAGGTCACACGATAGTCAGACCGTAGTAACTTTTGGCCTGACCACCTTGACTATCAATTCAATTCTAAGAAATCAAACTCGCGTTTAAATAAGCCTTGTTGAGTATATACTTTATCGCCCAGCACCATGATATTCCCAACGTGCTTATCATAACTTTTCCATTCGGGTAGCCCTTTTCCGTTGGGATTTCCTGTTTTGGCAAAATTGACCCAGTAAGACGACATCATGTTTTCTAATTCCTTGTCTATAGACTGCCACGGGCGTTTCCAAGTATGTAAGGTATGCAAAGCATAAGGTACTTCAGAAGTGTGAAAAGCCCCGTAATTAGGAAAGTTGGGTTTATCGGGTGGCACGTGACTAAACTGATACAGGTACGATTTCTGATTTGTATAAGTCGCCAGCAAATGCGAAGGCATTCCAGCAAAACCAAGTAATGTTTGCTTTTGCTTGACGGTTTTTACTTCCTCGTTGGTAGTAGCAGGGAAAATACTCAAATACTCGGCAGCTTTATCACCGTATTTGGTTTGGGCTTCTTTTTTATACTCTTCAAGGGTCATTTTGCTTTCACCCAAAAAACTACCATCGCCCGTTACCCAGCCCGTGAGAATCGGTACTTGGTTGTGTTTTCCGCGTTTAAAATGCTCCAAAATATCGGTAGGTAGCACATAGCCGTCCATTGTCACGCCAAATCTACCTGCGTCTTGGCCATTGCTGATTTTTTGTAACTCTTCTGCCGACTTTTTGCGCAAGTCGGCAATGGAACTACACTGGGCTTTTGCCATAAATTTCAATCCTTGCTTTTCTGCATCCACCAAATTGGAACTCAACCGATTGGATAGTAAGCCCCCACTTTGCGGAATAGCCTTGTGGAATAATCCCTTGGCCAAAGGGGAAGCTATCAAGGCATTGACGCTAAATGCCCCCGCCGATTGCCCCGCAATGGTCACGTTGGAAGGGTCACCACCGAAAGCCGCACTATTTTTCTGCACCCATTTTAAGGCCGGATGAGCCATAAAACCCATCACACCTACGCGGTAGTTGATACTGATAAAAACGACTCCTTTTTTGGCCATTTCTTCGCCGTCGTAAATGTCACAGTTGGCCGAGCCACTGCTCAAGCCACCCCCATAAATCCAGACAAAAACGGGAAGTTTTTCGGTAGTGGTTTTGGCGGGCGTCCAGACGTTTAGGTACAAACAGTCCTCGCTTAGTGGTTCGGGTTTGGCAATAAACTCCTCCGTCCAGCAATAAAAAGGCTGCGGGGCATTTTGGATAGGGCTGGCCGAAAATTGGATACATTTTTTAGTGCCTGTCCAGTTCTGCACGGGCTGCGGGGCTTTCCAACGCAAATCGCCCACAGGAGGCGCCGCAAAGGGAATACCTTTGAAAATGCGTAGGTCTTCTTTGGCGTAGCCTTCCACTTTCCCATTTTCGGTTTGTACAACCAAGATACCTTGCCCTGCGAGGGGGCCACCCCAAAGAGAGAGTTTTGAAATGAGTAGTAAAAAGAGTAGTTTTTTCATTTTTATTGCTATTTTTTTCTGCGTAAATCTGCCGTTCCATGAACGGCAAAATGGGGCGCAGATAACGCTGATTCTAACAAAACGCAGACTCACAGTCGAGTACGCAAGTCAGACCGCAGTACTACGCCTGAGTAAAGTGGGTTAGTTTTTATACGCCTTGTCTAAGAACAAATAACGAGCATCATCCTTTGCATTTTCGGTACGAGATTCTACGTCCAACACCATCACAGGAGGCGTTGACTCGCCCGCTTTTGCGGCTTTCCATTCGGGAAGTTTGTCTCCGTTAGGGTTTCCTGTTTTGACAAAATTGGTAAAGTAGTTGAGCATCGTATCCGATACTTTGAAGTCGTCGGCTGTCCAGGCGTATTCTTTCACGAGGTGAAGGTTGCCCATCGCATATTCAATCTCACAAGCGTGTGGTGCACCCACCGCTTTGGGAGGTTTAGGTGCGCTGGCATCAGCCCGCACAGTTCCACCTGCCAAGCCCGAAGCAAGGTTTTTGTCCACCAAGTCGGGGCGAAGTTTACTGTACAAATAACGATACACGGGCTGCGAGGAGTTGTTGCGGTGCAAGTCAAACCATTTCCATGTGCTGTAAGAGATGAATCTATCGGCGGCTAAAGCCGTGGCCGACAATTCGATTTCTTTTTCGGAACCATGTGGATAGAGCTTCAAAACTTCCTCAAAATCGTTGGGATACTCCTTTTTCACACGAGCTACGTAATTTTCATCCTTGTAAGGTTGGCCTTGCATGAAGGCTTGGCCTGGGATTTCAGCAGAGTTCCAACCTACCAACAGTGGCACTTGGGCTTGTTCTTTGGCCGCAAAAATCTGGGGCAATGTTTTGGGTAAGAAGTAGTTGTCAATCACAATCGGAAAACCAAAGCGTCTCGATTCATTGTAAATCTCATAAATCTCGCGGGTGGACATGGCTCTCAATTCTTTGATGGACTTAATGCCTGCTTTTTGCAAAAATTCTACCCCTTGTTTTTCGCCTTCTGCCAATGGCACAGGCCCCATGGTTGGATTAATAGAAGCACCACTTTCACCAATCGCCCCCGCAATTAAATTTCTCGACAAAGGCGAGGCCATTTGGCAACTTACGCCAATCGAACCTGCAGACTCGCCCGCAATCGTTACTTTTTTAGGGTCGCCACCAAAGGCTGCAATATTTTTTTGTACCCATTTCAAAGCCGCCGCTTGGTCGAGCATTCCATAATTTCCAGAAGCTTTGTAAGGAGCTTCGGCAGAAAGTTCGGGGTGAGCCAAGAAACCAAAAATATTGAGCCGGTAGTTGCAAGTTACCACTACAACCCCCTTCTTCGCCATGCTTTCTCCATCGTAGCGAGGCTCTGAAGCATCGCCCGCTACGTTGCCCCCTCCGTAGAAATACACCAACACAGGCAAATCTTTGGTATTACGTTTGGCAGGAGTCCATACATTGAGGTAGAGGCAGTCTTCGCTCACGCCGTTGGAACGCGAATTCATATCACCAAACACCACGGTTTGCATGGGTCTTGGGCCGAATTGCTTGGTTTGTTTTACACCTTTCCAATTGTCGGCAGGTTGGGGAGCTTTCCAACGCAATTCGCCCACGGGTGGTTTGGCAAAGGGTACACCAAAATACGTTTGAATACCTGTTTTGGTGTCATAATTCCCTTCAATGATGCCGTTTTCGACAGTAGTTTGCACCGAAAAAGCGTTATTTTGAGCGTAAGTGGTCATGCCAAATGCAAAGGAAAGCCCTAACAAATAGACTATTTTCTTCATAATTTTTGATTTATTTCATTCATTGTCTCAATTTGCGACAATAATAATTGCTTTTTAAAAATTATCCTATTTATTTGAGAAAAATTTACATGGGAAGAAATAAAAAAAAGGCAACAAGGCACAGAGGCAACGAGGCAAAAGCAACGAGGTACATTTGCCCCTTTTGCTTAGTAAAATAACATCTATCTAAAGTGAGTAAAACACAGTATTTAAGGCACATTGCCTACGATTCAGTCATTTTTGGGTTTTCGGGTGATAAACTCAAAATCCTCATCATGAAGTACCACAACACGGGGCTTTACGCCTTGCCAGGAGGGTTTGTGAGAATAGACGAAGACCTCAACGAAGCCGTTAGAAGAGGCTTGAAAGAGCGAACGGGCTTGGACAATATTTACTTAGAGCAGTGTTATACGTTTGGCGATGTGGCTCGCTACCAGCCCGAAGTGATGCAAACGATTTTGGAAGCCAACGGCCATTCGATTGAAACTTACACTTGGATGCTCGACCGCTTTATTTCGGTGGCCTACTACGCCCTTATTAACTATAACGACGTAGTACCAACTCCCGATGCGCTTTCTGATTCGTGCGATTGGTACGATATGGACAATCTACCCAACTTGATGCTCGACCACGCCAAGATTGTGGACAAAGCACTGCATACACTGAGGGATAATTTAGACCGTAAGCTCGTAGGTATGAACCTACTTCCTGCCCGATTTACCTTGGGCGAGCTGCAAAAAGTCTATGAAGCGGTGTTGGGCGAAAAACTACACCGAGGAACTTTTCAGCGAAAAATGTTAGGTCTCGGTATCTTAAAACGCCACGAAAAACAGTATTCAGGAGGTGCCCACAAAGCCCCGTTTTTGTATAGTTTTGAGGCTT
>JBGAUP010000084.1:4517-20048 GCA_044228585.1 Runella sp. | reverse complement strand
TCGGACATTAAGGATTTTAAAGGCTGGTGCGTTGAGTATGGTCAAACTGACTTACCCGTTTCAGCTGTAACGCTGGCCGCTTACGTGTCGCATTTAGCTGATACCCACAAGTGGGCAAGCATCAATCGAAAATTGGCAGCAATTAGTAAACTACACGAACTAAGCAATTTGGACTTGCCTACCAAAGACAAAGCTTTTCGTGCAGTGATGGAAGGCATCAAGCGTACCAATGGCGTTCGACAAAAGCAAGCTCCTGCTTTTAAGATGAAGGACTTGAAAACTATTTTGCAAGGAATAGACACAAATACTAACGCAGGTTTGCGTGACAAATGTTTGTTGTTAATTGGATTTGCAGGAGCTTATCGCCGGTCGGAATTGGTGAGTTTGAATATCGAAGACGTACAATTCAATGAGGATGGAGTTATTATTTCCTTATCAAAGAGTAAGACTAACCCATACGGCGAATCGGAGGAGAAAGCTTTTTTTTATAGCCCAGAAGTCGATTTTTGCCCGATACGAAATCTAAAAAATTGGATTGGACGTTTGGAGAGACCAACAGGGCCACTGTTTGTTCGAGTGCGAAAAGGCGATAAAATCACGGAAGAACGACTTAATGACATGACTGTTTATGACACAGTCAAAAAGTATATAGGTGGCCGATATTCAGCCCACTCCCTTCGAGCATCGTTTATTACAATTGCCAAAATCAATGGAGCCGATGACTCAGAAATCATGCGCCAATCGAAGCATAAAACAAGTGCTATGATTCAGCGATACACCCGTATCGAAGACATCAAGCAACATAATGCCGCTACAAAGCTGGGGTTATAAGTTGAAAGAAATTTATGAATTAGGTAAAGCACTTTGATTATCCATTCTCAGTAAAATAATAGCCCCCGAAATAATGGTCAGTACACCAATAAACGTAATGGACATATTCACACCGAAGGCATCAGCGACTGTGCCTGTCAATAAAGCTCCGATGGCATACCCTAAATCTCGCCAGAAACGAAATGTTCCTAAACATTCGGCTCGTTGCGTTGGATTGGTGTAATCAGCAATAGCACTTAGGAATGTTGGATAAACCAGTGCAGTACCCAACCCCAAGGTGACTCCTATGAGTATAAAATGGGTAAATGTAGAAGCAAAAGCCAAAAACAGAATCGCTAAGCCTTGTATCAGCATCCCCCAGAATAGAAGTAGCTTTTTGGAATAAATATCAGATAATCTTCCCGTAAATAACTGACCGATTCCCCAAACCGAAGGATATACCGCTGCAATCGCCCCAATAGTGGTAGGTTCAAAGTGCTGATTGAGCAACAGTAAGGGGAGAAGCCCCCATATCATACCATCGTTAAGATTATTGGTCAAACCTGCTTGGGTAATGGCATTCAACGATTTATGCCGAAAGGAGGTATCTAAGAATGGATGAGGGAGAAGAGTTTTGTTATTTAATTGTGTTTCTTTTAATACGTGATGTCCCGTGTCTTGAACCTTAAAAATGCTTATTCCAAGCCCTAAAAACGAAAATAAAATACCGATATAAAAAGGGTAAGGTCTAACGCCATATTGTTCGGCCAGAAAGCCAGTCAGAAAAGCAACTACTCCAACAGATAGATACCCCGCAAACTCGTTGATGCCAACCGCCAAGCCACGGTTTTTGTCGCCTACAAGGTCTATTTTCATTACAACTGCCATGCTCCACGTCAATCCTTGGTTAATGCCGAGTAAAATATTGGTTAGCACAATCCATGTCCAACTTTCGGCATATATTAGCATAAAAGGAATAGGCAATGCAAAAACCCAGCCTAAGACAAGTAATTTCTTTCGACCGAAAACATTTGCCCATTTGCCCGTAAAATAATTACAAATCGCCTTTGTGATTCCAAAAGTAATGATGAATGAAAAAATGGCGGTCTTGGACCTAATGCCAAATTCTTGTTCAGCAAGTTGGGGTAAAACTGTACGTTCAAGACCAAGCATACCACCTACAAAAGCATTGACAATCACTAAGTACGAAAATTGTTGCCAGTTTTCCCGTAACCCCTGTTGTATATTTTTCATAGATTTATTGAACAGCACAGCGGTTTGCGCCTGCTTCTAAATCTGCTTGTAAATAATTAGCAGGAGTAGGCGGCAATTTTGACAAAATAGCTTCAATGAATTTCTCTTTTTCGAGCGATAGCAGCTTAATTGACTTTTTGATTTGGCCTAAGTTTGCTGAAACAATCTCTTGACCGATTTCAATTGACTTTGAGGTATGGGCAGGTAAAATCTTAATATCATCGTTTAAGATTGCAATCAAGTGGAGCGAGTCATAAAGCATCGCAGCTTTCAACCATGTTTCCTGTTCGTTGGCTTTCAAATCAGGTCGTCCAACGCTATCTGTAAATAAAGTATCTCCTGTCAGTAAAGCACTGTTTTCAATTAGAAACGAGGTACTTTCAAGAGTATGACCTGGGGTATGAATGACCTTTATGGTTGTTTTTCCTAAATCCAGTTCTACGCCATTTTTAATAGGTGTAAAGTTATAATTAACATTTGCCAAATCAATCATCAAATGTGCTGCTCCCGTGACTTCCGCTAATTCCTTGGTTCTCGAAACATAATCTGCGTGGATATGGGTATCGGCTACTTTTTCGATGACATACCCATGTTGAGCAGCAAGGTTCAAATAAATGGAAGGGGGAAGCGAGGCATCAATAACCATTGCTTTCTCTCCTGAACCTATTATATAGGATAAACACCCTTTTGCTAATCGCCTGACTTGGATGATTTTAACGTTGCCGAGTTCTATAATAGCTGTATCCCAAGCAAAATTCCATGCTTTCATGCCACCTTCAAGAGAATAAGCGTCATAGCCATTTTCGGATAGTAATTCAGCGGCAAAAAGGCTTAGGTTTCCACCGGCACATAAGGTAACAATGGGGAATAATTTATCCAAAAGCAAAAAGTCGAATGCGTCTCTGTTTCCTGCCTTTAAATTTTCGTAAACGTCTAAGTGAATACTTTGTGGAATGTGCCACTCGGTTCTTTCGGATAAAGGGCGAATATCTAAAATAGATACTTTTTTATCTGCTGTTAACCAATCACTCAGCGTCTGGGTATCAATTGTTTTGACTGTTGCCATTGTAAATGGGGTTTAATTCTTCACAAAGGTCAGGCAACCAAAAATACAATCCTTTTACATTTGTTAAATAATCATTTAATGTTAGCTCTAATCCGACTCAAACTTACCTGTGTTATACCCAAATAAGAAGCGATACATTTGAGGGGAACCCGTTGTATAATGTTGGGGGTGTCTTGCAGAAGAGCCAGATAACGCTCCTCTGCGGAGTGGAATTGGATACTTTCGATTCGGTTGACTGTTTCGACATAGGCGCTCTCAAAAATTTTCCTGAATAGTCGTTCAATTGCTGGGAAAGTATCATAAAGCTGGAACAACTTGGTAGCATTGATAGCGATAATTTCGGCATCTTCCACAATTTGAATGGCTTTTCGAGAGGGAGTACCCGTAAAAAGACTTTCGACTCGTGCAATTATGGTGTTCTCTGGCGAAAAAGATTCGGTTATGTCAATGCCGTCTTTATAATAATAAATTCGTGCGATGCCTTTTTTGACAAAATAAATGGTTAGGCAAGTGTGTCCGATAGATTGCAAATCTTCGTTTCTCTTGATAGTAATCATAGAACATATTTCAGTAATGGCTTTTTCAGCCTCTGGTGGCAATGCTTGAAATCGGTTAAAATACATCAAGAGTTCTTTCATGCTTTTTTTAATTGCCATTTGATTGAAAACGTTCCAATGCCTTTCTCAATTCCTCATTTTCAAGTACATACCGTTGCACTTGCCCTTTTAAATGGGCATTTTCAGAAAGTAGTGCCGAAATCATTTTCTCTGTTTCGTCATAAGGCATAGCTTCTTCGGCAGCTTTGGCTTGGTTAGCATAACCACGGCAAGTAGCTGAACAATACTTAGCCGTTGACCGACTGGCAAAGTAAATAATGCCACACCAAAGGCAGGTTTTTTCAAAGACTTTGGCGTTGTACTTGAAGTTGGAGCGATCTAATTGTGGCATAATAGTAAGCGGTTATCTTGTAGTAAAGATATAGGAAGGTTTTTATATATCAAAATTATATCGTGATAATTACGTTATAAAAACAAGTATTTACAATTATATATCTATATCGAAAAGTCCAATTTCTTCTTCAACTCTCGCCAATCAGGCATTAATATAGTTTGCAACTCGTAAAAAGCTGCGTTATGATATGGAATTACCAAATGACACAACTCATGCAAAATCACATATTCGATACAGGCTTTTGATGTTTTGACAAGATTAGGATTGAGCAATATATTTCCTACGTTGGTACAACTTCCCCAGCGTTTGGGCATTGATAGTAGTTTGAAATTAAGATTTGCTTTAAGCTCTTCTTCCAACGGTAATTTTTCAAGACACTTCTTAAAAACAGGTCCAAACTTTTCTTTCGCTTTTACTCGATACCATTCTTCTAAGGCTTTTTCAATTACTGGTTTGTTCGTTTTATCAAGAGTATAAATCTCAATATATCCCCCACGAAAAATCACTTCTCGTTTCTCGGATTCTATTACTTTTAGGCGATATTGACGACCTAAATAATAATGGGTTTCACCCGAAATGTACTTTCTTGGAGTTGTTTTTGGTTGAAACTGTTGGAAGGTATCCAGTTGTTTTATTATCCACGCTGCCTTGCGGTGTACCTTCGCCTTGATTTGCTCAATGGCAGTATCTGTTGGGGAAATAACGGTTATTAATCCGTCAGGAAAAACAGTAATTGATAAACTTTTACGCTTTCGATATTCAATCGAAAACACAATTTCTACTGAGCCAAATTTGATACTATGATTTTCCATTGAAACGAACTTTGGCAATGCTAATAAACTTTTCAATCAAATCGTCCAGCATACTCGTATTCCACTCTAAGCCATAATCGCTCTTAAAATCCCACAGTAAATCATCAAAAGCCGTTCTCATTTTCCCTACTACTTCGCTTTTATTCTGCCAATCAACAATAGCAACTCCACCAGAAAACACAGTTTTTTGAATAGCCTCATCAATATAAAGTGCCAACCATGTTGTTTGCTCTATTAAAGCGCCTGTACTTATTTTTTCTGCCAAAATTCTATAAATAGCCTGAGCTGTATCTCTGCCTTGGAGTAACTCGGGGATATCATCTGCCTTGCGATTTAAAACAGCCTCCTTGATGTCATTAACTTTATTCAAAAATTCAATTTCATTAATCCTCTGTTGCCGATAAGCTTCTAAGGTATCTTTTATCATTTCCGAAAATCGCTTGTAAAACGTAGGGTCTTCCTCCATTTTTTCTGTAATCGTCTTTTGTGTTCGGCTCGCAATAGCGTGTGCCTTCGATGCTGCACCCGTTATTTTTTGAACTTCTTCTTCAAATTTTTCTCTGTCAAAAATATTGACCTGTTCGGTAATACTGATGATTTCATCGGCGGACACATGGGTATCAATCAACTTCTGTATTTGCCCTTCAAACTGTTTGTAGTCAATCTCTAATGAATAAATTTGAATAACTGATTGCCTCAGGTTTTGAAAAAACAAAAGGTCGTGCTTATATCGTTCTTGATCGTATTCAGGGGTTTGGGTAACAAATTGATAAGCAGAAAGTGCCATTTTAAGTAACCGAGCAAAGCGAGATAGTCTTTCAAAAAACAAAGTTCGTAAAGCCTCATCGGAAAGAAAGTTTTCATAAGCTGCTGAATCTTTCTTGTTCGATATGGTTTTGAATATATCCCAAACCATAGAATGGGCCTGCGGTAATTGCTGAATCTCTTCTTGAATGTCTGTAATCGTATCTTCTAAATCTTGATTATCGTAATCCTCATAACTGGTATATAGTTGAAGGGTACGATTCAATTCTTCAATTACACCGTCATAATCAATAATGTAACCGAACTCTTTTCCCGCATACTTTCTATTTACACGGGTAATAGCCTGAAAAAGCGTATGTTCTCTCAATCTTCGACACAAATACAGCACTACATTTCGTGGGTTATCGAAGCCTGTCAATAATTTATCAACCACAATGATAATCTCGGGCGTATCATTTTTTTTGAAGGCTTGCCGTAGGGTTTCATCATACTTTTTGGCTGTACCGTATTTGTCCATCATCTTTTTCCAGTGAATCAACACCTCGTCGCTAATGTGTCCGTAGGCATCTTCTATTCCTTCTCGGTCGTCGGGTGGCGATACCAATACTTCACTGGATACCAGTCCAATTTCGTCTAAAAACCGCTTATACCTCACGGCAGCTTGCTTGTTGGGAGCTACTAATTGCCCTTTAAAACCAGTTCTCTGCCAGTTGTCTTTATAGTGTTGCGAAATATCCCAAGCTTTGGCATAAATAATCTGCTCCCCTGCGGTAAGCGCATCTTGACGACTAAATTTTCGCTTCAAATCGGCTCGCTGATAGTTATTCAACGGCTCCGAAATTTTATTGAAATAATTATCTAATGGCCTTTCGTTTACATTGAAAAGTGGCGACCGCCCCTCAAACAAAAGCGGCACTACTGCCCCATCGGCCACGGCATCAGATACGGTGTAGCTATCTATGATACCGCCAAACTTAGCAGCGGTATTCTTTTCTTTTTTCATTAAAGGCGTACCTGTAAATGCGATAAAACAAGCGGTTGGCAGTACCCGTTGCATTTTTACATTCAGCGTGCCGTATTGGGTACGGTGTCCTTCATCTACCAGTACAAAAACATTTGGAGTAGTAATGGCCTCCGACATTTTTTTAACGGCAGCCTCAAATTTGTTGATAATGGTTGTAACGATAGCATCCGAGCTTTGGCTTAAATAAGCTACTAAATCGTTGCCTGTTTTGGCTTGTACTACTTCTTTATCGCACTTGGCAAAGGTTTGGTAAATCTGGTCGTCTAATTCTACACGGTCAGTTACTAAAATAATTTTTGGATTCGGAATTGTTTTTTCCATGGCCAGCAACTGCGCAAGCATGACCATCGTGTAAGATTTACCACTCCCCTGCGTATGCCAGATTACTCCACCTGACCTTACCATAATTCCTTGTACAAAGGGCGATGGTCTTGAAATTTTCAATCGCTCTAAGGTCTTACGAACGCCAAAATATTGCTGGTATCGAGCTATGACTTTGGCTCCTGCATCATAGACTATAAAGTTGAAAATCAAATCAAAAAGCCTTTCGGGGCGGCAGGTATTATATAGTAATTCGTCTTGACTTGTAATACTCCACTGCGCTCCAATTGCTTCTCTATATGGGTTTTCTTGCCCTGCTCGTTCTTCATTACACAATAGGTTTTCCCAATAAATTGTATTGTTAATACTTTCGTTTTTTAGCGTCTGCAAGGTCGTTTTTTGATTTTCTTCGGCCTGTCTGTTAGTATATTGCTCTCGCCATGCCCCCCAAAACTCTTCTTCGGTGGCAGTGGTACCATATTGTGCAGTATTTTCGCATAACGCCATACAAAGCTGTGAAAACACGTATAATCCACGAATGCCGTCTTCGTTTTGATTGCGTAAATGTTGTGATATGGCCTGACTGAGCGGTTTATCAATCTTTGGGCTTTTGCACTCAATAACGACCAACGGAATTCCGTTGACATACAAAATAATATCAGGACGGTAGTGACTGGTGGCAGCCCCATCAGAACGATTGGAACGTTGAACACTGAGTTCTTCGGTTACATGAAAGACATTATTGGCAAGGTTTTTCCAGTCTATATAGTGGAGTGTGTAGCTTTTTCTATCTCCCAAAATAGTTTCCTCAAAACTCTTCCCCAGCGTCAGAAGGTCATAGATGTATTTGTTTGAGGCCATAAAGCCCTCTTGTAATGGGTAATCTTGTAAAGCATAGATAGCATTGCTTACGTTAGTTTCTGAAAACTGATGTTCTCGGTTTTTATAGCGAAAAGAATTGTTTTTGTGTATTTGTTCTCGCAAAACCCCCTCCAATAATATACCGCTGGTCTTCCCGCCCCGAAGTCGCAGTGCTTCGGATGGGGTAAGATACTTGTACCCTATGGCTTGTAAGGTAAATAGGGCAGGTATTTGGCTGATGTCGTCTTCTCGAAAGGAGGGATTCATAATTTTAGACGTTAAACAATGTACTTCTTCTATGATTTACGGCGGTTAAACAGGTACTATTTTTTTTAAAAAGGTTAATAGGTGGGAAAATGTTTACCTAAATGCTTATGCCAAAGCTGGATTGCTTTCTCTTTCTTTGTTGTTTTAACAGCGATTTCTCCATCTTCTATTAGGGCATCAAGATGGTGAAAAAATGCCTGTCGCTTTGACAATGTATTTATATTTCTCAACAAGTCGTCATGTGGTTTTACGGGCATATTACAACTAAAACCCCTTTGAAGAGTTTGTCTGATATTTATGATGGTTGCTAAAAATGCTATATCATCTCGGCTGTGCTTTTCGTGATGGGTAGCTGCCAAAACAGTCATCGCTACTCCTTTGGGCATTTCAAAATCCTGTCCATAATGGGTTGCCCAACCTTTTAGGTAGCGAATAATGTGCGTCAATTGCACATTTCTACTGCCCTTATTGTCTTTATACCATGCCTCAAATTCGGTTGCATCACTCGAAATCCAACCGTTTCGAGTAGCCAATTGTGGATTGCGCTCTCCCCTTAGCTGTTCTAAATAGAAAATAGGTACATCAATGTGGATTTTTGATTCTTCACGATAAATTACTCTTACGCATTTATTCTTACGAGTAGGGGCATAAGTAGTACGTAAATCATAAAGAGCATCATATACTCGCTCAATCAGTGTAGCGGGCTGTACATTGGGTTTGGGATAAAAATAAATCCCAAAATCTATATCTACTGTATCGCCTTGCTTTCGAATCATGGTGCTGATGCTTTTTGAACCTTGTACCTTGAAGCCCTTTACATTATACCCTTCCCTTTTATCGAAATACTTTCTCAGTTGTTTTTCTACCCCATATTGGGCAGTTTTCAAGCGATTAAAGGTAGTTGGCGGTATATCCAAGTTACTCCGATAAGTAATGAATTGTTGATGACAATTTGCCATGACGTTGTCATTTTATAATTACTAAGTGTACACTTCGTTTTGTGTTTTAGGGTGATTTAATTGATTTTTACTGTACATTATGCAAAAATCATTGTACTTTATTTAGAAATGTTTAAGTATTTAAACACTTTTGCACTAAGCTGACTCGGTCTGACCCTTGTCTGTATCGGTCGGACTGCCGAAGCAGCCGCAACAATCAAAAAAGCTTTTGAGCCTTGGTTCGTAACCAGGGCTTTTATCTTGTTGTTACCCGCACTTTCCCCGTCAATAGCTGCTGCATCAGGCCTCGTTTTTGCGTTTTGAGTTTTTCCAAATACACCTCCGTTTGCCGTAGCTCCGCATCGGCAGCGTTCAGAATGGCGGCAATGCGGGTTTGCTCGGTGAATGGAGGTAGGTGTATTTTTAGTTTTTCAATATCACGTGAATACAAATGAACAACACTTTGTCCTTGTCCAAAGGCTCGAATCTGCTTTCTTACAAAAGCACTATTTATGATGTAAGAAAGAAAAATGCTATCACCACCCTGAGGACTGAAAATAATTAAATCGCCACCAGCATAAACCTCGTCAGTTCCAATAAACGCAACTGCTTTACCAATATCTTCAAGCGTTTCACCAGAGCCAGCAAAGAGAATATCATTTTGTTTAATTTGTTTACTTGAAGAAGCCGTCTGCTCCGAAATGAATGAATGATATTTTCTTATGACAAAATGATGAACTGTATAAATTTCTCCATATCGAATACATGGAATTCCATTTTCAATCAGTTCTTCTTTTGTTATGCCTGAACCCTTAGAAAAACTCCCCACCTCCCCCAACCTCACCTCTTTCCAGTCGGGTTTGGGGCTGAGGAGTTGTTGCATCAGTCCTTTTTTACGTTTTTGGAGAGCGTTGAGCAGGGCGGTGGTGGTTTGGAGGGCGGCATCCCAAGTACCCAAGATAGTCGCTATTTTCTTCAGTTCAGCCAGGGTGGGGAGTTTTACGGGAAGTCCTTTGATAAGTTCTCCGTTTAGATTTTCTTGATTTCCCACGTTACTTAGCCCTCTAATTTCTTCATAACGACTGGCTAAATTTTGAAAAACAAAATCTGTAATAGTCTGTCCATTGTTTAAAATAATTGCTGCACACGCCTGATTAGTAGCAGCTTCCATACCCAATAGTGCTACTTTACCCCGTGTTTTCCCTTGCCCATACATAGCCATCAGTATAGTACCAATTGGGAATAATTTGGCCGATGAATTTGACAAACCTTCTTCCGTAATATACTCTTCTGACTTTTCAATTACGTTAAAATCAATCAATGAAGTTGAAATCCAAGGATATTCACCATTCCAATAGCTGGGTTTACTTCTATCTGGTGTTCCACCTGATGTAATCTTCGCAATTTCCCCCAATTTTTTAAGGGACCAGCCGTTGGGGAGGGAGTTTTTGGGGTTGTGCATGGGTGTAAAATAGGTAAAGAAATTGGTTTTTTTGTTTACTTGTTTTGAGAATAGGTAAAGAAAAACGGCGTTTTGGTTACAGTTTAAGAACATTCATGATTGTTTCAAAAAGCCGTTGATTGATATAAATTGATAATGATGGCATTATTAGGGTTGGTTTGGGCAATACCTTTCAGTTCAGCCAATCTCTGATGTGCCTTAGCCGTTTTTTTCAATACTACTCTTGTTTCGATGTCTTGGGGTAGTGGCAGTAGCGGTATGGTGTACTCCATTGGTGTACTCCATGTTGGGCTTGATTAGCGTTTCAATAATTTGGGTAGTAATACACTAAATCTTTTCTTTGATTCTACCTCTACTTTGATGGGTTGTTCGTGCTCAATTCCACCACCCTTCCAATCGCCAGTAGCTACCCAGTTTTCGTAATGATATAGCCATTCTGATGCCCAAGGGACAATGGTTCTTACAATCCACAAACCGCTGTGCCATTCGTTATTTTTGGGATAATAGAGACAAAGCTCCTGTTTGGTCTGTGAATATACATGAGGGAGTTCTTTGCCATCGGGAATAATTAACGGTGTATGTACTTTGGTAATTGGCGGTTTACCTTGAAAATACGTGACGCTTATTTGATAAAGTTGGCTGATAGGATTGGGTTGTAGGTAGCCTTTCCACCTAATACCCAAACCGTGTGCCAGCACCGTAAAATCAGACAAGGGGAACAAGGCTTTTAACCTTGCTCCCTGCATTATAGGGGTCAGCTTTTTAACCTTTATCGCTCCCATACGGATTGTGTTGGGTTACAGGTACACTTTTGGGAGTCTGTTGTGAGCTCAAAATGCCCGTTCCTGCCGCCATAAAGAGACGATTGGCTTCTCGTTCTTTCAACGTTTGTTCAGCTACCTCATTAAGGGCTTTTTTCACTATGTTTTCACCAAAGTACTGTTGCAACGGTACTGCAAGTTCGGGTAGTCCACGTTTTTGAGCGAGCTGGTCAAAGTCTCGCTTAGCTCGGTTGAGCCATTCAAAAAACAATTCTTCCTTTTCGGGGTTTTCTGCCCATTTATCAGCAAAGTTTTCAAGTGGATTTACGGGATTTTTAACAACTTTATTACCTTGCTCATCCAGCTCGATAAAACTTGCCATTCGGCTCAATACATTGCGTAGGGCTACAAAAATATCGGTTTCATTTTGGTAGGCTTTGGCCGCAAGGGTGGTGATTATTATTGAAATGGGTGAATTGGGGTTATCTCCATAGCGCAAATCTCGGTGCCGCTTCAAAAGTTGCACTACCCGTTGTAGAGGGGTTTTTACTCGGTACTCAGGTACATCGTCCACACTCATTTTCATTTGTTCCGCCAAAAGCATACGTCGGCGATCAAACTCCACTTTCATAGTCTGTAAAAACCACAGTGCGTAACCTTCGGGATTACTTTTGGGAAAATCAATATCGGTATCCCACATTTCATTGTCAGTAATACAAAGGACATAAACGGCCAGCGAACGAGGTACGGCCAGTTGTGTAGTGAGTTGTTGAATATACTGAGCGCTGTCGGGAATAGACGGTACGATGTCTAAATGAAAACGAAATTGGTCATTGTATTGCAGTCGCCAACATCTCCGTTTTTCGGGCGCAAGCATACGCTTGTAGGTTTCATTTGCTTTCAGGCGGTCACCTACTACTTTTTTTAACCACTGTTGCGAAATTTGGCTTTCAGAAATATGTAGTTTACAGGTCAAATCAACGTCGTATTCTTCATCTTCCAAAAGCGGACGAATCACTGTGCCGTACCTAAATGACCCTTGTGGGCTAATATGTGGGCGGTAGGGTCTTAATGGAGAATCGGGGGCATCTAACCAACTTGCTACGGCTTGGTAACTGCGGGTAGCAATTTCATACTGGTTATCGGTAAGGTCTAATTTTTCGGCAATTTTATCAAGAATTTTGCTGTACTCTCTGTCTATTTCTGGGGTCATTTTTAATCAATTTTGATTGTTTGGTAAAACCCACCAGCTGGGTTTTGAAAATTTTGGTCGTAAACGAGCATCGGCAAGTCTGCCTTCGGCATTCTTACTCTTCCCAATTCAATTGCCATGGCACTGGGCATTGCAGGGAATACGTGAATGAGGTTATTTTGACCATGGCGGGCCTTTATTTCATTCAAGAGCAATCGCAATTCCGTTCTAAACCGTGCCAATTGCTCTCTGTTTCTCAGAAAGTCATTGTTGGGTTTGTTCACTGTAAATGTCCAAATTGAACATTCCTCACCTAATACGCTCACGATACGGTCTTCCGTAATCGTAGCGCTCAACGCAAATACCAAAGCAACGGTTGGGTAACTATTTTGAGGTTTAATTACCTCAAAAGTTACCTCGTCCATTTCATTCAACCACTTCCATGTTTTCGGCTCTCGATGAAGCTGATAAACCTCCGTTGGGTGTAATTCACCCAATAGGCTACCCAGAAGAATCAGTAAGGGCTGGGGAGCTAACCCAAAGACTGATAGGTGTTTAATTGTACCTGATTGCCTTTGGCGTTTTACGTAATTATCAAAATTTATCCGCAAGTTCTCCTCTTCACATTCCCAAAATCGTTGAGTATGATCAAGGATTCCACTATTTGTCAACCCAAGTTCTATTCCCTTTTGGCTTGATGGATAATGTGTGTCAATGATTGTTTGATGTGCCATTTTATAGCACAGCGGTGAATCATGCTTTCCTATGTTTGCTCCAAAAAGCAAGATTTCACTATGCTTATCTTGATCTATTCCTGTTTGTCTCTCAATCCGTTCTTCATGGATTTGTTTCATTTTGAGAAGTACATCTTCTGGATAATTTTTGCCTCCAATACCTTTTTCGTCAACTCTATTGTGACAATCAGCGCATAACAACATCAAATTGCTATATTCAGTACAAAGTAGCTTCGACTTTATCGGATCTCCACGTTCTCCACCTTCTTCTGCCGCAACAATGTGAGCTACGTATGCTTTATTACATTCTTTCATTGTTATATCATCCCTCCAAAGTTGCTTGTTACAACCTTCAAACTGACATCTTCCAGCTGCTTTAACCCAAAGCCTTAAAATTGTTTTAGGAGGTATGGGGGTTCTATTTTTTTCTTTTTTCGTAACTGTTTTCATGGCTATAATTATTTAAAATCCTAATTCCTGCAAATAGGCTTTCATTTGCTGCTTAATATCGGTCAATCGGTTTTCAAGATTATCAATCTCGTTTTGGGTGGCTTTCAGGTCTATTTCGGGTTCTTCCTCGAAGGTGTCCACGTAGCGGGGAATATTCAAGTTATAATCGTTTTGGCGTATTTCCTCAATATCAGCACGGTAGGCATACATAGTTTCAATAACTCCTACCTCTGATTTGGACGTTTGAAACGCTCTGTATGTTTCTGTAATATGATTGATATTTTCGAGGCTGAGTGAATTTTGGTTTTTGCCTTCTACATATTCTTTGGAGGCATCAATAAAGAGCACATCTGAGGTTTGTTTGCCTCTATTAAACACCATGATGGCAGTAGGGATACCTGTCCCGAAAAATAGATTGGCAGGCAAACCAATGACGGCTTCGAGCACGTTGTCTTCGATAAGTTGCTGGCGAATCTTGCCTTCGGCTGCACCTCTGAACAACACGCCATGAGGCACAACTACACCCACTTTACCTTTGCCTTCGTAGGCAGTTTCTATCATGTGGCTAATAAAGGCGAAATCACCTTTTGATTTTGGTGGAACTCCCCGCCAAAAACGATTATGGCGATCATGACCTGCATCTTCGGCTCCCCACTTATCGAGTGAAAATGGCGGATTGGCTACCACAATGTCATACTTCATCAGGTTGTCGCCTTCCAGCAATAGCGGGTTATTGATAGTGTCGCCCCAACGGATGGTAGCATCGTCCATACCGTGCAAAAACATGTTCATACGGGCAAGCGCATACGTTGAGCCGTTTACCTCTTGGCCGTAGATGGAGAAATTATTAGAGCCAATTTTTTGAGCGACTTTAATCAATAAAGAACCAGAACCGCAAGTAGGATCACAAATGCGATTACCAGGCTGGGGGTTCATTAAGGCTGCCAAAAGCGTAGCGATTGGTGAGGGGGTATAAAACTCCCCTGCCTTCTTACCTGCGTCAGAGGCAAAACGTTCAATCAAAAATTCATAAACATCGCCAATAACATCAGCCGACTCCAAATGAGATGGCGTGAGATCTACATTTTTAAAGTCTTCGATGAGGTTTTTCAGTCGTCTGTTACGGTCTTTGGTCTGCCCTAAATTGGCCTCTGAATTGAAATCAATATTCCGAAATACGCCTTCGAGCTTAGTGCGGTTCGAGTCTTGCAACTCTTCCAGTGCTTCGTTGATGAGTTCGCCAATGTTGGGTTCGCTGCGATTAGTATAGAGATAATCATATTGGCAATGTTTGGGCAATTGGAAACGCTCGTTTCGCATGGCTCTTTCGGTCCGTTCGATGTTGCCATCGTAGCGGTTCAGATGGTAGTTATAGCGGTCTTTCCATAAGTCGGACAGGTACTTCACAAACAGAAAAGTCAAGATATAATCTTTGTACTGACTGGGGTCTATTACACCCCTGAATGTATCACAGGCTTTCCAAACGGTATTGTTGATTTCGGCTTGGGTAATGATTTTAGACATGATCTTGGGTTATGATTTGAGTGAATATCCCGTGAAATAGTTGTTCTTTTTTTTCCAGTAATTGAATTGTAATTGCTCGTTCCTGTTGGTAAATGTGGTGCAATTGAATGATTTCTTTTTGCTCAGCCAACGAAATTGTAGGTACAGGCAGCTCTTGGAACTCTTTTTTGTTCAAAACAGGCACAGTCAAAGTAGAGCTAATCATGGCTTTTATTTTTGACTGAGTTGCTGGGTGATTCAGATAGATGGCAAGAAACTGAGGCAAGATGGTTGTATCTTGTAGTCGAATCACAAAAAACAGCGAAGAAGCCACGGCAGGCAAATGATGTTCATTGATAT